>NZ_JBSGHL010000062.1:0-51566 GCF_053604375.1 Streptomyces sp. NPDC004031 | reverse complement strand
GTTCTGGGAGCTGTTGCTGCCGGTCTCGGCGAGGTTGCCGGTGCCGTTGCTGCTGCCGGTGGCCGGGGGCACGGACGGGGTGCCGGTCGGCGCGGCGGTGCTGGTCGGGCCGGTCGCGGTCGGGGAGGGCGAGGAGGTGTCACCCACGCTCGGCGACGGGCTCGGGCTGTCCGTGGTCTCGGTCGGCGAGGGGCTCGGCGAGTCCGTGGTCTCGGTCGGGGACGGGCTCGGGGAGTCCGTGGTCTCGGTGGGGGACGGCGACGGCGAGGTCTCGCACTTGTGCCCGCCGTTCCAGGCGGTGATCAGGTCGGTCGGGGTGGCCGAGTCCGGGAAGTGCGGCAGGGCGCCGTGGCCCTCACCCGTACCGCCGTCGTACTGGGTGCCGTTGCCGTAGAGGTCGACCTGGCCGAAGCAGTCCGGGGCGTGCCCGCTGACGTCCAGCGTCGCGGAGTTGTGCTTGCTGTCCAGGGTGGCGGTGTCCCAGCCGAGGAAGTCCTGGTGGCCGGAGTTCTCCCAGGCCGGGCCCTCGGCGCTGTAGGAGGCCAGCGACACCGTGTAGGAGCAGTTCTTGCCCGGGGAGGACGTCAGCTTGACGGTGATCTTCCCCGGCGCGGTGTCCCCGCCGATCCGCCCGGCCGTCGTCCAGCGGCCGCCGTCCACCTTGTACGTCACGCCGAGCGGGGCGCAGTTGCTGTGCCCGCCGCCGTTGTTCCCGCCGTTGTTGCCGCCGCCGTTGTGGCCGCCGTTGGCGGAGGCGGTACCGATCCCGCCGACCGTCAGGGCGATCGTCGCCCCGGCGACAGCGGCAACGGCTCGTCTGGATATGGCATGCACTGTGAGGATGCTCCCTGAATGCTGGTCGGGCAGCCAGGTGCAGGCAGACAGGGGCCGCTGCTCGACACCGGAACGGCGGGAGACGAACCCGATGGCCTGCGAGGCGTCTCGCCGCCGAAAGTCTTCTGATCTGTAGCCAGTTGGCTCAGGCGGCCGATTATGCCCCGCAAACCCGCTTTCTGTACAGTCGCAAAAGTCCACTGTGCACGCTGTGGATGTTTACGCCGTGAATGACCTGGGCACCGCCTCATTCACCCGTAATACACGGGCCGTCAGCAAGCCCCGCCCAGCCCGCCCGCCACCTCCCCCACCAGCACGGGATTGCCCGCGGCGGCCGCCACCACATACGGATCCGGGTCCGCGAGCAGATCCACGACGACCCGCGGCGGCAGCGCGGGATGCCCGGCGGCCTCGCGCCGCGCCCGGTCGTCCCCCACGCACACGAGCAGCGCGCCCACCGGTGCCGCCGGGTGCCGGGCGACCTCTCGCAGCGCCTTGCGGGCGGCGGGCACGGCCCGCCGGACGATCTCGTCGAGCACCGCGGGGGTCGCGTCCGGGTTGGCCGCCACCTTCGCGAGGACGCGGACGTGGTGACGGCCGATCATGTCGAGCAGCCGCGCCTCGGAAAGTCCCGGATGCGGGGCGACGGCCTTGGCCACGCGCGCGTCGCCGTCGCCCGCCAGCAGGTCCCGCAGCGCGGGCGGCAGGTCACGGCGGAAGGCCACGAGCATGCGGGCCGCGGGATCGGCGGAGGTGGCCAACTCCTCGGTCTCCGCCGCCGAACACGCGGCGATCCGGGGCAGCAGGGCCGCGCCGACCCGGGCGCGCCCGGCCAGCCCCACGAGGACGCCGAGCGGTATGCGCGGATTGTCGGCGGCGGCGCGCCGCACGTACGGATCCGGGTCGTCCGCCAGGGTGCGGATCAGGTCCGCGCCGAGCGCGGGGTTGGCGGCGAGGGTGGCGCGGACTCCCGGCAGCGGGTCGCGGGCCAGCAGTGCGCACACTTCCGGTGGCAGGCCGGGCCGACCGGCGAGCAGCATGCGCAGCTCGCCCGAGGGGTGACCGGCGAAGCCCGCGGCGGCTTCCGCGGGGGTGGCGGGGTTGCCCAGCGCGCCTGCCTGCGCGCGGTGGACGGCGGACCGGTGGGTCCCGTCGCAGGCGTCACCGCCCGGCAGGCCGCCGCCGGGGTCCGGGCGCGCGGGGTCGTGGACGCAGATCCGGCAGTGCCGCGGCAGGGCCCACGCCTCCCCGTCCGGCCCCGCACCCGTGAGCAGCGCGGCGAGCACAGCGGGCGGTGTCGCCTCGTTGTGCGCCGCCGCGACGCGGACCTCGGCGTGCGGGTGCGCGGCGAGCCGGGCGGCCAGCTCCGTGGATCCGGTCCACAGGGCGAGTTCGGCGACGACCCCGGCGTCCGGGTCCGCCGCGAGCGCCGCCACCACGTCGGGCGGCAGGCCGGGGCAGGCCGCGAGCTTCTCCCGCCGCGCGCGGTCCGGGTCGGCGGCCAGCGCGCGCGCCCACGCCGGATCCCCCGCGCCCTCGTCGAGCAGCGCGAGCGCGGCGTCCGGCCATCGCGCGGGATCGACGTCCGCGGCCGCGAGCCGCCCCTGATGGGCGAGCGTCACCGCGCTGTCCGGGACGCGTCCGGCCAGCGCGACGGCCTGGGCGCGGGTGAGGTCGTCGCGGTGGGCCAGCTCGGTGGCGATGACGTCGTCCGCGACGCGGATGAGCCGGTCGACGAACTCGCCCGGCAGCGCGGGGTTTCCGGCGAGCCCGGCGAGGATGTCCTGCATCCCCTCATCGTCCCCGCCCGGCGGCCGCGGGGCCTGCGGTTTTTCACGCGCGGCGGGGCGCTGACGCCCGTACCCCGGTGGCGCCCGACCGGCGGCCGCGGCGCGCGGGACCGGCACCGTCCCGCGGGGTGTTGCCCGAGTGGTGCCGGGGGAGGTGTTGCGGGCGGCAACGGTGTTGCGGGGGGACAGGCTTGGGGGGTCGGGCCGGTCGGCGCGGCGGTCGTTGCGGTGGGGGTCGGCGCGGGTGTCTCGGGGCGCGGCCCGCTGTCGCGGGAAGAGGTCGGCAGTGCGTACTCCGTTGTTGTCCGTCAGGGCGGCGCTCGTTCTCACGCTGGCGCTGCTCACGGGGCTGGGCGCCGCGGTGGTGTCGGCGGTGGGCGGGACCGCGGCGCCGCAGTGCGTCCTGTGCGGGGCCGGGGCCTTCGGGCTGGCGGTGCCGTTCTTCGACCGGCTCATCGGCGGAAGCGGGTCCGGGTGAGTCCCGGCAGCCCCATGCTTGACCCCGGGCGCGGGCCGTACCGGCGAGCGCCCCGACCGACCGGAGGACACAGCCCGATGGGCGAATTGCGGCCGCTGGCCGACGAGTTGAACGACGACTGCCGGGCGTTCGCACAGGCGCTGCGCACCCTGTTCGCGGGGCTCGGCGTGTCGGTGCGCCGGTACGCGGCCCGGCGCTACCGGGACGCCGGGACGGTCTCCCGCTATCTCGGCGGTACCCGGGTGCCGCCGTGGGAGTTCGTCGTCGACCTCTTCGCGGACCTCGCCGCCGACCACGGAGCGGCGGCCACCCCGCTGGCCCTGGACCATGTGCGCGAGCTGCACCGCCGGGCGCTCCAGGCCGCCTCCCCCACGGCGGACGGGGTGCACCTGCTCCAGCAGCAGCTGGCCGACGCCGACCGCGAGGCGCGCCGCGCCACCGCCCAGGAGGATCTGATCGGCGACGCGCTGCTGGACCGGCAGCACCGGCTGGCCGACCTGGAAGTGCGCTTCGGCCTGCTGGAGGCCCGCTGGACGGCCGAGCGCGCCGCCACCACGGCCGCCACCACCGGTGTGCCGCCGGACGCGCCGGCCGGGGCCGGTGACCTGCTCGCCGAGCGCGGCCGGCTGGAGGACCAGGTCAAGGCGCTGGAGGCGGAGCTGGAGGAGACCCGGTTACGGGTGATGCTCGCCGAATCCCGGTGCGAGGTGCTGGAGCGGCAGCTCGCCATCGCGGAGGGCCCGCTGCCCGCCCTCCAGCCGCCCGGCCCGGAGCCGGCCGCGGGGGCGGCGCTGTGCGGTCCGGCCCGCATCCTGGCCGTCGACGACAAGCAGCCCAACCTGCTCGCGCTGACGGCGGTCCTCGCGGGCCTCGGCCACGAGGTCGTCACGGCCGACTCGGGGCAGGCCGCCCTCAAGGCGCTGCTGGACGGCACGGGTTTCGCCGTCATCCTGCTCGACGTGCAGATGCCGGACATGGACGGCTACGAGACCGCCCTGCACATCAAGCGCCGCGCCCGTACCCGCAACATCCCGATCATCTTCCTCACGGCGATGGACCACGACCCCTCCCACATGTTCCGCGGCTACACCGCGGGCGCGGTCGACTACCTGGTCAAGCCGTACGACCCGTGGATCATCCGGGCCAAGGTCGAGGCCTTCGTGCAGATGCACCTGGAGGCACGCGCCGGGCAGTGACGGTCGGACAGTGACAGCCGGGCGGTGACAGCCAGGCGGTGACAGGGGCATGACCGACATGGGGGGAGTACGCTCATGGGAGCTGCTTCGTGCTCCTTCGTCCCGTTTGCGGTCGGGCCCGGCCCCCACCGCCACCGGGGCCCCGGCGGCGGTTGGGACGCCCGCGCGCGGGCAGGAGCGCGGGCACGGATCGGAACGGCAGTCACCCGCGTCGGTGGCGCGACGGAGGTGACGTCAAGCGTGCGAGTCAGCGACCGCGCCCGCACGTGGCTGCGCCGCGCCCGCCGGGCGCTGGTGGCCGTCGTCGCGCTCGTCCTCCTCAGCGGTGTGTCGATCTGGCTCGCCGTCCAGCTCACCCCCATGCAGTCGGTGTCGGCGGCCGGGCAGACGGTGTCGGTGGGCGCCGCGCAGCCGGGCCGGAGCATGTCGGGGCCGGGGGAGCTGGATCTGTTCGGCGAGGCCATCGCCACCCGGCCCCACTTCGACGGGCCGATCCGGCCGCGCCTGAAGCTCACCCACATCGACCTCGGCTCGGAGGTCGGCGACGCGGGCACGCTGCTGCCCGACCTGAGCCGCGAGCTGGGCTCGGGGTGGCTGCGGTACTGCCTGTGGGAGTCGCTCGTCGCCGCCGGGTGCGCCGCGGTCATCGCGGTGGCCGTCGCGGGGGTCCGGCGGGCGTCGCGGCGGACCATGCTCACGATGGTGGCGGCGGGCGTGGTGTCCGTGTGCGCGGTCAACGCGGTGGGGATCTACCTGCTGGCGTCCGGCACGCCCCGCGTGCTGCGCGAGGTCCGCTCGCTGGACGACCTGGTGGGCCGTACGCCCGCGCAGCCGGTGCCCGCGGCCAAGGGCCCCGCGCTGCCGGACGTCAACGCCGTCGTGCTCGGCGACTCCACGGCGGCGGGCATCGGCAACCGGCTGGTCGACAACCCCAGCGCCGCCGACAAGGCGTGCGGCCGCAGCGCCGACTCCTTCGCCGCCGACCTCGCCTCCGCCAACGGCTGGAACGTGCTCAACCTCGCCTGCCAGGGCGCCACCGTCACCGACGGCGTCCTCGGCGTGCAGACCCGCGGCGACGTCGTCGTCCCGCCCCAGCTCGCCGTCGCCCAGCGGGCCACCAGCGCGTCCACCGTCATCGTCAGCATCGGCGCCAACGACATGAACTGGTCCGCGCTGACCGCGCTGTGCGCCAAGTCACCGGTGTGCGACGACAAGGCCTCCACCGCGTACTTCACCGAGCGGCTCGCCGCCTTCACGCAGAACTACCTCGACCTGCTCCAGCAGCTCGCCGCCCTGCCGCACCACCCGCACGTGCTGATCAACGCGTACTACGACCCCTTCGGGCCCGACACCACATGCCTGGAGAAGGACGGCCTGACCGCGCAGAAGATCCAGGTCCTGGACTCCCGCCTGGCCGACATCAACGACGTGCTGGAGAGCGGCGCGCAGACCCTGCACTTCACCAGCGTGCGCCCGGACTTCTCCGGCCACACGCTGTGCACCGACCAGCCCTTCGTCCAGGGCACCGCGGACAAGGCCCCGCTGCACCCGACGGCGGCCGGCGAGCTGGCCGTCGCGCTCGCCGACCAGCAGGCCCTGACCACGCTCCAGCGCGCGACCCCGACCCCCTGACGGGCGCCGGTCAGGCCTGCCCGCGCATCACCGCGGCGATCTTGGCGGCCAGGTCCGGGCCCAGTTCGCCCCAGCCGTCCTTGTAGCCGTAGACCCCGGCCAGGGTGCGGGCGTCGTAGTCGCCGTTCATGATCTCGATGTCGGTGGCGGAGATGAGGCCCGGGTGCGCGACGCCGAGCGCCCCGGAGATCTTCGTCAGCTCCTTGCGCAGGGTGCGCAGGTACGCGGCCGCGCGCTCCGCCTTCGAGGCGGGGTCCACACCGCGCGACAGCCACGGGTTCTGGGTGGCGATACCGGTGGGGCAGCGGTCGGTGTGGCACTTCTGCGACTGGATGCAGCCGATCGACAGCATCGCCTCACGCGCCACGTTGACCATGTCCGCGCCGAGCGCGAAGGCCACCGCGGCGTTCTCCGGCAGGCCCAGCTTGCCGGAGCCGATGAAGGTCAGCTCGTCGGTCAGACCCTGCTCGGCGAAGGTGCCGTAGACCCGGGAGAAGCCCATCCGGAAGGGCAGCGACACCGAGTCGGTGAAGGTCAGCGGCGCCGCGCCGGTGCCGCCCTCGCCGCCGTCCACGGTCACGAAGTCGACCCCGCGGTCGCCGCGCGCCATGAGCGCGGCCAGCTCCTGCCAGAAGTCCCGCTCGCCCACCGCGCTCTTGATGCCGACCGGCAGACCGGTCTCGGCGGCGACCAGTTCGACGAAGTCCAGCATCGAGTCGACGTCCCCGAAGGCGCTGTGCCGGGAGGGCGAGGCGCAGTCCCGGCCGACCGGGATACCGCGGATCTCCGCGATCTCCGGGGTCACCTTGGCGCCCGGCAGCATCCCGCCCAGCCCCGGCTTCGCGCCCTGCGAGAGCTTGATCTCGATCGCCCGGACCGGTCCGGAGGCGACGACGTCCTTGAGCCGGGCGAGGTCGAAGCGGCCCTCGGCGTCGCGGCAGCCGAAGTAGGCGGTGCCGATCTGGAGCACGAGGTCACCGCCGCCGCGGTGGTAGGGGGAGAGGCCGCCCTCGCCCGTGTTGTGCATCGCGCCCGCGAGCGCGGCGCCCTTGTTGAGCGCGGTGACGGCCGCGCCGGACAGCGACCCGAAGCTCATCGCCGATATGTTCACCACGCTCGCCGGGCGGAAGGCCTTCGCCCGTCCGCGCGGCCCGCCCAGCACCTTGGCCGAGGGCAGCGGCGCCTGCGGGTCCTGCGAGGTGGGCAGGCCGGGGGCGAAGGTGCGCTGCTTGAGGTAGGCGTGTCCCTGCATGTGCTCGACGTCGGCGTCGGTGCCGAAGCCGAAGTAGTTGTTCTCGCCCTTCGACGAGGCGTAGACCCAGGTGCGCTGGTCGCGCGTGAAGGGCCGCTCCTCCTCGTTGGAGGTCACGATGTACTGCCGCAGCTCCGGCCCGAGCCGCTCCAGCAGATACCGCGCGTGCCCGACCACCGGGTAGTTCCGCAGCAGGGCGTGCTTCTTCTGCACGAGGTCTCGCGCGGCCACCAGCGCCAGTGCTGCTGCGGTGGCCGCGCCGGCTGTCCGGGCGCGCATGAACGTTCCTCTCCTCGCGGGCCGGCTCCGTCGCGGGCCCGGGTCCGACCCTAGAGGACGGCCCCCCGCGCCCGGCCCGCCCCCCGCGGCGCCGTCGCGGGCGGTGCGGTCACGGCAGTACGGGCGCGGCGGCGCTGTTCGGCGGCCCGGGACCGTCGTCGTCGAGGAAGCCGCCCGACTGGTGGTGCCACAGCTTCGCGTAGGCGCCCTCGCGGTCCAGCAGCTCCTGGTGGGTGCCCTGCTCGACGATCCGGCCGCGGTCGAGGACGACGAGCCGGTCCATGCCGGCCACCGTGCTCAGCCGGTGCGCCACCACCAGCGCGGTGCGGCCCTCCATCAGCCGCCACAGCGCCTCCTGGACGAGGATCTCGCTCTCCGAGTCCAGCGCGCTGGTCGCCTCGTCCAGCAGCAGGATCGGGGCGTCCCGCAGGATCGCCCGAGCCAGCGCGACCCGCTGCCGCTGCCCGCCGGACAGCTTCACCCCGCGCTCGCCGACCATCGTGCCGAAGCCGTCCGGCAGCGCGTCGGCGAACTCCGTGACGTGCGCGGCCTCGGCGGCCCGCCGGATCTCCGCGTCGGTGGCGTCCGGCCGCGCAAAGGCGATGTTGTCGCGCAGCGTGCGGTGGAACATCGCCGGGTCCTGCGGCACGTACGAGATCAGGCCGCGCAGGTCGCGCTGCCCGATCCGGCTGATGTCCTGGCCGCCGACGGTGATCCGCCCGCCGTCGATGTCCGTCATCCGCAGCAGCAGCCGGGCGAGCGTCGTCTTCCCGCCGCCCGACCGTCCGACCAGCCCGACGCGCGCACCGCCGGGCACGGCCAGGTCGAGCTTCTCGAACAGCGGTGCCGCGCCCCCGCGGGGCCCGCCGTGCGTGAAGGTCACGTGCTCGAAGCGGACGGCGGCGTCGCGGTTGGCCAGCGGCTCCGGCTCGGCCGGGTCGAGCACGGTGGGGTCGGCCAGCAGCAGCTCGGTGAACTGCGCGGCCTCCGTCATCGAGCTCTCCAGCCGCCGGTAGATCTGGTTGAACTCGAACATGATCCGGGTGGCGTTGCTGAAGTACGTGAACGCCACCACGACCGCCTCCACCCCGTGCCGCCCGCCGCCGAGCGTCACGGCGAGCAGCAGGCCGAGCGCGTTGGTGAGCACCGACAGCGGCGCGACGACCGTGTCGATGCGCAGGTTGCCGTAGTCCCACGAGCGCAGCGACAGCCGCCGCGAGTACGCCACGCGTGACCGGTGCTCGGCCGCCTCGCGCTCCTCGGCGCCGAACGCCCGGACGGTGTCCATGTTCATCAGGACGTCGGAGACATGCCCCGACACCCGCGCGATGGCCGCCTCCCGCTCGTCGACGAGCCTTTGCCGGCGCCGGATGAGCGGCGTCACGGCCACCGCCGTCAGCACGATGAGCGACAGCAGCGCGACGACGAGCAGCGGCTCGTACCGCCACAGCACGACCGAGCCGAACAGCAGCGGTACGAAGCTGCCCACGACCGAGAACGTCAGCGTGTCCGCGAACTCCTCGAAGCGGGCGGCGAAACTGAGGACGCGCTTGGTCAGCGCACCGGCGAAGTTGTCGTGGAAGAAGACCGCGTCCTTCGCGAACAGCTCGTCCATGCCCGTGACGTACAGGTGCTCGATGCCGCCCGCGTCCAGCCGGTTGAGGCAGTGCACCCCGATGCGCCAGCACCCCTCCGAGGCCAGCAGCACCCCGGCGAACGCCAGCACGTACGGCACCGCGGGCCCGACCGCCCCGCCCGCGTCGGCGGAGATGTTCCCCACCAGCACGGCCACGACCAGCGGCGCCACGTAGTTGATCCCGATGTTCCCCACCGCGGGCAGCAGCATCGCCGGCACGGTCAGCCACCGCAGCCGCACCAGCTCCCGCCCGTAGTACCGCAGCGCCAGCCGCACCGAGCCCCGCCCCGGCGTGCCGTCCTCACGTGTGTCAGGCGTTTCCATGACCGCCCCGCGTCGTCGTCCTGCGCCGACCGGCCGCCCCGGCAGCCCACCTGCCCGGCCGCGGCCGCTCCTCCCGGCAGACCGCCGGAGAGCCGGACCGCCGACGGCCCGAACCGGCAGTCTGCCGAGTCCCGTTCCCCGCAGTCCAAGCGTTTTCCGCCCGCCGCACCCCCCGCCGAAAGGATCCGGACACGGCGGCCCCCGGCTCCCGCGCGGCTGCTGGCAGACTGCCGGGAGGTGTCCGTACGAGCACGGTCACGGTAAGGAAAGCCATGCGTATCGGCATCGTCGGCACCGAGAGCAGTCACGTCGACCAGTTCGTCGACCTTCTCAACATCAAGGGCGCGGGCGGGGGCGCCCGGGTGGTGGCGCTGAGCGGTGGGGCCTCGGAGCGCAACGAAGTGCTGCGTGCCAGGGGGGCGGTGGAGCACGTCGTGGGCGGGCCCGGCGAGATGGTGGGGCTGGTCGACGCGGTGGTCGTCGCCGACCGGGACGGGGGGCTGCACCGCGAGCACGCCGTGCCGTTCCTCGCGGCGGGGCTGCCGGTGCTGGTGGACAAGCCGCTGGCCCGCACGGTCGCGGACGCCGAGGCGATCGTCGCGGCCGCCCGCGCGTACGGCGCCCCGCTCACCTCGTACTCGGCCCTGCGCCTGCTGCCGGCCACCGACGCCCTCGCAGCCGAGGCGGCGGGTCTCGGCGCGGCCCAGGTCGTCGTCGCCTCGGGTCCGGCCGACCCCGAAGGCCCGTACGGCGGGGTCTTCTTCTACGGCATCCACCCGGTGGACGTGGCCCTGCGGCTGGCGCCGGGCCCGCTCGGCGACGTCCGGGTGGAGCGCTGCGCCGACACCGTCACGGCGACCGCCGTGGCGGGCGCCACCCGCGTGGTGGTCAACCTGGTGCGGCCCACCGAGACGGGCCAGATCCCCTTCCACGCCCTGGTCGTCGCCCGGGAGGGCGTCGCGCAGCGCACCCTGGATCCCGGCGCGGACTACCTCCTCCCGGCCCTCACCGCCTTCCTCGGCATGGCCCGCACCGGCCGCCCGCCCGTGCCGTACGAGGACCTGCTCCGTCCGGTGCGCCTGCTCCAGGAGATCGACGCGGCGCTGCGCGGCTGAATCCGGCCCGGCGTCTCGTCCCGCACGGCAGCCTCTTGCGCAACACGGCCACCTGGCCGCACACTTCGGGTCTGTTCCTGATGTGACATGCACACGTCAGGAACAACCGGCGGCGACGGGCCGGCGCCCGCCGGGGTCGAAACCCCCGATCGACCACTACCCAAGGAGAGTCCTATGCAACTGCGCTCCCGCGCACGGCTGCTGCGTACGGGCATCGCGGCCCTGGCGGCGATCCCGCTCACCGTCCTCGGCCCCGCCGTGGCCTCGGACGCGGCATCCGGCTCCGCCCACGCGACGGCGCGCTCGTGCGCCACCGCCGTGGCGGGGCACGCCTCGTGCCAGGCCCTCGTCCGCACCGACATGGTCGCCGCGCAGCGCGTCGCACCCGACGCCACACCGTCCGGCTTCGGCCCGTCGAGCCTCCAGTCCGCGTACAACCTGCCGTCGGCGACGGCGGGTTCCGGCCGTACCGTCGCGATCGTCGACGCGTACGACGACCCGACGGCCGAGGCCGATCTCGGCGTCTACCGCGCCCAGTTCGGGCTTCCCGCCTGCACGACGGCCAACGGCTGCTTCAAGAAGATCGACCAGAACGGCGGCACCAGCTACCCGAGCAAGGACGGCGGCTGGGCGCAGGAGATCTCGCTCGACATCGACATGGTCTCGGCCATATGTCCCAACTGCCACATCCTGCTGGTCGAGGCGAAGAGCTCCAGCTTCGCCAACCTCGGCGCCGCGGTGAACCGCGCCGCGGCCACCGCCGGTGTCGTCGCGATCAGCAACAGCTACGGCGGCTCCGACGCCTCCGACGCCAGCTACGGCTCGTACTACAACCACCCGGGCATCGCGGTGACCGCCAGCTCCGGCGACTCCGGCTACGGCGCGAGCTACCCGGCGTCCTCGCACTACGTCACCGCCGTCGGCGGCACCTCGCTGAGCACCGCGTCCAACAGCCGTGGCTGGAGCGAGACCGCGTGGAGCGGCGCCGGCAGCGGCTGCTCCGCGTACAACACCGCGCTCAGCGGCGCCGCGTCCTTCGCCACCGGCTGCTCCAAGCGGGCCGAGGCCGACGTCTCCGCGGTCGCCAACCCCTCCACCGGTGTCGCGGTCTACGACAGCACCGCCTACCAGGGCTCCTCCGGCTGGATGGTCTTCGGGGGCACCAGCGTGTCCTCCCCGATCATCGCGTCGGTCTACGGGCTGGCCGGCAACACCGGCTCGATCGACAACAACTACCCGTACGCGCACGCCTCGTCGCTGAACGACGTCACGTCCGGCAGCAACGGCAGCTGCTCCACGTCGCAGTGGTGCAAGGCCCGCACCGGCTGGGACGGCCCCACCGGGCTCGGCACGCCGAACGGCATCGGCGCCTTCTGACCGGAAAGGGCCCGCGGGCCGGGAGGGGCTCTCCCCCTCCCGGCCCGCGGGCCGCCGGGGTTACGGGCGTCCGATCGCGCCGAGCCACTCCTCGACGGTGAGGACGTCGCCCCACAGCGGGAAGAGGTTCCCGGTGAGGACGCGGTGCAGTTCCGGGTCGGTGTCGAGGCAGGCGTCCGACAGGACGGTGAGGCCGAGGTCGAGGTCGATGGCGCGGCACGCGGTGGACAGCACGACGGCGCTGGTGGCGATGCCGGCCAGGACGAGGCTGTCGATGTCGCGGGCCCGCAGTACCAGATCCAGGTCGCTGCCCGAGAACGCGCTCGCCCGGCGCTTGGCCACCACGACGTCGTCCGGTCCGGGCGCCACGTCGGGGTGGATCTCCGTACCGCGGGCCCCCTCGGCGAACAGCCCGGCCCGCAGCACGGTGGCCATCACCTTGCTGCGGCCGCTCGCCCGCGGTTCGTCCGCGGGCAGCCGCATGACCACGTAGATCACCGGGACGCCCGCCGCGCGGGCACCCTCGATCGCCCGCCGCAGCCGCCCGAGGTACCCGGATCCGTCGTCGGCGATGTCCACGACGTCCCGCTGGACGTCCATCACGAGCAGCGCGCTGCCGGCCATGTCCGAGACCCCTCCCCCGGGGAAGCCCTGAAGTCCTCGCGTCCTGCGATTCGTTGCCCAGTATGGACCGGCGCCCGCGTGCCCGCGCGGGCGTTTCGTGCCGCCTACGGGCGGACCATCGCCTGTTCCAGCAGGCCTTGCAGGGTCCGCTGCTGCTCGGGGCTGAGCCCGGCGAGCGGCGAGTCCTGGACGAGCAGGTCGAGCAGCCGCTCGCGCAGGCCGGTGCCCTCGGGGGTGAGGACCAGCAGCTTGGCGCGGCGGTCGGTGGGGTGCGGGCGGCGCTCGACCAGGCCCTGCTTCTCCAGCTTGTCGATGACGAACGTGGCGTTGGACGGCTCGCAGCTCATGCGCTCGGCGAGCTCGCGCATCGTCATCGGCCCCGTCATCTCGCGCAGCGCCGTCGCCTGGGCGGCCGTGAGGCCCAGCGGGACGGCGCGCTCGCGCACGTGCTGGGCGATCTGCTGCGCCATGCCGTTGAGCAGACCGCACAACTCCCGCTCGGCGATGGCGTGCGGCTGCGAGGACGTCGTCATGGGTCCCATCCTAGCAAGTCCATCAAGTAAGAATATTTCAAGCTTGCATGATTCTAGCTTGACTCATATTGTGGCGCCGTCGCCGCCGAACCGCGCGGCGACGGCGACCCCGGCCCGCCCGGTGACCACGAGCGGCCCGCAGGAAGGCGATGAGGACCATGGCGTACCCCACCACCGCACAGCCGCCCCGGCCGACCGGCGTGCGCTCGCTGCTGCTGGGCGACACGAAGGTGTCCTACGTACCGGACGGGGAGGTACGGCTCAGGCCGCGCGAGATGTTCCCCGACGCCACCGACGCGGCATGGGCCGCCCACCCCGGTCTCCTGGACGCCTCCGGCAGCCTGGTGGCGAGCATCGGCGGCCTGCTGGTGGAGAAGGACGGCCGCGCGCTGCTGATCGACGCGGGCTTCGGGCCGCGGTCGCTGCCGCCCGCCCCGGACGGACCCCGCGGCGCGATCCACGGCGGCGCCCTCCTCGATCACCTCGCCCGGCTCGGCCGCAGGCCCGAGGACATCGAGGCGGTGGCCATCACCCACCTGCACCCCGACCACACCGGCTGGGCCTGGCACCCGGCCCCGGGCCTCGGCCGCCCCGCGTTCGCACACGCCGACCACCTCGTGTCCGAGCCGGAATGGGCCGCGCACCGCACACAGACGGAGCCGCCCGAGGCCACGGGCCCGGAGCCGCGCGTGCGCACCGTCACCGACGGGCAGGAGGTCTTCCCCGGCGTCCGGGTGCGGGTCGCCGCCGGACACACGCTCGGGCACACCGAGTTCGTCGTCAGCGCGGGCGGCAGGCGGCTGATCGCCTTCGGTGACGCGCTGCACTCGCCGATCCAGGTCGCCCACCCGGAATGGTCCTCGGCCTTCGACCACGACCCCGTGCGGGCGGCCGCCCACCGCCGCCGTCTCGTCGCCGAACTCGCGGAGCCCGGCACGGTCGGTTTCGGCATCCACTTCGCCGACGCGGTGTTCGGCCGCGCCGTGCCCGACGGCGACCACCTCACCTGGCGCCCGACGGCCGCCTGACACCGCGGTACCGCCGGAGCGGCGGCTCCACCGACAAGGGGGAACGAACCCATGGACATTGCTTCACCCGCGCTGCCTGCGCCAGCCCCCGTATCCCGCCCCGCGCCCCGCACCGGGCGCCGCAACGCCGTGGTCCTGGTCGGCTTCACCGCCGCGACCAACCTCGCCGACGGCGTGACGAAGATGGCGCTCCCGGTCCTCGCCGCCCGGCTCACCGGCTCACCGGTCCAGGTCACCGCGGTGTCCCTGACCCTCACGCTGCCCTGGCTGCTCGTCGCCCTGCACGTCGGCGTGCTCGTCGACCGCTTCGACCGCCGGCGGCTGCTGTGGGCCGCCAACGGGGCACGGCTTCCGGCCATGGGCGTACTCACCGTCTCCGCCGCGACCGGCGGCCTCGGCCTCGGCCTGCTCTGCGCGACCGGCGCGGTCCTCGGTGTCGCCGACGTCCTCGCGTCCACCTCCGCGTCCGCCCTGGTCCCGGCCGCGGTGCCGCCCGCGGGGCGGGAGAGGGTGAACACCTGGATGGTGGGGGCCGAGACCGTGGGCCAGGAGTTCGCCGGCCCCTTCGTCGGCGGCGTGCTGCTGGCCGCCGGGACGGCGTTCGCGCTGGGCGTCGTCGGCGCCTCCTACGCGGCCGCGGCGCTCGTCCTGCTGCTGCTGATGGGCCGCTTCCGCGCCGAGCAGCCCGCGCCCGGCGCCGCGGCCGCCCCGCCCGTCTCCGTCAACAGCCGGATCGCCGAGGGAGTGCGCTTCCTCTGGCAGGAACGGGTGCTGCGGACCCTGTCGTTGGTGGTCGCCGTGCTCTCCGCCGCATGGGGCGCCTGGCTGGCCCTGATGCCGCTCTACGCCGAGCAGGTCATGCGGCTCGGGCCGCGTCGGTACGGCATCGTGCTCAGCGCCCTCGGCATCGGGGGCCTGGTCGGCGCGGTCGCCGTGACCTGGGTCAACCGCGTGCTCGGCGCGCGCCGGGCGATGCTCGCCGACCTCATCGGCACCGGAGCGATGGTGGCCCTCCCCGCCCTGACCACCAGCGTCCACGCGGTGGCGGCGGGCGCCTTCCTCGGCGGCATGGGCGGCACCCTCTGGTCGGTCAACGCCCGCACCCTCACCCAGCACCTGGTCCCGGACGAGATGCTCGGCCGCTACGGCGCCGCGGCCCGCCTGTTCACCTTCGGCGCCATGCCCCTGGGCGCGGCCCTGGTGGGCCTGCTGGCCGAACTGTGCGGCATGCGCCTCGCCTTCGCGGCGTTCGCCCTCGCCACCGCCGCGACCCCGTTCCTCTTCCTCCGCACGGTGCCCGCGTCGTCCCTGCGCCCGCCCCCCTGACACCGCCCCGGCCGGGCGGGGGCGGTACGGGGCGGCGGATGCCCTGCGACTGTCGGTGCGGGCTGTTAGCGTCGACCGCACAGAGGTTCGAAGACCTGGGGGTGGGGATCGTGAAGCTCAGACATGTGCGGCCGTGCGGCAGACCCGGAGCGCGGTTCAGGGCGTGGTCCGCCGCGGTGGCCGCGGGCCTGCTGCTCGCGGCGCTGCCGATGACGGCGGCGAGCGCGCAGGCCGCGGGGAAGCCGGACGTCCCGAAACCGACGGTGCCGACCGCGCAGGGCTTCGCGTCGTCGTCGACCCCGGCCTGCTCGACGGACAAGGCCGCGCCGACCCTGCTCGGCGACACCACACCGCAGCTCACCGCGGTGGTGCACATCGCCGCGGGGAGCACCCGGCCCGACTACCTGCGCGGGCACTTCGACATCCAGGCACGCCAGGCCCCGCGGACGTGGACGGAGGCGGCGAGCGAGTCGGCCCCCTCCGCCTCCGGCACGGTGCGGGACGGCACACCGGTGACGACGTCGGTCAAGGAACCGCTGTCCGTGGGCACCCTCTACCGCATGGCCGCCTCCACCTGGTCGTACACCGGTGACGACACCCAGTACCTCGCCTCGCCCCGCACCGCCTGGTGCTACTTCACGATCGACCCGACGGCCCCGCTCGCGCCGACGGTGACCTTCGGCGGCCCGTACACCGAGTGCCTGCCCAACGACTGCGCTGCGCACGGCGGTCCCGACGTCCCCGGCACCTTCACCTTCGCCCCCGGCGCGGGCGACACGGGCGTGGTGGCGTACGAGTACCAGCTCACCGACAGCACCTGGGCCGTCGTCCAGGGCTCGCCCGCGACCGTGACGCTCACGACGCAGCGGTCCGGCACGGCCGTGCTCACGGTACGGGCGCAGGACCGGGCGGGCCGCTGGGGCTCGGCGACCCAGGTGCTGTATAACGTCGCGCCGCCCGCCGCCTCGGTCGGCCGGTGGCACTTCGACGACGCACCGCCCGGCGACATCACGGCGCCCGCCGCCGACACGGCCACGGGCGCGGGCGACCGGCACCCGGCGGCGCTGTCCGCGACGGGCGCGGACCGGGCGGCGACGGGCCGCCGCGGCGCGGGCGACGGCGCCCTCGCCCTGGACGGCGACACCGGCTACGCCGCCACCGGCGGCCAGGTCCTCGACCCGGCCTCCTCCTTCGCCGTGTCCGCGCACGTCTTCGCCGCCGACCTGGCCCAGGACCGCACCGCCTTGTCCCAGACCGGCGCCGACGGCTCGGGCTTCGCCCTGCGGTACGACGCCGGGGACGAGGCGTGGCAGTTCTCCTACGCCTGGAACGACGGCGGCTCGCGGCACGTCGCGTACGCCGAGGCGCCCGCGGGCGCGGAACGCGTGTGGACGCAGCTCGCCGGATCCTACGACGCCGCCGCGCACACCCTGACGCTGTACGTCGACGGCCGTCAGCAGGGCGCGCCCGTCACCCTCCCCGCCACGGCGTCCGCCGCAGCCGCCTCCGGTGACCTGGAGTTCGGCCGGGACGCGGTCGCCGGCGCCCCCGGGAGCTACGGCGCCTACTGGGACGGCCTCCTGGACGAGGCGCAGGCCTGGCCGCGGAAGCTGTCGGCCGGCGACGCGGCGCTGGAAGCCGAGCTGACGGACCAGAACGGGTGGCCCGCCCTCGCGGAGGTCGCCGCGTGGAACGCGTCCGGCGCGAGCGGCACAGCCCTGACCGACACCACGACCGGCTACGGACGCACCCTCACCACCGAGAACGGCGCCCAGCTGGACGGCACCGCGCTCGTCCTCGACGGCGTCGACGACGCGGCCACCACGCCCGGCCCCGTCGTCGACGAGAACGGGTCCTTCACCGTCAGCGCGGTGGTCCAGCCCGACATGTCGGTGATCAGCGGCAAGCCCGCCGGGTGGACGGGCCAGGTCGTCGGGAGGCGCGCGGCGGACGGCTCGGCGTGGGGCATCGCGTACACCCTCGTCGGGTACGACGAGATCCCCGACCCGGACTCCGACGGCTATCTCCCCGTGCCCGTCACCCAGTGGACCTTCGGGCGCTTCGCCGCCGACGGGACGTTCAGCGGCGTGGCCGCCGCGGACATCACGGAGTGGCTGCCCGGGACCGCGAACGACCCCGTCCGGGTGACCGGTGTCGTCGACGCGCAGAGCGGCACCGCCACGCTCTTCCTCGGCTCGACCGAGGAGGGGACCGCCCCCTTCACCCCCGCTTCCGGCGCCGGTGAGCTGACAATCGGCAGGGCCTGGGCCGACGGTGGGTGGACCGACTGCTTCCCGGGCCGCGTCACCTCGCTGAGCGTGTGGGCGGGCGCCGTGATCGGACCCCAGCTCGGCACCGTGACCGCAGGCTGACCGACCGCACCGGCACGGGCGGCCCGGAGCACCGGGCCGCCCGTCACCCGCGGCGGGCGGCCCCGTCAGCCCGTGCTCACCGTGATCCGCACGGCGTAGGCGCGTTCGCCCGTCAGGACGAGGGTGCCGTCGTGGTAGCCGATCGCCGTGGGGAGCGGGCAGGGGAAGTGCGTGGCGTCAGTCGGCGCCGTGGCCTTGCAGCCCGTGGGGCCGGAGTCCTCCTCGGTCGCGCCGGAGGCGATCAGTTCGGCTTTTCCGCCGTGCAGGTGGAGGACGTAGTCGCCGACCGGTGAGCCGGGGGTCACGCGCAGCGCGTGCACGTAGACGCCTCCCGTGTTGTCGGACACCGTCCACGCGGGGGACAGGGTGGCCAACGGGCCCGTCACGCCGGGCAGTGTCGCCGGGAGGCTCAGCGTCGTCGCGCTGCCCGACGGCGACACCACCTGGACGTGGGCCAGGTCGAAGCCCGTGCTGCCGCTGGGGGGCAGCAGGTACACCGTGCCGTCCGGCGCCACCGCCGCCCCGGCGGCGGAGATGATGGCCTGCCGTCCTGCGGCGGCGGCCGGGCGCTGGAAGAGCCGGGTCAGCCGGCCCGCGGACAGCGACCACAGCGTCCGGCCGTCCGCGATCACCACCGCGCCCGCGCGGGTCACCCCGACCGGTCCCGCCTGCTGCGTCAGCCGCGCGGTGGCGGCGGGCTCGGCGGGGTCGGTGGGCGCGCCGTCCGCGCGTCCGGCGCCGCCGCGTCCCGCCACGACCACCGTTCCGCGCCGGTCGTCGTAGCGCTTGATCGCGCCGTCGTGGCCCCAGTACACCGAGCCGTCCGGACCCACGGCGAGGCCGGTGGGTTCGGCACCCTCGAAGTCGGCCGCGGCGGCGGCGATCTCCGAGACCTTCCCCGCGGTCGTCACCCGGGCCAGCGTGGGGTGTTCGAGCACGTAGCCGGAGCCGTCGGGTCCGGTCGCGAAGCCCACGGGTCCGCCGACGCCCTCGCGCAGTGCCCGCTGCGCCGGGGCGCCGCCGGTGAAGTCGCCGAAGGCGGCGGCCTGTCCGGCCTTGGGGGCGGCCGGTGCCCCGTGGCCGCCGCACGCGGCCGGCGCGGCCAGCGCGAGCAGCACGCAGCAGGCCGCCCACCCGCGCCGGTGCCCGCGTCCGCGTCCTCGTCCGCGTCCTCGCCCGCCCCCGGGTCCGTGTCCTGCGGTCATGTCCGACCAGCCCTTCGCCTCTGCTCGCCTCCGGGCGTCGCCGACGGCGTCCCGCGGTCCGGTGTCATTCGACGGCGGCCGTGCTCGGCGTCCGCCACATGGTCCCGTCGTCGTAGCCCGCGCTCGAATCGGAGGTGAGGTTCCGCAGGAGGGAGCGCTGCTGGTCGGTGAGGGTGCTCTTGGTCCACATGTCGAACTGGGTCCAGTCCTCGCTGGTCCGCAGGGTCACCTTGCCGTCGTGGTACCAGGAGTAGCCTTCCGGCTTCTCCTTGATCTGCCCGGACGCCAGCAGCCCGTTGACCACGGGCACCGACAGGTACTTGTCCTCGGCGAGGTCCCGCTTCTGCGTCGCGTCCGCGACGTCCGAGGCGTGGGTGGTCGAGAACTGGTACGAGAGCCAGGCGCTGCCACCTCCGTTGACCACGCTGAGGCCCTTGTAGACGCCCGCCACCAGGGCCCCCGCCCCGTCCGGTGCGGCGATGAACGGACTCATCACGCCGCCCGCGATCCACGCGTACATGGCGTCGTGGTTGGCCTGCTCGTCGGCCTTCTGCGCCGGCTTGTACTTCAGGTCGCTCGTGGTGTTGTCGATGGCGCCGTCGAGCCAGCCGAGGTTCGTCAGATAGGCCTTGGCCCGGGGGTCGTCGACGGCGTCGGGCCCGGCGCCGTGGTAGATGCGCACGACGTTGGTCATGTTGGCGTGGACGGCCGCCTTGAAGCTGCCCGCCGCCTCGGGGTTGTCGTTCATGAAGCTGTGGAAGAGCAGGTTCATCGCCGACGGGTCGGTCTCGATCTCCGGCTGCCCGTCGTGGTTGACGAAGACGTTGAACCCCGGGTCGGTCGTCGTCGAGCCGTTGGGGGCCGAGTCCGCGAAATCCGGCACATAGGCGCCGGCGACGTCGGCGAGGGCGACCCCGAGCGTCTTCGGCAGCGGCTTCTTGCCGTGCGCGTACTCGTTGGCACCCGCCTGGAAGACGTTCGACGCGGCTGTCGCGGCGGCCGTGTCGACGGCCTTGTCGCCGCTGCCGCGCTGGGTGGCCTGCAAGATGACCCGGCTGGGGAACATCGAGTCGTCGCCGATGCCGGGCGTCGTCCAGTTGCTGTTGACGAGCTGCTCGGCGACGAACCGGTTCTCCTTCGCGTCCGGGCCGGCGAGCAGGTCGCGGCTGGCCTGCTGGTTGTCCGCGAGCCTGGACAGCACCGCGAGGCTGGGGTCGTTGGCGGCGATGCCCTGCGCGATGGCCGTCTGCTGGTCGATGTTCTGGTTGGCGTTGTGCTCGCTCAGGCCGAGTTCCCCGTACCAGGGGTCCTTCGGGTCGACCCAGCTGTCGACGAGGCCGAGGCTCATGTCCCCCGAGGAGAAGCCCGGCCGCAGGTTGTCCTTCTGCCCGGCCCGCCAGTGCAGGGCGGCGTCGCCCATGGACGTCAGGAACGTGTGGTCCCACTGGCTGCCGGGCGGGCCGTACTTGAGGAGCATGCTCGCCGCCCACATGTCCTGGGGGGAGGTGAAGGCGGTGGCGCCGAACTGCGGGAGGTCGCCCTTGGCGTTGAGGGTGGTCGCCGCCGCGAGGTTGTCGCCGAACTTGCCGAGGATCCTGGTGGAGTCGGGGCTGAGGACGGTGCCGCCGTGGGTGCCGTCCATGGCGTGCAGCTCCAGGGCGAGCTGCGCTTCGAGGTCGGCGCCGCCGTTGCCGTAGTAGCCCTGCATGAAGCCGGTGTCGTTCTTGCCCGCCTCGGCCTGGTCGGCGACGGAGGCGATGGCGGGGCGGGTGGCGGGCCACGAGGGGTCGGCGTTCTCGGCGAGCCGCAGCAGCGAGGCGGCCTGGTCGCCGGTCTGCTGCGGGGTGGCGCCGGCGGGGGCGCCGAAGGTGGTGAAGGTGGTGGTGATGAAGTCCTGGTAGTCGCTCTGCTTGGCGTGGGTGCCGGTGAGGGCGCTGATCGCGGCGGTGGCGAAGGTGGTCTCGGCGCCGGTGTGCAGGACGGGGGCGTAGTACGAGCCGTAGGGGCCCTGCGTGGAGCGGTTGCCCGCACCGGCGTTGAGGGTGGTCTGGAAGGCGGCGGTCAGCCGCGGGTCGTGCCGGTCGGCGGCGTAGCCGGCCAGGGACTTGAGGTTGCCGTTCAGGTCGGTCTTGCCGGGGCCCTGGCCCATGGTCGCGAAGGCCTGCTGGGTGGCGTCCTCGTTGGAGCCCAGCGCCTGGAGGTCGAGGGTCACGGTGTCCTGCGGCAGTCCGAGGGCCTGGGCGGTGAAGGAGTCGCCGAGCGGCGGCCGCTGCGGGTTCTCGGCGAAGCGGTCGAGGCCGTTGGCCTTGGTCGCCTTGGCCAGGAAGTCCGACGGGAAGGTGCCGTACTGGAGCATCGCGGCCCGGTTCCAGGCGGCGCCGTCGGGGGCGTTCGGCTGGGGCTCGGTGTAGTACGAGACAACCTTGTCGAAGCCCGGCGCGGGGTAGGTGGCGTCGGTCGCGGTGGCGAGCGCGTGGCTGAAGACCACCAGGTCGCTGCCCGCGGTGCTGCTGTTGGTCACGGCGAGCAGCGAGGGGAGCGTCGAGGCCTCGGACGGGGTGAGGTTGGCGTAGAAGGCCGAGCAGAAGTCCGGGTCGTCCTGGTGCGCCAGCAACTCCTGGGCGAGGGCGTGGTACTGGTCGCCCGCCTTGCTGTCGCCGCCGTGGTTCGCGTTGAACTCCAGGGCCAGCTTCTTGCCGTCCGCCTGGGCCTGCGCGGACGTCTCGGCGACCGGTTCGGGGATCTGCACCATGTGCGTCCCCGGCCCTGCCCCGGCGTCCATCGCGGCCGCCAGGTTCTCCCGCCGCTTGAGCTTGGGCGACTCGTCGTCCAGCCACCCGCAGATGCCCAGCAGTTCGCCGAACGGCTGGGTGTCCATCCCCCACTGGGCGAACTGCCCCTTCCAGTACGAGACGCGGTCCCGTAAATGCGTCCGGTCGCCGTCGAAGGAGGCGATCATCTTCTTCAGCGCGGCCGGGTCGATACCCGAGAAATCCCCCATGACGTCCCCCCGAACCTCCTCGGCCGCCGGTCGGCGCCCCCGCCCACTCTTGCGCCCACCCCCCTCGAGCACCCGTTTCATGGGCGAAGCTTGACGTCTTCTGTACGCTCCCCGGCCTGCGGGACTGGGGTCTTTCCACGGTTCGAGCGGGCGGGTCCCGGTGGTGTGCTGCTGGACGTGCGTCCGCCGCGTCCGCTCCCGAGAAAGGCCCGCCGCCATGACCAGCCCGACCCCCGTCCTCTTCGTCCACGGCCTGTGGCTGCACAGCACCTCCTGGCAGCCGTGGATCGACCTCTTCCGCGCTGAGGGCTACGACCCGTCCGCGCCCGGCTGGCCCGGCGACCCCGACACCGTGGAGGAGGCGCGGCAGAACCCGGAGAGCATCGCCGACCACGGCATCGACGACGTCGTCGAGCACTACGCGGCGATCATCCGCGGCATGCGGACGCCGCCGGTCCTCGTCGGCCACTCCTTCGGCGGCATGATCGCCCAGAAGCTCCTGGGCCAGGACCTGGGCGCGGCGGCCGTGGCGATCGACGCTGCCCAGATCAAGGGGGTGCTGCCGCTGCCGCTGTCCGCGCTGCGCTCGACGCTCCCGGTGTTCAGGAACCCGGCGAACCGGCACCGGGCGGTGTCGCTGACCGCCGAGCAGTTCCGCTTCGCGTTCGGCAACGCCCTGACCGAGGAGGAGTCCGACGCGCTGTACGAGCGGTGGACCATCCCCGCGCCGGGCAAGCCGCTGTTCGAGGCCGCGGCGGCGAACTTCAACCCCCACTCGCCCGCGAAGGTCGACACCGCGAACTCCGGGCGCGGCCCGATGCTGCTGATGTCCGGCGGCAAGGACCACACCGTCCCCGAGGCCGTCACCCTCGCCACGCTCAAGCAGTACCGGCACTCCGAGGCCGTCACCGACTTCCTGTCCTTCCCCGGGCGCGGGCACTCGCTGACGATCGACGGCGGCTGGCGCGAGGTCGCGGACGAGGCACTGGCCTGGCTGCGGCGGCAGGACCTCGGGGCGTCGCAGTGACCGGGCCCGTCTTCGACCACGGCCTGGCCGGTCAGCGGGCCGTGGTCACCGGCGCCGGCCGGGGTATCGGCCTGGCGGTCACCGAAGCCCTGCTGGCACAGGGCGCGCGTGTCGTGGCCGGGACCAGGAGCCGTACCGGCGCACTGGACGGCCTGGCCGCGCGGTGCCCCGAACTGACCGTCGTCGAGGTCGATCTGGCCACCGCCGACGGACCCGGCGCGCTCGTGACCGCGGCGGTCGAGGCGCACGGCGGGCTCGACGTCCTGGTCAACAACGTCGGCGCCGTACGGCCGAGGACCGACGGCTTCCTGGCGGTGACCGACGCGGACTGGGAGTGGACGCTCACGGCCAACCTCATGGCCGCCGTCCGGGCCACCCGCAGCGCGCTGCCCCATCTGATCGCCGCCGGTGACGGCCGGATCGTCACCGTCTCCTCGGTCAACGCCCGGCTCCCCGATCCGCTGGTCATCGACTACGGCGCCGCCAAGGCGGCCCTGTCCAACTTCTGCAAGGCGCTGTCCAAGCAGGTGGGTCCGCAGGGTGTGCGCGTCAACTGCGTGAGCCCCGGCCCGGTCGAGACCCCGCTGTGGAGGGGCCCGGACGGGGTCGCCGCGACCGTCGGCGCGAGCCTGGGCGTCGAGCCGGGAGCCGTCGCCGAGTCCGCGGCGGCGCAGGCGGCCACCGGCCGCTTCACCCTGCCCTCCGAAGTGGCCGACCTGGTCGTCTTCCTGGCCGGCCGGCGTTCGGGCAACGTCACGGGCGCCGACTTCCTCATCGACGGCGGCATGACCGACACCCTCTGCCCCCGGGCGCCCGGCCCCCGGGCGCCCCCGGGTTCGACCGGCGTCCCGTCACCCCCTCCCCCCTCCCCGTCCTGGAGACCCCAGTGAGACTTCCCCTGCCCGGAAACCGCCGCCTCCTCGGCGCGGCCCTCGCGGTGGCCGTCGCCGTGGGCGCGACCACGCTCACGGCCGCCGCGGCCCCCGCGCCCGGCACGTCGGCCTCGCCCGCCTCGTCGCCCTCGTCCGCCGGCGAGCGGATGCCCGCCGGATTCAGCGAGCACAAGACCCGCGCCGCCGGTATCGGCCTGCACTACGTGATCGGCGGCCACGGACCGACGCTGCTGCTCATCCACGGCTATCCGCAGACCTGGTACGAGTGGCACGGCATCATGCCGGCCCTCGCCGCCCACTACACGGTCATCGCCCCCGACCTACCCGGCGCCGGACAGAGCGACGCCCCGCCGTCCGGGTACGACAAGAAGACGATGGCCGTCGAACTGCACGGCCTGCTGTCGTCCCTCGGCAAGGACCACGACGTGCGGATCGTCGGCCACGACATCGGCACGATGGTCGCCTACGCCTACGCCGCCCAGTACCCGGCCACCGTCACCAAGCTGGTCCTGAGCGAGGCGCCCATCCCCGACATGGGCATCTACGAGATCCCCGCGCTGAACCGGCAGGGTCCCGGCGTGTGGAACTTCGGGTTCTTCAACCTGACCGACGGCCTGCCCGAGGACATGATCAGGGGCCGCGAGGTCGCCTGGACCGCGGGCTTCATCGGCGGGTTCGAGGGCGTGCCGGGCGCGGTCGGCCCGGCCGACATCCGGGTGTTCGCCCACTACCTGCGCGACCCCGCCCATCTGGCGGCCAGCCTCGCCTGGTTCCGGGTGTTCCCGCAGGACATCCACGACAACGAGCAGTTCGCGAAGACCCCGCTGCCGATGCCGGTGCTGGCCATCGGCGCCTCGGGCAGCCTCGGCACGAGCGAGGGCGACCAGGTGCGGAAGTACGCCTCGCACGTCACCGGCGTGGTCGTCCCGAACTCCGGCCACTGGATCTACGAGGAGCACCCCGAGGAGCTGACCGCCATGCTGCTGCGCTTCCTCGGCCGCCCCTGAGACCCCGGTGGCCCGCGCGGGAGCCGTCGCCGGTCCGGGCGACGGCGACGCGCGCGGGCCACCGCCCGGCCACCGGGCCGCCCCCCGCGGGGTGTTCAGGCCTCGGCGCTCAGCACCGAGCGCAACTGCCGCCGGGAGGTGAGGTCCAGCTTCCGGAAGATCTTGTTGAGGTGGTACTCGACGGTCGAGCGGGTGATGAACAGCCCGGCCGCGATCTCGGCGTTCGTCGCGCCGTCGGCGGCCAGCCGGGCGATCCGCCGTTCCTGCGGCGTCAGATCGTGCTCGGTGGAGACGGTCCGCTTCCGCACGCGCTCGCCGGTGGCCAGCAGCTCGAGCCGTGCGCGTTCGGCGAAGGCGGCCGCCCCCATCCCCGCGAACATCTCGTGCGCGGTACGCAGTTGGGCCGCGGCGTCGGCCCGGCGCCGGCACCGGCGCAGCCACTCCCCGTAGAGCAGGTGCGTCCGCGCCAGATCCGTCCGCACCCGCGTGCGGCCGAGCAGGGCGACCGACTCGGCGAAGCAGGCCTCCGCCCGGCCGGGGCCAGCCGTCAGCGCGCGGCAGCGGGCCAGCAGCCCCAGCGCCCACGGCGTTCCGGCCAGCGGCGCCCGCTCCTCCAGGCGGCGCAGCGCCTCCTTCGCCGTGCCGTGGTCGCCGCAGCGCACCGAGGCCTCCACCAGGTCCGGCAGCACCCGGGCGACGGCTCCGGGGTTGTCGTCGGCGAAGGCCGGCCGCGCGCAGGCGGCGGCCTGCGCGTAGCGGCCGAGGCTGAGTTCCAGCACCGCCAGGCAGTTGCGCGCCCAGTCGCCGAGGCCGCCGTGCGCGTGCCGGGTCGCCAGGTCGCGGACCAGGACGTCCGCGGCCTCCCGGGCCCGCGCCTCCTGGCCGCTCCACGCCAGCAGTTCGACCCGGAAGGGCGGGCCCGCCGGCTGCCCGATGACGGCCGCGAGGTTCTCGGCCTCGTCCAGGCAGGCCGTGGCCTCGGTGAACCGCCCGGCCCGTATGTCCCAGGTGGACCGGACCACCAGCGTCGAGGGCAGCGCCCCCAGCGCGCCGATACGGCGTTCGTGCGCCTCGACGAGCCGGGCGGCCTCAGCGCCGCGGACGTCGTCCCAGACCTCGTCGGCGGCGTAGAGGGCGAGCGTCGCCCGGCGCACGCCGTGCTCGAACGTCTCCCCGTCCCGGTGCACGGCCGCGAGCGCCGCCCGCAGCACGGGCACCGCCGCCACGTGGTCGCCGCCCATCCGCAGGGCGAAGCCGCGCAGGAAGAGGTCGGCGCAGGCCGGCCGCACCGACCGCACGGCGGGGGAGGCCAGGACCGCCGCGCCGAACTCCTGGCGTGGCACGCTGCCGCCGCCGCAGAACAGTGCCGCGACGAGTCCTTCCTCCAGCATCGACCGGGCCAGGGCCGGATCCGTTCCCGCGACCGTGCCGGCGGCGCCCAGCAACTGCTTGAGCACCCCGCCGAACCGCTCGAAGTAGATGTCGGTCGTCGCCCTGGTGTGCAGGGCGCGGGCCCGCAGCACCGGGTCGCCGGAGGCGAGCAGCGGCTCGGCCTGCTCCAGCATGGCCCGGGTCGTGGCCGGGTCCCCGAGGACCAGATGCGCCCTGGCCGCCTCGACGAGCCGGACCGCCCGCCCGGTCACCGACAGTTGCGCCGCACGTGCCAGGAACGCGGCCTGCGCGGCGTAGCCGCCCCGCGCCCCGGCCAGTTCCGAGGCCGCCTCGACCTCGTCGGCCACCTCGTCGTCGAGCCCGACGGTCGCCTCCGCGCGGTGCCAGGCCCGGCGTTCGAGGTGGTGGACCGGATCGCTGACGGCGGCGAGCGCCGCGTGCGCCCGGCGCCGCTGCGCCGCATCGGCGCCGCGGTACACCGCCGAGCGGATGAGCGGGTGCCGGAACGCGAAGCCGTGGCCGGGGGTGAGCACGCCCGCCGCCACCGCCGCGTCCGCCGCCGTGGCGGGCATCCCCAGTTCCCCGGCGGCGCGCCACAGGAGCAGCGCGTCCTCCGGCGGCGCGGCCGACAGCAGCACCAGGAAGGCGCGCGTCTCGTCGGGCAGGCCCCGGACCAGCTGCCCGAAGTGGTTCTCCAGCCGCGCCCCGACCGGGAGCGGCTCGCGCAGCAGGGCGGTCCCCGCCAGCTGGGCCGGGCTGAGCGCGTCGGCGCTCTCGATCAGTGCCAGGGGATTCCCGCCGGTACCGGCGACGATGCGCGCCGCCACCCCCGCGTTGAGCCGTCCGGTGACGTTCTGCCCGAGCAGCGTGTGCGCGTCGGCGTCGGCCAGGCCGCGGACCGGCAGCGCGGCGAACCCGTCGTCGAACCCACCGGATCCGGCGAGTTCGTCGCGGGCGGCGGCGACGAGACCGACGGCCTCGGCGCCGAGCCGGCGGCCGACGAACGCCAGGGCGTCGCGCGACTCGCGGTCCAGCCACTGCACATCGTCGATCAGGCACAGCAGCGGCCGCTCCGTGGCGGCGTCGGCCAGCAGCGACAGGGCCGCCATGCCGACGAGGTACCGGTCGGCGGGCGGCCCGGCGAGCAGGCCGAACGCCGAGGCGAGGGCCAGGTGCTGCGGTGCCGGCAGCGCGTCGAGCCGGCCCAGCAGTGGGCGCAGCAGGCGGTGCAGGGCGGCGAAGCCGAGCCGGGACTCCGCCTCGGCCCCGGCGGTGCGGACGACCCGCAGGTCCGCCGACGTCTCGGCCAGGTGGTCGAGCAGCCTGGTCTTGCCGATCCCGGCCTCGCCGACGAGGACCAGCGCCGCGCTCATGCCGTCGCGGACCCCGGCCGTCAGGTCGCCGAGGACCCGCAGCTCTTCGTGCCGCCCGGTGAGCGGGATCCGGCGGGTGCCGGTTCCGCCGGGGGAAGACGGGGAGGTCCGGGGATGCGCGGAGGCCGGGGGGTGCGGGGAGTGCGGTGGGTGTGAGGAGACCGCGGGGTACGGGGGGTGTGCCGCCATCTCCCCAGGCAAACACCCGTGCGCCCGGGGGTCCCTGGGGTCGGACCCTAGTCCCTGACCGGCGCGGCTACGGCTGCCGGTCCCCCAGCGCCCCCCTCAGCCGGCGGCGCGACGATATGCCCAGCTTGGCGTAGATGTTCGACAGGTGGTATTCCACGGTCTTCTGGGTGACGTAGAGCTCCGCCGCCGCCTCCCTGTTCGTCCGGCCGCCCGCGATGAGGTGCGCCACCGACAGCTCCCGTTCGGTGAGGTCCAGCACCCGGCTGCGGGCCCGCGCGGGAGCGGTGAGCCCGATCGCCGCCAGGTCGGCGTCGCAGCGCTCCACGAACGGTACGGCCCGCAGCGCGCCGAACCGGTCGTGGGCCGACTTGAACCACCGCGCGGCCTCGCGCCGGGAGCCGGAACTCGTCGCGACGAGGAGCCTGCCGTAGCCGTGCTCCAGCATCGCGCGGAACAGCGGCGCGGCGTCGGCGCCCTCGTCCGGCAGTTCCGCGACCGCCCGCGCGTAGATCGCCAGTGCGTCGCGCGGACGGCCCTGGGCCTGGGCGAGTTGCGCGTCGAGCCGGGCCAGGACGACCCGCAGGTAGCCCGTCCCGTCGTACTCCCGCCGGAAGTCGGCCAGCGCGAGGGCGGCGGCCGCCGGCTGCCCGGTCCCGGTCAGCGCCTCCACCAGCAGCGACTGCTGCCACAGCCAGAAGGGCTTGAACCGCAGGCGGATCCGCCCGTCACCGCTGCCGCCCGCGCGGTCGATCAGCGGCTCCAGCGACCGCAGCACACCGGCGTGGTCGGCGCGGGCGTGCGCCAGCATCGCCTGGGCCAGCGCCGCGTAGACGGTCTCGGTCGGCGGCGACCCCAGCGCCTCGGTGATCCGCAGCATGCCGTCGATGTGCTCCTGGGCGGTGTCCCACTGCCCCCGCCCGGCGTTCACGCACACCGCCGCGAACCAGGCGGCGGCGTCGCCGAGCACATGGTCCTGGGCCGCGGCGATCGCCAGCGCCCGGTCCGTCGCCGACTCCCCGGCGTTCCAGTCGCCCGACAGGTATTCCGCGATCGCCAGCAGCGAGAGCGACTGGTGGCTGAGCTTCGACCCGGCGCCCTGCTGGTCGCGACGCGCCACCGTCGCCAGATCGGCGTGCGCCGCGGGGAGCCTGCCCAGGAACAGGTGCAGCACCCCGCGCGTGGCCAGCGTCGCGAGCTGGTGGTCGGCCGCCGCGTCGGCCTCGGCGGGAAGGTGCGCCACGTCCGGCAGCGCGGCCCGCGGCCCCTGGTCCCACATCCGGCCGGTCGCCAGCATCGCGCGGGTGAGATCGGACGTGGCGGGGTCGAGATCGCCCGCGGCCAGCGTCTTCCCGGCGACGTCCACCGCCTCCGCGCCACGGGAGTGCCGGATCATGATGACGGCCAGGAACGTCCCCGCCAGGACCGCGACCCAGCCCGCCTCCGGGTCGTGCAGGGCCTCCTGCCAGGCCTCGCGGAGCCGGGCCTCGGCCGCGGCGAACCGGCCGTCCAGCAGGTCCATGACGCCGAGGACACAACTGCGCGGGGTGCTCGGCGCGCAGTCCTCGACCTGCGCCCGCAGCCTCACGGCCGCGACCGGTTGCAGGGTGAGCAGCGACTGGGCGCAG
This sequence comes from Streptomyces sp. NPDC004031, assembly GCF_053604375.1. Taxonomy (NCBI): domain Bacteria; kingdom Bacillati; phylum Actinomycetota; class Actinomycetes; order Kitasatosporales; family Streptomycetaceae; genus Streptomyces; species Streptomyces sp. NPDC004031. The sequence goes on along the minus strand of NZ_JBSGHL010000062.1, from coordinate 22,058 downwards.
GCCGCCACCAGGCGCCGCTCCCTGTCCGCGCGGCCGTCGGACAGCGACGAGGCCCACAGCAGACGCGTGGCCGCCAGCGCGTTGCGGCCCGCGGCCGCCTCGGCGTGCGCGGACCGCTCCAGCTCGGCGGCCAGCGCGGGATCGGCGCCCGCGGCCGCGGCGACCCGGTGCGCCCAGGCCGCGCCCGTCCCGGCCACACCCGCGGCGGCGGCATGCAGGGCGCGGCGGCGTTCGGGGTCCATCGCGTCGTGGACGGCGTCCCGCTGGAGGCCGTGCACCAGGGCGACCGGGGTCTGGGACTCGGCCGGCCACCACCGCGCCAGGCCCGCCGCCAGCGCCGGTCTGAGCGCGAGGGCCGGGTCGGGCAGCGCGGCGACCTGCGCGACGGTCGCGAGCGGAAGCCGGGCGTCCAGCACCGCCATCGCCTCGACCAGGGCCACGGAATCCGGCGGCAGCCGGTCCAGCAGGGCCGTGATCCCCACCCGGAGCGTGCGCGGCACCGGCCACCGCTCCGCCGTCTCGTCCCGCAGCGTCCGGGCCGGCACCTCGGCCAGGACCGTCCGCAGGTAGAGCGGGTGGCCCTTCGTGTAGCCGTGCAGCCGCCCGACCAGGCCCGGCGTCGGACCCGCACCGAGCATCCGGCGGACCATCCGCTCCACGTCGTCCTCGCCGAGTCCGCCGAGGCCGATCCGCACCGCCCGGTCCAGGGACCGGACCAGCCGGTCGAGCGTCCCGACGGTGTCCTCCGCGTCCCGCCGGGTCAGCAGCACGGTCAGCACCCGGTCCGCCCAGAGCCTGCGCAGGACGAACCCCAGCACCTGCAAGGACAGCGGATCGGCCCAGTGGACGTCGTCCACGACGACCGCCACCGGACCACGGGACTCCTGCAACGCGCCGAGCAGCAGCAGCAACTGACCGCCGAGGGCGTGGGCCGACACCCCGGGCGCGCTCGCCCCGGCCAGCAGCGGGAACTGCGACGCCGCCTCAGGCCCCGCCCGCCGCAGGAGTTGGCCGAGAACACCGCCGGGAAGGTCGGTCTCCGACGGATCGCCCGTCGCCCACAGCACCGTGAAGTCCCCCAGCGGGGCCACCACGTGGCGTACGAGAGCGGTCTTGCCGATCCCCGCCTCGCCCTCGACGACCGCCAGCCACGCCTCGCCCCCGCGCACCTCGGCCACGCACGCCGCGAGCCGCCCCGACTCCCCGCCGCGCCCGACGAACAGCCCGTCCGCCGCCCGGTCCGCCGCGCTGCCTGCCACGCTCATGGTCGAGTCTCCCGGTACGGCGTATCGATGCAGGTGGCGCCCGGTGCGAGCACGCCAACTCTACTGGCGACCGCCCCCACCGGACCGCGCTGACGGCGCGTGGGCGGCCGCGCGGAGCGGAACCGCCGCGTCCGCCGCCGGGGTGTACGGTCACCGGCCCTCCCGGTGTCCTGTTGCAGGGCCGGGGCGGCGAGTGGAGGCTGTCGGACTATGGACACAGCACGTGGGGCGCTGCACGGCCGGACCGCGATCGTGACCGGGGCGAGCAAGGGCATCGGGCTCGCCGTCACCACCGCCCTGGCGGGGGCCGGGGCGCGGGTGGTGGCCGGGTCGCGTACCCGGACGGCCGAGCTGGGCGCGCTGGTCGAGACGGGCGGCGTGACCTGGGTGGAGGCCGACCTCGGCAGGCCGCAGGACGCGGTGCGGCTCGCCGAGGCGGCGGGCGACGAGGTGTACGCCCTGGTCAACAACGTGGGGGTGGCGCCGGTACGCACCGGGGGCTTCCTGTCCGTGACGGACGAGGACTGGCAGCGCTCGCTCGACCTCAACCTGCTGAGCGCCGTACGGGTCACCCGGGCGGTGCTGCCCGCGATGCTGCGGGCGGGCGACGGGGCCGTCGTCACCGTGGCGTCCGTCAACGCGCGGCTCCCCGACCCGCTGGTCATCGACTACAGCGCGGGCAAGGCCGCGCTCGCCGCCTTCAGCAAGGCGCTCTCCAAGGAGGTCGGCCCGCGCGGCGTCCGGGTGAACACGGTGAGCCCGGGACCGGTGGAGACCGACCTGTGGCTGGGCAAGGGCGGTGTCGCCGCCACCGTCTCGCACACCGCCGGCGGCTCGCCCGACGACGTGGTCGCCGAGGCCACCGCGGCGATCCCCTCGGGCCGCTTCACCCGCCCGGAGGAGGTCGCCGCCCTGGTGCTCCACCTGCTCGGGGACCAGGCGCGGAACATCACCGGCAGCGACCTCACGATCGACGGCGGCTTCGTCCCCACCTGGTGACCGGCGGGCGGTGACCCGCGAACCCGCGACCGGAGGGGCCCGGCACCCGGACACCCCTTTCCGGAACGGATTCGTGCGGGGCGATGCATGGCATGTGCAAAGCAGGGAAGCCGGTTCCTTGGAGGTTGATAATCATGGGACCGTTGCTCGTTGTTCTTCTGCTGGCGCTTCTTCTGTTCGGTGGGGGATTCGCCCTGCATCTTCTGTGGTGGGTCGCGGTGGTCGTCCTCGTCGTGTGGGCGCTCGGTTTCGTCATGCGGGGCACGCACTCCGGCGGAGGCCGGAACCGCTGGTACCGCTGGTAGGCGAAGCAGCAGGTCGCACTACGGGCGCGGGCGCCATCCGATGACGGATGGCGCCCGCCCGCGTGCGTGCCCGAGCCCGTCCGGTGTAGTGAAACCGGTCCGGCCGAAGAGGGATGACGGGGCATTTCCGGGACAGGAGTTCACTGCCGGGAGGTTTCCTCCCGGCGATCGGAATCACCAGCTGTTTCCGCGGAATCCGGCCGCTTTTCCGCACGGTCGGCCCCCGGAAACGGCCGGAGAATCGAATCGAGTCAAGGAGCCTTCGATGGACGCCGGCGACAAGTTCGAAGCCAGGACCGACCAGGCCAAGGGTGAGGTCAAGGAGACCGTCGGCAGGGCGGTCGGCAACGAGAGCCTGGAAGCCGAAGGCCGTGGTGACCAGGCCAAGGGTGACGCGCGTGAGGGCGTGGAGAAGATCAAGGACGCCGTGAAGGACGTCTTCCACCGCAAGCACTGACTGCGGCACCGTGGGGCCGTGCGGCCAGGTGGCCGCGGGGCCGTGTGGCCGCGGGGCCCGGGACCGCACGGTCCCGGGCCCCGCACCCTCGGGCGGCGGGGCCGCCGCCCGGGTGCGACGTGCGGGAGACGGGGAGGCGGAGGACACGGTGAAGATCGGATTCGCACTGCCGCAGTTCCACCGGCAGGCCTTCGAGGTCGCGCGGGTGGCGCAGTTCGCGCGGGAGATCGAGTCGAGGGGCGGCGCCAGCCTGTGGGTGGGCGACCGCAACCTCGCCGCGGTCCACCCGCGGATCGGCTACGGGGGCCGGGGGAACACCATTCCCGCGGAGCTGAACCCGGCGGCCGACCCCTTCGTGCTGCTGGGCGTGGCGGCGAGCGCCACCCGCCATGTCGCCCTCGGCACGCATGTGCTGGTGGCTCCGCTCTACCCGCCGGTCCAGCTGGCCCGTTCGCTGACGACGGTCGACCTGATCAGCGGCGGCCGCCTGCTGCCGGGCTTCGGCGTGGGCTGGTCACCGGAGGAGTACGAGGCCGCCGGCCTGGACTTCACCCGGCGCGGCGCCCGGCTCGACGAACTCCTCGACGCCCTCGAAGCGATCTGGACGAAGGACCCCGCCGCCTACGAGGGAACCCTGCTGTCCGTCCCCCTGCACCATGCGCCGCTCAAGCCCGCCCGCGCGCCCCGCCCGCCCCTCTACCTGGGCGGCAGTTCGGAGCGTGCGCTGCGGCGCGTCGGCGAACGCGCCGACGGATGGCTGCCGTTCTGCGTCGTCCCGAGCCGGCTCGACATCGACGGCCTCAACCGTCAGCGGGCCGTCGTCGACGCAGCGGCACGCGAGGCGGGGCGCGCCCCCGCGGCCGTGGACAGCATCCTGCGCGTCAACATCGCCGCCGGCACGTCCTCGGACGAGGTGTCCACGGCCATCAAGAGCGTGCGGGAGGGCACCGGCATCGACCACGTGATGGTCGACACGACCTACAGCGACGAGAGCGTGGACCAGGCGCTCCGGCGCGCGTCCGAGATCCTCGACAGCTTCCACGAGAGCTGACGGCCGTGGTGACGGCGACGGCCACGGCCACGGCCACGTCTGCGCCCACGGCCATGACCAGAGCTTGACGCAGCGGGCGGGCGTGCGGACGCGTTCCGCGGACAGGCGCCTGAGGTGACGAGATTCGGTGCGGTGGTCCTGACCCTTCTCCTGGCTGCGACGGCGGTCGTCGCGGCCCTGGGCACCTCGGCCTGGTGGTGGGCGGCCGCGGTGCCGCTCGCCCTCCTCGGGCTGCTGGGCACGTACGACCTGCTCCAACGGCGCCACTCGGTGCTGCGCAACTACCCGGTGATCGGCCACGCCCGCTTCCTGCTGGAGAAGATCCGTCCGGAGCTTCAGCAGTACTTCGTGGAGCGCAACTTCGACGGCCGGCCGTTCGACCGCGACACCCGGAGCATCGTCTACGAGCGCGCCAAGGGCACCGACGCCGAGGAGCCCTACGGCACCGAACGCGACGTCTACCGTCCGGGCCACGAGTTCCTCGTCCCGTCGATGGCGCCGCGGCCGGTGCCCGACACGCCGCCGCGGGTGCGCATCGGCGGCGCGGAGTGCACCCAGCCGTACGACATGGCGCTGCTCAACGTGTCCGCGATGAGCTTCGGCTCGCTGTCCGCGCAGGCGGTCCTGGCCCTGAACAAGGGCGCCGCGGGTGGCGGCTTCGCGCACGACACCGGGGAGGGCGGCCTGTCGGAGTACCACCTGCGGCACGGCGGCGACATCGTCTGGGAGATCGGCACCGGCTACTTCGGCTGCCGTACCGGCGACGGGGACTTCGACCCCGGCGAGTTCGCGGACAAGGCCGCGCACGACAGCGTCAAATGCGTCTCGCTGAAGCTGTCGCAGGGCGCCAAGCCCGGTATCGGCGGGGTGCTGCCCGGCCCGAAGGTGAACGCGGAGATCGCCCGCGTACGGGACGTCCCGCAGGGGCGGACCGTCGTGTCGCCGCCCTACCACCGGGTGTTCGGCACACCCCGCGAACTGGTGCGCTTCATCGCCCGGATGCGGGAGCTGGCGGGCGGGAAGCCGGCCGGCTTCAAGCTGTGCGTCGGCTCGCGCAGCCAGTTCCTGGCGGTCTGCAAGGCGATGATCGAGGAGGACACCACACCCGACTTCATCATCGTCGACGGCGCCGAGGGCGGTACGGGCGCGGCGCCGCTGGAGTTCGCCGACCATGTCGGCACGCCCCTCACCGAGGGCCTGATCACCGTGCACAACGCCCTCGTCGGCGCGGGTCTGCGCGACCGCGTCCGGATCGGCGCGAGCGGCAAGATCGCCACCGGCAGCGACCTCGTCAAGCGCATGGTCCAGGGCGCGGACTACGGGAACGCCGCGCGCGCGATGATGTTCGCCGTCGGCTGCATCCAGGCGCAGCGGTGCCACACCAACACGTGCCCGACCGGCGTCACCACCCAGGATCCGCGCCGCGCCCGAGCCCTCGACGTCGGCGACAAGTCCGCCCGCGTGCAGCGGCTCCAGGAGGCGACGGTGGCCAGCGCCCTCCAGATCATGGCGTCCATGGGTGTGACCGACCCGGCGCAGTTGCGCCCGCACATGCTGCGGCGGCGGATCGACCCGTACACGGTCCGCTCCTACGACGAACTGTACGAGTGGCTGTCGCCGGGCCAGTTGCGGGCCGAGCCGCCCGCCTCGTGGGCGGCCGACTGGTCCGCCGCCGATCCCGACCGCTTCACCGTCTAGCCCGCCTGAGCCCGCTGAGATCGCTGAGACCCGTACGTCCTGCCCCTGAGCTGGAGGAACCGTGACCCGTACCGTTGCCCGTGTCATCGTGGACGCCCTGGCCGAACTCGGCGTCGGCCAGGTCTTCGGGGTGGTCGGCGACGCCCTGAACCCGCTGACCGACGCGATCCGCACCACCGACGGCGTGGAGTGGGTGGGCTGCCGGCACGAGGAGGCGGCGGCGTTCGCCGCGAGCGCGCAGTCCCAGCTCACCGGGGGACTCGGGGTCTGCATGGGGACGGTCGGTCCCGGCTCGGTGCACCTGCTCAACGGCCTCTACGACGCGGCCAAGAGCCGCACTCCGGTGCTGGCCATCGCGGGCCAGGTGCCGCTGCCCGAGCTGGGCAGCGACTACTTCCAGGAGGTCGACAACGACGCCCTGTTCGCCGACGTCGCCGTCTTCCGCGCCACCGTGACCTCCCCGGAGCAGCTGCCGCAACTGCTGGAGACCGCGGTCCGCACCGCGCTCGGGCGCAAGGGCGTCGCCGTGCTCTCCGTCCCCGGCGACCTCGGGGACAAGGAACTGGAGGCGGACCGGCGGACCCGGTTCTCGCTCACCACGCCCACGACCCGCCCCGACGCCGACGCCGTCCGCGCCGCGGCCGCCCTGCTCGACCGGTCCGAGCGCGTCACCCTGCTCGTCGGCCGCGGCGCCCGGGACGCCCGCGACCAGGTCCTGGCCCTCGCCGAACGGCTCGCGGCGCCCATGGTCCTCACCCTGAAGGCCAAGGAGGGCTTCGAGGGCGACAACCCCTTCCAGATCGGCCAGACCGGCCTGATCGGCAACCCCGCCGCCGCGGCCGGCCTCCAGGAGGCCGACACCCTGCTGCTGCTCGGCACCGACTTCCCCTACCGCGACTGGTACCCCGAGGACACGACCGTCGTCCAGGTGGACACCGAACCGACCCACATCGGCCGCCGGGTCCCCGTCGAGATCGGCCTGGTCGGAGACGTCGGCGCGACCGTCCGGGATCTGCTGGCCGAGCTGTCCGCGACGCCGCCCGGTGACGGGCAGGGCCGTGACCGCGGGCACCTGGAGAAGGCGGTCGCGCACTTCGCGTCCTGGCGCGAGGGGCAGGCCAGACTGGCCGCCCCCGACCACGACAAGGGCCTCATCGGCCGGGTCCGCTCCGCGCTGGACAACCACGAGCACGGCATCCGCCCCGAGGCCCTGGCCGCCGCGGTCGACCGGCACGCCGCCGAGGACGCCGTCTTCACCTCCGACACCGGCATGGCGACCGTCTGGCTGTCCCGCTTCGTCGAGATGCGCGGCACCCGCCGGCTACTCGGCTCGTACAACCTCGGCTCCATGGCCAACGCCATGCCGCACGCCCTGGGCGCGCAGATGCTGGACCGTGACCGCCAGGTCGTGGCCTTCTGCGGCGACGGTGGCCTGAGCATGCTGCTCGGTGACCTGATGACGCTCAGGACGTACGACCTGCCGGTCACGCTGGTCGTCTTCGACAACCGCAGGCTGGGCATGGTCAAGCTGGAACAGGAGCAGTCGGGCCTCCCGGAGTTCGGCACCGTGCTGGACAACCCCGACTTCGCCGCCGTCGCGACAGCCCTCGGCCTCACCGGCATCCGCGTCACCGACCCCGCCGACCTCGACGACGCCGTCCGCACCGCCCTGACCACCCCCGGCCCCGTCCTCCTCGACGTCCTCACCAACCCCGACGAGATCGCCGTCCCCGCCAAGCCCACCGTCCAGCAGGGCTGGGGCTTCGCCGTCGCCAAGCTGAAGGAGATCGTCCGCAGCCACGGCGACGACTCCTCACCGGCCTGAGCCCCCGCCCCCCGAGACGGCCCCGCCTTGCCGCGGGGCCGTCGTCGTACGCCGCGGGAACCGCGTCACCTCGCACCGCTCCCGGGCGCACGGGGCGATCAGTGCAGCGCCCCCACCGGCTGACGCTCCCGCACGGGCGGTCTCCGGGACTCCCACCACGTACGCAGCCGTCGCTCCATCGGGCGTTCCACGCCGTAGTGCAGCGCCGCGGCACCGGCCAGCGAGACGACGAGAAGGACCGGGTACCACGTCAGGTTGGACCAACTCACCGCCTTCCTCCCGAACGTGTCACAGGCGATGTAGACGAAGGTCGCGTGGACGAGGTAGAACGCGTACGACCACTCGCCGAGGAGGACGAGAGGACGCCGGCGCAGCGACGAGCGCTTGCCCGCGAGATCGCGCCAGGCGATCGTGGCGATCATCGCGGCGCAGAAGAAGATGATCCACTCGTCCTTCGTGACCCGCACGAAGGCGGCAAGGGTGTTTCCGGCCGGCCGGTCCGCGGTGGTGACCAGCCAGCCGACGAACGCGGCGGCGCCCAGGAAAACCCAGACAGGGGCCACGCGCACACGCCAGCCGGAGAGCATCGCCCGCGCGATCGCGATCCCGATGACGAACTCACTGAGCCGTACCATCGGCAGCGGCACCTCCGCCGCCCAGGAATGCGGGTGGAACCACACGTAGACGCGGTAAAGGAAAGCCGCCGCGAAAGCGAGGGACATCGCCACCAGCGCCCCGCGCACCCTCAGCCGTGCGAACACGCGATGCACGACCGGGAACAGAGCGTAGAAGAAGAATTCGCAGGTCAGCGTCCAGGCTGCCGGATTCCCCGAATACATCAGGACCGGATCGCGCCACCAGCCCTGAATGAGCGGGACGGACAGCAGAAGGGTCCCGACGCTGACGGGCTTGACCCAGGCCTGGGCCGGGTCGGGGCTGTAGCTGTAGAAGACGGGGATCGCGAACAGCAGGGCCACGAAATGCGCGGGGTAGATCCGGGCGAAACGCCGCCAGTAGAAGGTGGGCGCGGTGACGCCCGGCCGCGCCGACCAGGTCAGGACGAATCCGGAGAGCACGAAGAAGAGCGTCACCCCGTACTTGCCGTAACCGACCACGTCATAGACCGGCAGCGGCGCCAGATTGGTCATGTGGTGGGCGAAGACGGCGAAGGCCGCCCACCACCGCAGTCCGGTGAGCGAGTCGAGGCGACCGACCCGGGCGCGCGGGGCAGCAGCCGTCGGCTGATTCATGACATCGGTCACTCTCGTCGGACTGATCGCGTGCGTCGCGGTCTCGCGAGAGTGTAACGGTGCACCCCGCCCCGCTCGCGGGCCCCTTCGCCCCCGCGTTCGAGCCCCGCGCACCTTATGAGGCTTTTGTTCCCGCACTTCTCCTGGAAGCACAGCAACGCCCGATCCTCATATCGGCAGCAGACCCTGCCGGTGGCGGCAGGGCCGCGCCTGCTCTCCGACCGGACAGCCCGACCGGGATCGGCGATGTTCGGCCAGCGGCCAGCGGCCATCGGGTCCCGGGCCGACCGGCCCGGGGCCCGATGCCTCCTGCGACGCCCCTCAGAACAGCCGGATATTGTGCGGCTGTGGTCCCGCGGCGGTCGCGACCAGGTCGTATTCCACACGTGCTTCGTCGTACAAAACAGTTCCGAACGCGATCATCGCGGCCACGAAGTGGACGGCCGGCGTCCCGTCGGTCGGCGCGATTGTCCCGGTCTGCGCCACCGCATTGTAATTCTCGACGATCCCTGTCGGCATGACGTCCCCCCACTGTGTGGTCAAAGCCCACCACGCCCGTGGTGGGCGCGGCAGCGAATTCCTGCCCAGCGGCACGCCTTCCGAACCCCGTATGTCGTGACTTGGGCGGACGGACCGCGCCACTCTCGGCAGAGACGATCATTTCCGGCCGGGCCCTCGACGTGCACCGGGCCGGTCCTGTCCTCGTCCTGCGGGGGCAGTCGCACACGGCCTCGTGTCCGCGCCCGCCCGGCGAAGGAGCACCCCCAGAGCCGTCGGCGCCCGCGCTGTCGGTGGCCGGGCCTACGCTTCCCGCAGTTGGCGCTGGGCGCCCGTACGAGAAGCGTGACGCAGGGAGCGCAAGTGAGCGTTGAGTACTACTGGCGGCGGCTCTCCAGCCGGTCGGTGGATGCAGCGACAGCGAGTCAGCTGGCCGAGATGGTGCCGCACCGGGGCCATCCGAATTTCGATCCTCTGCGCAGTGCCGGTCTGATCATGGGGGTTTCGGGCACCGCTGACATGATCGACTTCGTGCTGACGGCCGGCCGTACCACCGAAGGCATCGGCCACCTGCCCGTCTACGGTGGGCAGGTGCGTCAGGAAGGGTACGACGATCCCGAGTACGGCTTCACAGGGACGCTTGTGACCGTGCATGACCCGAGCGAAGTACTCGCTGTCGCGCGATTCCTCAGGGACGTAGACATCGACAAGCGCATGCGGGACATGGACGAAGCCCTTGTCCAGATGATGGATGCGCGTGGATTGAGTCCGTGGGATGCCGGCTGGGCTCATGAGGTGAGCACGGACCTGGCGAGGCTCCGACAGTTCTACGCCGGTGCCGCGGACGCCGGCGACGCGATGGTCAAGTGGCAGTCGGCATGACCTCCATGCCGCGGATCAGTTCGCACTGCTGATCCGCGCTGGGGAGCGATGGCGGTCCGGTCACGGCCGAGTCCCTCCGCCGGCTGTGCCGCGGGGCCGTCACTTCCCGCCGTCACGTCTGCCGAGTCACCGCCGCCCACCGCTCCCCGCTGCTTATCTGACCGCGACCGACAGCCCGGACGGTCGTCGTCGACGCCACGAACCTCCCGGCCGCCCACGCCCCCACGCCCCCCGGCGACGCCTACGGAGGACGGAGACGTCCGAGGAGTGCGCGCAGCGCGAGTTGCGCGAGGAATCCTGCATCAGCGCCGGGGCGTGACGACCACTCGGTTCGCACGCCCCCTGGCGCGCGACTGGGGAATTGGTCGGGACAACAATAAAAGGCCCAGGTCTTCGACCTGAGCCTTTTCTCTGGAGCGGATGACGGGAATCGAACCCGCGCTCTGAGCTTGGGAATCACAGGGGGCTTGTCGGAATCCGGGCTGGCCGGCTGCACGCTCGGATCCCGAAACGTCCATGTGTCCACCGCCATTGATGTCCGTGGCGGACCGCACGGTACTGCCGTACATGGTGCGGATGTGGTGCGACGGCGGTGCCTTACCGGTCGTGCAAGACGGTGGGCCGGGTGACGGGGACGACGGTGAGCAGGCTGTCGAGGCCCTTGTAGTCGTCGGGGTTGGTGGTGAAGAGGGGCAGCTCTTCGGCGATGGCGATGGCGGCGATCATGAGGTCGGCGACCCGGCGCCGTGGTTTGCGGCCGGTGCCGATGACGGCTGCGCAGACCCGGCCGTAGATCCGAGCGGCGTCGGCGTCGAACGGGATGGGGTCGAACGCGCTCTCGGCGCGTTGCAGGATGTCCAGGCGCCGCCCGCGTTCGGCGTGCTCGTCGTAGTCGCTCTGCTCTTCGTTCCGGCGCACCTCGTGGAGGCCTGCGGACAACTCGGCGAGAGTGATGGCGCTGATCGCCACCTCCTCCGGAAGCTCGGCCGGGTCGAGCCATTTGCGCAGGATGACGATGTTGGTGTCGAGCAGGCCCTGCGCGTACTCAGCGGGCATAGGGGTCGTCCGTTTCCTGCTCGGCCGTGGCGGCCTGGTCGGCCCTGAACGCCTCCAGTGAAACGTCCGAAGCGGTGCGGGACATGGCGGCGAATTCGGAACGCGGAACGAACCGCCGACGGCGGCGCAGCGGGACCAGCTCCCCGATCTGGTGTCCGTCCCGGGTGACGGTGAACGACTGTCCGCTCTGGACGGCATCCATGATCTCTTTGGATCGGCTGCGCAGATCGCGCTGTGTGATCTCCGGTTGCGCTGACATTGGCCCAGGGTAGCACCTGGTGGCACCATGTGCTCCTGCCGCTCGCGGCGGCCCTGTCGGACCCCTCGGCCAGACTCTTCCGCATGAGCGTCAGATCAGACGTCACCTTGGATGTGCATCTCGGGCGTGTGCTGGATGCGGCCGTGCATCCGGACGTGAAAGCGGCTCTCGTGTCAGCGAGGCGGCATATGAACAGCGGAAGTAGGAGTCACCGCAGGGGCGGAAAGACTCTTGTCCAGATGCTGGAGGCAGTCCGCCGACACGCAGCGGACGTCGGCGAATGGCAGGTCGTCCGACTGGTTCAAGACTCCTTGGAGTACGCCGAGGGACCGACTGTTCCAGGACGGCGTGCGCAACACAAACCTGCAAAAGGGTGTCGGAAACTTGCTGCGGACCGGATTCGGGTTTGCCGCAGAGGCGAGCCGCGAGTACGCGGACGCGAACCCTCAGGCGGGAGTACACGATCTGATCGCATACTTCAGCTCGCTCGCGGAGGACGCGCGGTTCCTTGAGGCGCCGGAGGACCGGCCTGGGCGGTATCGCCTTCTCCGGGGAAGGGCCGAGATCGCCGTGTGGCTGGAACGTGTCCTCCGCGAACGGGTGGACATCGAGGACCTGGAAGAGGCCGCCCGCCGTATCGTCACCTCGCCTGAAGCAATCGCTCTTCTGGCTGCCGACGCGCAGGGGCAGACGGTCTTCAGGGCAGCGGAGTTGCAGCGACGGGCTGCCGGCCTGGAGGTCTTGCGCAAGGTTGTCGATGACACCACGGTCACCGAGCACGCGCTTCAGCGAGCCCTGGAGGGGCAGCACTGGATCTTCGGTGGGCGCTTTGTGGGGGAGGCGGCCCACCGCCGGCTGGTGTCCGGGGACGAGGTCGACATTCCTCTGATCCGCGGCGACGGAGCGCTGCACGTAGTCGAGTTGAAACGCGCCGCGAGCCTGGGCGGCCCACTGGTGAAGAAGTACCGCGGATCATGGGTGCCCACCGCGCAGGTGCACAACGCCGTTGGTCAGGCGGTGAATTACCTGGTCGGCCTGGACGAGAATCGTCACCGCCTGCGCGAGGAACTCGGCATCGAAACACGCCGGGCAAGTGCGATGGTGCTGATCGGACACCCTTTGGTCCAACCCTCAGTGCCGGAGGAGTCGATCAACGAAGCACTTCGCACCTTGAACACCCACGTAAATCGCGTCGAGGTGCTCACTTACAAGGAGCTGGTCGACAACGCCGAGCGTTCGCTGGGTACCCCCGATTCGGCCTAGTCTCCGCCCTCTGGCGGAACCGTATTCGGACGGTGAATTTCGAAAAGCAAAAGCCCCAAGTCTATGACCTGGGGCTTAATTAAAGAGCGGATGACGGGAATCGAACCCGCGCTCTGAGCTTGGGAATCACGGGGGTTCTGTCGAGGTACCTGCTGTTCAGCGGCTCGCGGTCTGTCCGGGGCCTCGCGTCCGCGTGCCCGTGTCGGGCCGTGGCTGTCCGCGGCGTGCCGCTGGAGCTGGTGCGGAAGTGGTGCGGGTAGCGCCAGCGTGAGCGCTGTGGCCATCTGGGCGGTCGTCACCTGGCGTTCCATGTGGCGGCCGTACTGTGTTCGTTGGGGACGTGGGTGATGATGCCGCGGACGGAATGTCCTTTTTGTCGCTTTCTCTGAAGTTGGTTCCATGCGGGTCCACCCGGTAGCAAACTCGCAGGTCAGTCAGACTGCTCCCCGCGCCCGCGGGGATGGACCAAACTCATCGTCCCTAGGTAGCCCGCTGGTTGCCTGCTCCCCGCGCCCGCGGGGATGGACCCAGCGCGACCGTGCCCGCGGTCACCGGTCTGTCCTGCTCCCCGCGCCCGCGGGGATGGACCCCTCAGGGCTCCGTGGCGGAGCCCGGCAACCGACTGCTCCCCGCGCCCGCGGGGATGGACCCGCCAGCCGCTGGCGTAGAACCTGGCTTCGGCCCTGCTCCCCGCGCCCGCGGGGATGGACCCGTCGGCGCCTTCACCGACCTCGCCGCTCTCGCCTGCTCCCCGCGCCCGCGGGGATGGACCCAGCACGGGTACGAGGTCCGCGCGTACCAGCATCTGCTCCCCGCGCCCGCGGGGATGGACCCTGATCATCCAGCTCCGCGGGCTGGGCATGTCCCTGCTCCCCGCGCCCGCGGGGATGGACCCGGGCCATGCTCGCCGAAGACGGCTTCGTCGTCCTGCTCCCCGCGCCCGCGGGGATGGACCCCGGGGAGGCATCCTATGAGCATGGCGATTGGGGACTGCTCCCCGCGCCCGCGGGGATGGACCCTCGAACAACGCCTACGCGCTGGACATGACGCTCTGCTCCCCGCGCCCGCGGGGATGGACCCGCGTCCAGCACCAGGTACGGGTCGGCGCCGGGCTGCTCCCCGCGCCCGCGGGGATGGACCCGGCATCGAGCCGCCCGGCGGTCGGAAGTGCGCCTGCTCCCCGCGCCCGCGGGGATGGACCCGGGGTGCTGACGACGACGGCGCCGAGGAACGCCTGCTCCCCGCGCCCGCGGGGATGGACCCTGCACGTCATCGAGGAGCTGCGATCCCAGATGCTGCTCCCCGCGCCCATGGGACGAACCCGGTACCAGGCACGGCAGAAATGCCCGAGGACTGCTCCTCGCGACCGCGGTAAAAGGCCCATGGCGATTCGGCTGCCGGGCGCCAACGCACGAGGGACGCGAACTTGACTGCTCGCGCGCAGTCAGAGGAGAGCGGTGCGGCCTGGTCGGCGATCGTTCGAGCGGGGAAGTCCCGATCGGTGCCAGACGCCTTCGGCGCACAGACAGGTTCAGCCCGCAAGACAGTCCAACCGCACTGGTCCCGTTGACTCCGGGCCGGTAGCGGAGGGGTGACGAAACGGTCCGCTATGGCACGGCAGTGGCACGGCCCGTCGACCTGGGGGTCGGTGGGCGGTGCGCCCGCTCTCACCCGGGACTTTGGTATCGCTTCAGGGGGACGTATAAGGGTAAATGGGGATAGAGTTCGCAATTATCTGTGACGCACCTCACTGGAAATGCGTCTCGTTATTCGAGAGAGCCTCGGTGTCCGGCGGTCAGTCGCGGTCATCCGGCGCATTCAAGTCGCGCAATTCGCCGCTCAATGGCACGGATATGGCACGCGACCCTCGAATTGGTCTGGACAACAAACAAGCCCCAAGTCCGTGACCTGGGGCTTAACAATGGAGCGGATGACGGGAATCGAACCCGCGCTCTGAGCTTGGGAATCACAGGGGCCTCGTCGGCATCTGTACTGGTCAGCGGCACGTGATGTCCTGAAGTGCCCACCGTGCCGACGCCGATGATGACCGTGGTTGCCCGCGTTGTACCGCTGTGCGTGGTGCGGATGTGGTGTGGCTTCGTCTCGAGGAGCTTTGACCGACTGCTTCCATCGGCGTGGGGCGGCTGCCGCTACTACGGTTCAGAGGGGCTCGGAGGCCGCTGGAAAGCCCAGCGCGTCCAGCAGGTTGAAGAGGAGTTCCTCCGCGAAGAGCTCCTTCGAACGCAGGACCTCATCGATTCGCTTCTGCCGGACCGGCACCGCAGCACCGGCTGAAGCGGCCCAGGCGATGGCGCCCGCAGCTACCTTCGGCACCTCCGCGTCGAGCTCCGAGCGTATGCGCCGCTGCGCCTCAGCAAACTCAGGCTGCTTGACCACACGCTCATGTCGTCCATAACCTCCGGATCTTCGACCATGAGCGCGGCATCCGCGTCCGAGTGGAGCACGGCTTCCCACTCACGGCCGTCGGTTCCGATCCCGCTCAGCGGGCCATGTCGCCGTCGTGGATCCATGTACAGGCTGGTGCGCCGGTCCACGCCACCCAGGGGCTGGCGGCGGGCCTTCTCGTAGCCATCGCTGTTGAGCTTGAGCGTATGCCAGGTCACCAGCGGCTTGCCCTCATGCACGAACCGGGGGAGGCACGGTCAGGGGCTTTCGAGAACCCCCTGGTTGACGTACCAGGTACTCTCGGCCAGTCCGTAGCGCAGAGCTGTGTCCCACACATTGAGGCCGTGGGTGCGGGCGTGTTGCTCGGCGTCCTCTCGTAGGTGCGCAGTCAGGGCTGGCACACCGCTCTCGCGGCGGATCTTCTGGTGCAGCCACTGGTTCCCGGTCACCACAGATACGCAAAACTCGGCATAACGCTGTGCCAGCTTGAACGTGTGGAAGTGGTACTCGACGCGCGCACGCAGTTCAGCGTCCCAATCGGGCAGGGCGTGGATGCGGAACCGCGCGGGCCAGCCCGTTATGTCGGCGAAAAGAAAGCGTCCGTTATCGCCAGGGCGGTCGTAGTAGGGATGGAGGGTGCGCTGGCCGGCGGTGGCACCGATCCTGTCGCCTTTCATCACGTTGCACTTGCCGCATGCCGGCACCAGATTGACAGGACAGATCGTGTAGAGCGGGAGCGAGTCTTTGGGCAGGTGATGGTCAAGCGAGCCGATCTCACTGTTGCCGCACAGCAGGCAGCGCCCGAACGGCGCACGGGCCTTGAGTTCGTCGTACTTCAGCCTGCCGTCCTTACGCCCGACGAGCCCCGTACTGTAGAGAGTCCTCAGGTGTTCCCCATCGCGGTCTGGCAGTAGACGCTCTGCTTTTTGCGCGGTGGTGGCGATCGTGTAGAGGTCGTTGTTCTCGGCAGCGTCAATATAGATATTCTCGGCTGCGGACAAGTCTCTTTCGCGGGCCAGGAGCCGTATCTTCAAAACGGAGTTCTGCAGCTTCATGCACGCAGCGGTCAGGGTCTCTTTGACAGTCATCGCGGGAGGATCGAGCGGAATCACGAGGCTCTCCCGTCCCGCCGGGAGGTGAGGACACGCAGCAGGCCGCGAGCTTCGCTTCCTAAGGATTCGAAGTCTGTCAGGATCTCCTGGTAACTGCGTCCCTCGTCGACCTCCTTAGCCAGGGCCGCGTAGAAACCGGTGGCGGTGGACTCCAGGCCGAAGACCTCGTGAGTGAGAGCACTGACGTTCTCACCGTAGGTTTCCGTCAGCGGCCGCTCGGCCGTCAAGACGCTGCCATAGCGACGCAGCTTGTAAACGCACGACTTCGGAACCTCCTGGAGGACAACCGGTGAGTGTGTGGCTACGACCGCCATCCCGTTGACGTCGGACAGGAAGGCGGACAGCGCACGGATGAATGCCGACAACAGGGGTGGCTGCAGGTGTGCTTCAGGTTCGTCCATGAAGACGACCGTGCGCTCGGTCACCTCCTGAGCCAGACGCGTCAAGGCCAACAACGCGATCTTGTGGCCAGAGCTCAGCGGAGCAAAGAGCCGTACCGCTTCGGCTTTGAACCGGCGGTCCGATCCCTCGGACAACAGATCTTGGATATCGCCTGCGTAGTCATCCAAGAAACCGGACTCAGGATAACTGAGCGTGGCCAGAGCCTGCTCCCACCGGTGACGGCGGGAGCCGATTCGGGCCGTGGCGAGACTATCGGCGAATTCTGCTGACAGGTCTTCGCTCGTCTTCAGACGCTGCGGCTCCTCACCGTCCCGAAGCCCGATGTAGGCAAACCCCTGGGGAGCGTCTGGGCGGTGGAGTAGCTCATCGAAGGCACTGAAAGAAACGAGCACCACGTTCGGTGTGACCTGGGCTGTCCGGGCGGCGAACTGAGTGACCTCGATACTCCCCGACGCCACCCCGTCAGCCATCACACGCATCATGCTGGTCTTGCCCACACCGTTGCGGCCGATCAAAGCATGCACATTGCTCGGTGGCAGCGAACCGGGACTGGCACGGAACGTCAGCGTGGGTGGTTCATGCCCTGAACCCTCAATCATGGGAGGCACGTACTCCCACTGGAAGTCAACGACCCGATCGCGACCGCGAGCAATAAGGTGTAGGCGCTCCAGCTCCGCGCCTGGATGGCGGACGTCGCGCATCAGAGAGTCCGTGAAGACTCGCAGGCCCCTGACGCGTTCCACAAAATCCGGGCTGTAGTCGTAAGCCATATCCCGCAGCGCCGTCAGAATACTGATTCTGTCATGAGTACTCAGCGTGCTCAGCGACTCGTAGTATGTGTCATCAAGGCCTAGAGTGAAGTAGTTCTCGTCGAGCGAATCGAACCGTCGCGGCAGACGCTCTTCAGTACGAAAAAATTCGTCATGCCGGCCTGACCCCATCTCGAGATGACCGATTCGGACACCACCGATGGACTTCGAACCTCTCCCGGGATGCTTAATGCTCAGCTTGTACAGCGTCACGAAACCATAGTCATTCCAGTTATCCGGAACCAGGTAGGCTCCGCTGTAGCCAGCAGGCAGTTCCTGCAGCCGCTCCACCACGATAAACCGCATGATGCCCCCAAGACCCACGAGCTGGAGTCCTCTCGGTAACGATTACCAGATTGTAGTCGTCGCTCCACGCTCGTCTCACGGATACCTCTACATGAGGTCCGGGCGACAGATGGGGCCAGAGGGACGTGAGGGTTAGACGTGTCCAACTAGTCTTGATCCCGCACCAGACCATTTGGCCCAAGGCATCGTTGCGGAGGTGCGGGAGCCGCGCAAATTTGGCTGACTCAACCGTCATCCCAGTGCGGCAGGAGAATTGGCTCAGGGCACGTAAGAGGTAGTGGTTTGGAGCCGGCGTGCCCCGGCTCAAACCACGAGGCTGCCGGCCTGCGCCGTCCCAGTCGGTAATCAATCAGGGAGGGCGCGAATCCGGTCCATGAGATCCAAGTAGCCATCACTGCCTAGTTGTTCGGCCACAGCGAGTGCTCTCCTTGCGAGGTACTCCTGGCTGGACTCCAAGGCGGGCTTGAGGATGGCTGGCGCGTGTTCGAGCAGGTCATGGTTACGGAAAGGCTGTTGACCAGCGGCTCGGAGCGTCACGAAGATGTCCAGCACGGACTGCGCATGGTCAGGAGCAGCCAGGGCGAGAGGCTTGCCGATCATGGACCTCGGCATGAACTCAGGGTCACGGGCTACGATTGCCAACTGCGGCAGCCACCAAGTGGCATCGAAATGCCCGGAGGCCACCCACCAGTGAAAGTCTAGAAGCTCCAGTTGGTCGGCCCTCCCGGTCGACACCTCATGGGAACGCAAATCCCAGAGCGCCCGGAAGCGTGCCAGCACAGTCTCAGGAGGCTTCTCCACCGTGTGGTACAGCTGGAATCCCAAATGCCCTAGAGCATCGCGTAGAAGAATACTGTCGCCCGAGGCGAATAGATCAATAAGTGTTTCGTTCTGCAGGCTGCCGTCAAGCTGGCCCGTCACGTAGAGCATGAGTATGTGGTCGGCCAGGCTCTGCCGTGATGACCTTGCGCCGGCTACTGCAACTGAGGTGATTTCGGTCGACTCAGAGGTTAGCCGTTTGACCTGTGCGCTAAACCATGGCTTGAGAGGATCGTAAAGCCCGCGCGACGGACGGTATCCGATAAGCATAACGGCCCAGGCGGTAGCAAACCACCGCTGCTGTGTCGGGTTTTCGCCGAGGTCATTCGGTTGACCAAGAATGCGTTCGAGCCGCATCTTTGTCCACACGGGTGCCGAATTCAGTAGATTTCCCAAACCTTCCCCGAACACAGCGGCCACAGTGATGCTCATGTCGGATGCTGGTCCGGCATGTTCGTCCAACGCCGCCAGGATCCGTGCCGGTGTTGGAGAGGAACTAGTGCTACTTTCTGGATCCTTTGATAGCCTGAAATACGCCGAGAGAAGACGAATTGCTGCGCGAAGCGCGATAGGTCGAGTTGCGTTAAGTGACAAGGTTAGAGCATCATCGGCGGCTGCTTCGTACCTCTCTTCGTGCCGTGCGCTTGGGTATGCGCTACGAGTCATGGGTTCCAAAGAATTCCACGCCATTTCGTACAGCGCGGGAGGAATGGCCAGCACACTCTCCGCCTCGATTCCAATTTGGATGAGGCGTGCAGCCTGCCGCTGAACATTTCGCCACAGCGTGCCATCCGTAAAATCATCGGAGTAGTCGCAGGGTTCATCAGGTTGTGTGGCTGCGTAAGAAATGAGAGAGAGTACTGGTTGCCAGGGAAACCGGTGCTTGTGAGTAATCGCCTGCTCGAAGCCCGCCAAGACAGCGCCGATGTAAGTGCTCCGCAAGCTAGTAAATTCACTGGCGTGATGTGCATACTCCCGAGATTTTGCGGCAACGGCGTTTGCCACGCTTCGAGCCAGTCCCTCGGCCGATGGGGGGAATCCGAATTGTAGTCGATTCGCTGGGTCCGGTTCCCATGACTGCAAATAAGCCAAAAGATCCGGAGGATCCAGGGCCACTACGTCAGCGTCACTCAGGGGACTGGTTGGCCCGATGAAGAATCCATTATGATCTGGAAGTTCGTTCGGACTCTGCGGCTCACCATGATCGGTGATCAGATCGTCAAGCAGTTGGTGCAACTGGGGAGGAAGTGTTTCGCGGCCGATCCCGGTCAGCAGCCTGTACTGCCAATGCTTAACGTGACGGGAGATCTCTCCTGTAGTGACCTCACCAGCCGAGCGCCCTTGCATCCGCCCGACCAGCTCGGCGGTCATATGCGGCGGGTTGGCAACCAAGTGCTCCCACTGCATAATTTGCGACGTTGAAATAAGTGGTAGGATGGATTGGGCCAGCGAAATATATTCCGTTCGGTAGTCTCCTGCGAGCAGCTCAGGGGTGATGAGGCGCTTGCAGGCCAGTTCCAGCACTGCAGCGTCCACGGCGGGCCGACCGCTGACCCCCATTCCAGCGTTGCGATCGCCTATCGTGCTGCGTAGCGAACGGGCGATAGTGTTCAGCGACAGACGCAGAAAGAGCGCCTCACGGCTTCTCTCGAGCTGTTCGGTGATTTCAATTACTGACTCTCCTGCAGCCATTCTCTGATGTGCGAGATCGCGTACCGCATCGGTAAGCGCATGTCCCACAGAGTCTGTATGGTGGGCTCGTTCTTGCATGTCGATTGACGGACGCCAAAAAGACGTGAGTGAACCCTTTTGGGGACTGAGCTTGAGCCAGATATCTAGCCAGACCGCTACGGTGGCCAGCATCTTTGGAGCATTTTCTAGAGCCTTCACCACAAGAGGAAGGCTCTCTGAGTACCAGTATGCGTCCAGTGCAGTGGCCGCATTAGATTGAGATGATGGGCTCGCTACCGATCGTGGTCGGTACATGGCGTTAGCCAGCTTCTTGGCTCGCTTGAAATTACCGTCTTCTGCAAGTTTTTGAACGATGGTCACCAAATGTTTTGCGTCGAGCCACTCTCGGTACGGTTCGTCAAGGTAGCGGCACAATGTGGGCACAAAGGTAGCAGCGTCATCTGCAGACATGCGACTGGCAGCTTCGAGCACGTGGCGTTGGACCACCGGACTACTGCTGTTGAGTGCGGGTTGCAGAGCAAGTTTTACAGCACCTGACATGATAGGAGCCACCCGAGCCAGATACTCTCCTTGGGGCCACGGGGTAAAAAGTACCCGACCTTGGCTGTCCACCGAAGCGTCTGGTACGTCGATGAACGCCCCTCTGCCGGTTAGAGGAAGGACCCAATTTGGGTTTTCAAGCCTAGAGTAGAAGACTTGGCGATGCTGGAGATTTCCCAGGCGAGCCAATGCGCGATCTACTAGTGTGGAGTCAGGAATAGTATAGGTTGCTACCGGGTTAGCTGATTGGCTTGCTGTCATTTTGTGTCCGCATTCCGCTGGGGAGGTGTCTCGCTGTCGGGGACCTTCGCGTTAGCAACATTGATTATTTCAGTGAGCTCGTCAATTATTTCGAAGAAGCCGCCGAGGCGTGCGGATACTACGGCTTCGAAATTCGCGAACTGATTTTGCAAATGATGCTCTGTGGGTAGGTCGTGGCCGTTAGCTCGATCGAGATGCGCGTAGCCCATGAAGAAGTCGTAAGTAGTGCCAAACAGTGTTGCTGTCGGATCATGCGGTGGCGTAGCCGTACCGATGGCGATGAATGCTTGGCGTTGCCGTGCGTTCCCAGTGGCACTGGAATGAGCTGCAATGGCCATCTCTATGGCCTGATAGATTCCCTTGGTGATCCTCAATGATGATGTCTCCCGAATAGTTTCATCGTGGCCTTCGGAAAGCTCGGTCGTGCTGTGAGCGCGATGACTTTTTGATGAATTTCCAGAAGAAGGCCCCTCGTCCGTCCATAGTTTTGTCAGTGCGCCCATCGGAGTAGCGGTGTCCACTGAAGGCGGGAATGAAAATCCTTCTGCTACTCCGAGTTGGTGGGCCAAATTATTTACGATTTCTCGCACTGCATGTGCCAACAATACGAGCGCACCCTTGTTGCTGGCGGCGGTTGCCAGGAGGGAAACGGACAACCGATATAGCTCTGCCAGGTCACGGTGCAATTCTCCGAGTCGCTTTTCAAGAGCTTCTTGATCCGCATGCAATCGCGTTGGCTGATGGTTCCCTGTCACCTCAGTTCAAACTCCCGTCATCTGAACCCCCACGCCCCTCATCCTTGTCGCGAGCGCTTTCCAGCGTTATCGGCGTCGGCGGGTCTCATGAGGGGCCTGTCATGTTCGCACTATATGCGTTTCACCCCTGGGGTCGACGCAAAATCGA
>NZ_JBSGHL010000061.1:0-51679 GCF_053604375.1 Streptomyces sp. NPDC004031 | reverse complement strand
ATACGTAGCGGTCCGGTGGCGGGGGGCCGTCGGGGTTGGGGGGTGGGTGGCGGCGTTCGGCCAGGGGTCCCACCCGCCTTCGCCGTACCGGCTCCCTCCCGGCGGCGCGGTCAGGAGGCCAGGAAGGACCGCAGCGCCCGGCTGGTGGCCGTCCCGTCGTGGTAGGTCCGCACGTACTTCGCGGAGTCCACACCGATCTGGGCGGTCGCCACCGGGTCGGACAGCAGCCGTTCCATCGTCTCGCCGAGCTTGTCGGGCGCGCAGTTGACGATCGGCGGGGCCTCACCGATCGCCTCGGCGACCTGCGCGTCGAGGTAGGCCACCACGGGCTTGCCGGCCGCCATGCCCTCGCAGGCGAAGGTGCCGTAGCTGCCGACCGCGAACTGGTCGACGACGATGTCGGCGTTCTGCACCATCTCGCGCATCCGCGTCCAGTTGACGCCCTCGGCCAGTTGGAAGTCGATGGCGCCGCGCTCGTGCAGATCCTGCAGGACGGGCATGATCCGGTCGGTGCCCTTCGTCCAGCGCTTGGACGGGGCGTGCAGCACCACCGGGCGCTTGCGCTCCATCACGGGGCTGTCACAGGCCCAGGAGTCGATGTCGACGACGAGCGGCGCCCAGGTGGCCATCGGCAGGTCGTGCAGCAGGTCGGGGGTGGTCACGAAGACCGGCAGCCCGCACTCCTGCGCCGTCCTGACGTTGCGTTCGGCGATGGCGCCGAGCCGGTCGGCGTAGCCCTCGGGGGCGTCGAAGAAGAGCGAGTACGGGTTGCGCGCCATGTGCTCGCGCGGCAGCCGCACCTCGCTGCCGTGCGCCAGCAGCGCCACCTTGATGCCGGCCTTGCGCAGCGACGGCAGGTCGCCCTCGATGCTGTCGCCGTTCAGCCCGCCGAAGAGCGGCAGGAAGGCGTCGGCCAGCAGGTGGGTGTAGCGCGGCAGGACGCGGTGGACCTGGTCGAGCTGGACGTCCAGGTTCTTGAGCGTCCCCCGGTCGACGTAGACGTCCGCCGGGTAGTCGAAGGACGTCGGGGCCTTGTGCATGACCACCTCGACCGACACGTCCGAACGCTCGCGGCACACCGCCTGCGCGAACGTGGCCAGCTGCCCGGCGTAGTTGGCGGGGCCCATACCGAGCCGGACCGGGGTCGACTTGGTGAGCGGGGTCCACAGCAGCTGGTGGTCGCCGGGGGCCGACTCGGCGTCCTCGGTGGCCGCGTGCTCGGTGGCCTCCCAGGACACCGGCCCGGCGGGCGGCGGCGGGGTCGCGCCCGACAGGTTCCGGTAGAGCGCCAGCAGGCCCTCGCACTGGAACTCCCACGACAGGTCCTGCCGGATCTGCTCGGTGATGTTGCCCTTGAGCGTGGCCAGCCGGCCCGTCGCGCGCCGCACGGCCGCCGCGAAGGAGACCGGGTCGTCGGCGGTGTGGACCTCTCCGACGTCGTGGTTGCGGACGTACGCGCTGAGCGTGCGCACATCGCTGGAGATGATCGGCAGACCCGCGTGCAGGTACTCGGCGGCCTTGGTCGGCAGCGAGTTCTCCACGTTGGGCGAGCGCCGGAAGCTGATCACGCCGAGGTCGGCGCTGGCCAGGTAGTCGGGTACCTCGTGCTGCTCGACGTAGGGCACCACGTGGATACGGTCGCGCACGCCGAGCTCCACCGCCTGGTCGAGCAGTTCGGTCAGGCCGACGCTGCGCCGGCCCGACACCAGCGCCAGATGGTGGTCGGGCAGGTCGGGAAGGGCGGCGACGACCGTGTCCAGGCCGCGTATCGCGTCGATCCAGCCCGCGTACACCAGCAGCGGCACGCTGTCGTCCAGCCCGCACGCGGCACGCACCGACACCCGTCCCTGGGCGGTGCCGATGGACTCGCGCACCGGCGCGTTGCGCACCACCAGCGGCACCTTGGGCAGGTGGTGGTCCTTGCGCAGGATCTCGGCCAGCTCCGGCGAGACCGTCACCACGGCGTCCGCCTTGCGTATGAACTCCTGCTCCAGCTGGACGTAGGCGCTGCGCATGAGCGGCTTGGGCCACTCGACACCCGCCACGTACTCGTGCGAGTCGTACAGCCAGGTGCACCGCTGCCCCGCGGCACGCATCCGTGCCGCGGCGCGTGCGGCCACATGGATCATGGTGATGTCGTTGGCGTGGATGACGTCGGGGGCGACCTTCTCGATGGCCGGGCCGAACGCCAGGTCCAGGTCGAGCAGCGCGGGCCAGTCGCGGCGCCAGTCACCGGACGACGGGCGCTCCTCGGGGCGGCGCCGCTCCTCCCAGCCGTACGCGCGCACGCGCAGCTTGTGCACCTCACGGCGGGCGCGCACCCAGGCCTTCAGGCCGACCGCGGGGATCTTGGTGACACCGTTATCGCTGAGCCAGCCGATCCGGGCGGACTGCTCGCGCACCCATGAGCGGTGCGCCGACTTCAGCTGCTGGAACTCGCCGCGGCTCTTGATGCCGAACTGCGTCAGCCGCACCCGGGGGGTGGTGTGGCGGCTGCGGACCGCCTCCCGCCGGGTCATCTGCTGACCGACCGGAACCCGGATGACCTTCACCGGACCGAACCACGCGTACTCGATCCGCTTGCCGGTGGCACGGCCGATGAGGGTGACGTCCCAGCCGTCCCGTGCCGCAGCCAGCGCGGTCTTCTGCACCCGGGAATCCCCGGTGATGCGGTTTGCCACGATGACGGCAAGTTTGGGCCGAGACGCGGGCGTTGTCATGCGGATTCCTTTTGTTCCTTTTGTTCACAGAAAGCACAGGGCACCGGCCGAGGACCGGTACGGGTCGTACAGGTCCATAGTGCCGCAGCATCAACCGCCGATGACGACCCGGCGTACGCCTTCCCACAGCGCGGGGTCGGTGGTGCGGCGGCCGTCCACGAGGACGCGCACCTCCGGAAGGTCCGCGGCCGACAGGTCGCGGTACTCGGCGTGGTCGGCCTGGAGCACCGCCGCCGTGACGGCCTGCCCCGTGTGCGGGGTGAGGCCGAGCGCGGTCAGCTCCTCCGCGGTGTACATCGGGTCGGAGACGTACGGCACCGCGCCGCGCTCGGCGAGCGCCGCGACCGTGCCGAAGACGCCCGAGAAGGCGGTCTCCTTGACGCCTCCGCGGTAGGCGGCGCCCAGCACCAGCACCTCGACGCCCGTCAGGTCGCCGTAGGCGGCGGCCAGCAGGTCCACGGCGTACGACGGCATGACCGCGTTCGCCTCGCGCGCGGCGCGCACGACGGTGGCCTCCGGGTCGTTCCACAGGTACATCCGCGGGTAGATCGGGATGCAGTGGCCGCCGACCGCGATGCCCGGCTGGTGGATGTGGCTGAAGGGCTGGGTGTTGCACGCCTCGATGACCGCCTTGACGTCGATCCCGGCCTTGTCCGCGTAGCGCGCGAACTGGTTGGCCAGGCCGATGTTGACGTCGCGGTACGTGGTCTCGGCGAGCTTGGCCATCTCCGAGCCCTCGGCCGAGCCCAGGTCCCACACGCCGTTGGGGCGCGTGAGGTCGGGGCGCTCGTCGAAGTCCAGCACCGCCTCGTAGAACTCCACACCGTGCGCGGCCGAGGCCGCGTCGATGCCGCCGACGAGCTTGGGGTAGCGGCGCAGGTCGGCGAAGACCCGGCCGGTGAGCACCCGTTCGGGGCTGAAGACCAGGTGGAAGTCCTCGCCCGCGGTCAGGCCGGAGCCCTCGGCGAGCATGGGCGCCCAGCGGTCGCGGGTGGTGCCGACCGGCAGCGTCGTCTCGTACGACACCAGGGTCCCCGGGCGCAGGCCGCGCGCGATGTCACGGGTTGCGGCGTCCATCCAGCCGAAGTCGGGCACCCCCTCGGCGTCCACGAACAGCGGGACGACGACGACCACGGCCTCGGACTCGGCGACGGCCGCCGCGGTGTCCGTGGTCGCCGTCAGCAGCCCGGCGCCCACGACCTCCTTGAGCTTGACGTCGAGTTCGAACTCTCCGGGGAAGGGCTCGGTGCCGCCGTTGACCAGCTCGACGACCTTCTCGTTGACGTCGGTGCCGATCACCCGGTGGCCCTTGGAGGCGAACTGCACGGCCAGCGGGAGCCCGATCTTGCCCAGGGCCACGACACATATCTTCATGGTGCTACTTCTTCCTGAGTCGGAGCAGTCGCGCTGCGACGGCTCGCAGCCCGATCGGAGCGACCTTGCAGACCAGCCGCCCCTTGTCGTCTGACGTGAGGGACACCACGTAGACCCGCGCGCCGCGGCGCAGCAGGCGCTGCCGGGTCGTCCCCGCAGCCCGCAACCGCACCTGGTAGGGCGTGCCGGCGATCGTCACCGCGAGCACCGGCCGCCACCGGACCCCGGCCCGCGGCGCCGCCGCGACCAGCGCCCGCAGCGGGATCCGGCCGCCGACCAGGGTCGCGGCGCCGCCCTTGGGCATGCCCTTGACGGAGGATTCGCCGGTGACCTCCGCGACCCCCTCGGGTCCGGCCAGCACGACCTGGACACCGAAGGCGGGCCCCGCGCCGTACGGGCCGAGCAGCTTGACGCGCGCGGTCAGGTCGAGGACCGGGCCCTGGCCGGAGCGGCTGAGGGTCGCGGACACGGCCTTGGCGCCGGCGGCGAGCCGTCCCGCGACGCTCTCCTCGACGATCTCGAACCAGCGCATGGGCAGGGCCGCGTCGGCGTCCCGGAAACCGGGGTAGCGGGCGTAGGCGTGACCGCTCTCCAGGACGAACGGCGGGGCGCCGTGCTCCGCCTCGTCCTCGATGAGCGCGCACAGCTCGGCCATCCGCCCGGCCTGCGCGAGGCCGACACGGACCCGCTGCTTGACGCCCATGCTGTCGCGCACCGCGTCGGTGAGGTAGCGGCGGGCGAGGTCGGCGACGCCCTGGAGCAGGCGCTCGCGCACATCGGCGTCGAGAGCCGGGAAGTCGTCCTGGAGCAGCTTGGCCAGCTCCCAGCGGAAGTGCCGCATGAGCACGGCGTCCCGCAGCGGACCGGGCTCCACCAGGCCGGCGACGTGGTCCATGATGCGCGCCGCGCACGCGAGGCGGGCCTCGTGGTTCGCCCGGTAGGTGATGTTCCCGGAGTCCTCGCGCTTGACGGCGTAGTAGTACGTGTCGTCGGCGAGCACCGAGATACGGGAGGCGCGCAGGCACGCCTCGATCGTGAAGGGCTGGTCGCTGCCGACCGGCATGTCCTCGGGGAAGCGCAGCCCGTGCCGCTCGACCAGCTCGCGCCGGAAGAGCTTGGTGTTGGCCACGGTCCACGGCAGCGCCGAGTTGGTGAACGTGACGTCGTGCCGCGTCTCCTGGTAGAGCTCCTGGTGGACGTAGCGCCCGTTGGTGCCCTCCATCTTGCCGATGACCACGTCCGAGCCGTGCTCGTCGGCGGCCGCGACCATCCGCTCCAGGGCGTACGGCGCGAGCCGGTCGTCGGAGCCGATGAAGAAGACGTAGCGGCCGGTGGCGGCGTCCAGCGCCTTGTTGCTGGGCGCCGCCGGGCCGCCGGAGTTCGGCTGCCGCAGCACCTTCACGGTGTCCGGGTGGAGGCTGGCGAAACGCTCCAGCTCCTTCGGGCTGTCGTCGGTCGACCCGTCGTCGACCGCGACGACCTCCAGCCGGTCCAGGCCGATGCTCTGCTCGACGAGCGAGGTCAGGCAGTCGGTCAGGTACGGCATGGTGTTGTAGACGGCCACCACGACGGTGACGTCCGGGGTGGTCACCCGTGCACCGCCACGGGGCCGAGCTGGACGGTCTCGCCGGTCTGCGCGGACTCTATGACCGCCGAGGAGACCTCGACCGTCCGCAGGCCCTGGCGCAGGGTGACGATGTCGGCGTCCTTGCCCAGCATCGCGTCCCGGAACAGCTCGTGCTCCACCAGCAGCGGCTCGCGCTTGGCGAGCGCGTAGCGCACCATGTCGCCCTCGGCGACCCCGCGGAAGGCGCGCAGCGCCTCCCACTCGGTGGTGATGACACCGTTGGCGAAGAACGTCAGGTCGGCGGTGAGGGTGTCGGCCACGAAGCAGCCGCGCTCGCCGGTGACCACGGTGGTGCGCTCCTTGAGCGGGCTGAGCCAGTTCACCAGGTGGTTGACCATCGTGCCGTCGGCGAGCTGGCCGACGACGGCGACCATGTCCTCGTGCTCGCGACCGCTCTTGGAGACGGTCCGCGCGGACACCGAGGTGTAGTCGCTGCCGGTGACCCAGGAGGTCAGGTCGATGTCGTGGGTCGCGAGGTCCTTGACCACGCCGACGTCGGCGATGCGGTGCGGGAACGGCCCCTGGCGGCGGGTGACCACCTGGTAGACGTCGCCCAGCTCGCCCGCCGCGAGCCGCGTCCGCAGGCTCTGCAGCGCCGGGTTGAAACGCTCGATGTGGCCGACACCGGCCACCAGGCCGCGCGTCTCGAAGGCCTCGACCAGCCGCTCCGCGGCCTTGACGGTGTGCGCCAGCGGCTTCTCGATGAGCGCGCCCGCACCGGCCTCGGCCAGCGCCAGGCCGACCTCCTCGTGCAGCGCGGTCGGGCAGGCCACGACCGCGTAGTCGACGCCGATCTCCAGCAGCTCGGCGACCGTGCCGACGACCGGGGCGCCCTGCGCGGCGCCGTTGACGTCGCCCAGCGGGTCGACGACGCCGACGAAGTCGACGCCCTCCAGGCCGGCCAGCACACGGGCGTGGTTGCGGCCCATCGCGCCGAGGCCGACCAGGCCCGCGCGCAGCCGCTGCGTGGACTCGCTCATCGCTGCTCCCCCAGGGCGTTGACGGCGGTGACGATCCGCTCCAGGTCGTCCTGGCTCAGCGACGGGTGGACCGGCAGCGACAGCACCTCGGCCGCGGCCTTCTCCGTCTCCGGCAGGTCCCACTGGCGGTTGGCCTTCTGGTCCGGCTCCCAGAACGGCTTGAGCCGGTGGATCGGCGTCGGGTAGTAGACACCGCTGCCGATGCCCTGCTCGGTGAGCGCCTTCTGCGCGGCGTCCCGGTCCGCGACCCGGATCGTGTACTGGTGGTAGACGTGCCGGGCGCCCTCGGCGACCGGCGGGACGACGACCCCGGTGAGGTGCGCGTCCAGGAAGGCGGCGTTCGCCCGGCGCTGCTCGGTCCAGCCGGCGAGCTTGCCGAGCTGCACCCGGCCGATCGCGGCGGCGACGTCGGTCAGCCGCATGTTGGCGCCGACGATCTCGTTGGCGTAGCGCTGCTCCATGCCCTGGTTGCGCAGCAGCCGCAGGGTGCGGGCGGTGCCCGCGTCCGGGGTGCTGACCATGCCGCCCTCCAGGGCGTGCATGTTCTTGGTCGGGTAGAAGCTGAAGCAGGCCGCGGCGCCGAAGGCGCCGACGGGGGTGCCGTGCAGGGCGGCGTCGTGGGCCTGCGCGGCGTCCTCGACGATCGCCAGGCCGTGCTTCTCGGCGATGGGCACGATCTTGTCCATCGCGGCGGGGTGCCCGTAGAGGTGCACCGGCATGATCGCGGCGGTGCGCGCGGTGACCGCGGCCTCGACGGCGGCGGGGTCGACGCAGAAGCTGCCCGGCTCGATGTCGACGAAGACGGGCTCGGCACCCACCAGGCGGACCGCGTTCGCGGTGGCGGCGAAGGAGAACGACGGCACGATCACCTCGTCGCCGCTGCCTATGCCCAGCGCGAGCAGCGCCAGGTGCAGGGCGGAGGTGCCGGAGTTCACAGCCACGCAGTGGCGGTCGGCGACGAGCGCGGAGAACTCCTGCTCGAAGGCGGCCACTTCGGGGCCCTGCACCACGCTGCCGCTGCGCAGCACGCGCACGGCGGCGTCGATCTCGTCGTCACCGATGACGGGTCGAGCGGCGGGTACGAATGCCGGCTCAGCGCCTGACATGGTTCCCTCCCTTTCCGCACTTTGCGTAAGGCGGGTGCGGACGCCTCGCCGGAGGCCGTACCCGAGGTGTGGATGTGTGTCCGGCGGCCGGTCCCGTGGGCCGCTCGGCTGCCCTCACGGCCGGGCGCCTGTGCGGCGACCGACCGTTCGGTTCCAGATGCCCGCTGCCGCGATCGTCGTACCGGCACAGCGGCAGGGAAGCACGGCGGGCGGGTGCTCTGGCGCCCTCACAGTACCAGGGGTGCCCAGCCCCTCCAGCGGCCCGACGTGCGAAATCACACGGGCCCGAGCGGGCCCGCGACGCCGCATTCCACCGGGACCGTCCGGCACCCCGGAGGGCGCCGCGCGGTGGATCACCCGCGCCGCCCGGCGATTTCCCGCGTGATCACTTCGGTGAACTCCCGGCGTCCGAATGAGGACCCCGCCTTGAATAACATCCGCCGGACTTCTCCGGCACCACCGGCCGGATTTCCCTCATTCACCGCGTCCGCCCGCCCATCCGGCGGCCGGACACCGGATATTCGGCCCGCACACCCCGCCGCACCTGCACCGCTCCCCGTACCGTGCGGCTCCGGTGCCGGGCGGCGCGAACGACTCCACGGTCGAGTATCCCCCCGGCAGCGCCTCGTTATTCCTCGGTTCACTTTCTCTTTGCATTCAAGGCCGGGCGGCACAACTCGTGAATGCGGGAGGCTAAGCTGATCGAACGGGGTATGGTGCGGGCACCGCCGCCAGTCCCCCACATCCACGTGCGGCGCCGAAAGTGATCCCCATGCGACTATCGATCGTTGTTCCCTGCTACAACGAAGAGGCCGTGATCGACCTCTTCGACCAGCGGATCCGCGAGACGCTGGACACCTTGGACGTCGGCTACGAGCTGTGCTACGTCGACGACGGCAGCAAGGACGCGACCCTCGACCGGCTGCGCGCCCTGGCCAAGAACAACCCGGACAGCACGCGCTACGTCTCCTTCAGCCGCAACTTCGGCAAGGAGGCCGGGATGCTGGCCGGCCTGCGGGAGGCCGGCGGTGACGCGGTCGTCGTCATGGACGCCGACCTCCAGCACCCGCCGGAGCTGATCGCCCGCATGCTGGAGCTCTACCACCTCGGCCACGACCAGGTCATCGCCCGCCGCACGCGCGAGGGCGACAAGAAGCTGCGCACCGCGGTGAGCCGGCTGTACTACCGCATGATCAACTCATGGGTGGACGTCGAGCTGACCGACGGCGTCGGCGACTTCCGGCTGCTGTCCCGCCCCGCGGTGGACGCGCTGCTGTCGATGCCGGAGTACAACCGCTTCTCCAAGGGCCTGTTCTCCTGGATCGGCTTCGACACGGTCACCTTCGACTACCGCAACGCCGCCCGCGAGGCCGGCGAGACGAAGTGGCGCTTCGGCTCGCTCATCAACTACGGCATGGACGGGCTGATCTCGTTCAACAACCGTCCGCTGCGGGTGGCCATCTACACCGGCCTGGGCCTCGCCGCCCTCGCGGCCGTCTACGCCGCCGTCATCACCGTGCAGGCCATCGTCCAGGGCCCGACCGCCCCGGGATACGTCACCCTGCTCGTGGCGATCACCGGCCTGGGCGGACTCCAGATGATCATGCTGGGGCTGATAGGCGAATACATCGGCCGTATCTACTACGAGACCAAGCGCCGCCCGCACTTCCTGGTCAAGGAGACCAACACGCCGCGCAGCTTCCGGGTCGGCGACCAGGCCGGGGCACCGTACGGCGAGCTGCGCCCGGAGCCGTCGGCCGCGTCGGAGCTGCCCGAGCCCGCGGAGCGTTCCGGCCCGCTGGGGATCGGTTAGGTTCGAGCGTGCCCAAGCTCTCGCCGCAACTCCTCCAGATCGTCCGGTTCGCCCTCGTCGGCGGTGTGAACACCGCCACGTTCTACGGCTTCTATCTGGCGCTGCACCCGCTGATGCCGTATTTCGCGGCCTATTCGGCGGCCTTCGTGCTGAGCATGATCGGCTCGTTCTTCCTCAACACGTACTTCACCTACCGCACCCGGCCGACCTGGAAGAAGTTCTTCCTCTTCCCGCTGACCAACGTCACCAACTACGTGGTGACCAGCATCGGCGTCTATGTCTTCGTCGAGTGGGTCGGGATGAACGACAAGATCGCGCCGCTGGTCGCCGCGGCCGCCGCGATCCCGTTCACATACGTGCTGTCCCGGCGGATCCTCACCCGTGACGTCCCCGGCGAGCCCGCCGGGAACGTCACCGAGGACAAGCCGCCGGCGACCGTCTGCTGAGACCGGGGCCCCCGCCAGGACGGGGGCCGCGTCCGTTCCGGCCAGGGCCGGACCGGACCGCACCCGGCTCAGGCGAACGGGTCGAAGCCGTGGTACTCGTCCTCGGCCTCGTCGCGCTCGGCCTGCTTGTCCTTACGGCGCTGGGCCGCCGCGCGGGGCGCGTCGAAGCGGTGGTCCTCGCCGCGGCGGCCGAGCATCTCGGCGCCCGCGGCCATCGTCGGCTCCCAGTCGAAGACGACCGCGTCCTCGTCCGCGCCGATCGCCACGCCGTCGCCCGCCTTGGCGCCCGCCTTGCGCAGCTCGTCCTCGACGCCCAGCCGGTTGAGCCGGTCCGCGAGGTAGCCGACGGCCTCGTCGTTGTTGAAGTCGGTCTGCCGCACCCAGCGCTCCGGCTTCTCGCCGCGCACCCGGAAGAGGCCGTCCTCCTCCGTCACCGTGAAGCCGCTGTCGTCGACGGCCTGCGGGCGGATGACGACCCGGGTCGACTCCTGCACCGGGCGCGCCGCGCGCGTCTCGGCGACGATCTGCGCGAGCGCGAAGGACAGCTCGCGCAGCCCCTCGTGCGCCACCGCGGAGACCTCGAACACCCGGTAGCCGCGCGCCTCCAGGTCGGGCCGGACCATCGCGGCCAGCTCGCGCCCGTCCGGCACGTCGATCTTGTTGAGGACGACGACCCGCGGCCGGTCCTCGAGACCGCCGCCGTACGCCCGCAGCTCCGCCTCGATCACGTCCAGGTCGGAGACCGGGTCGCGGTCGGACTCCAGCGTCGCCGTGTCCAGCACGTGCACCAGCACCGAGCAGCGCTCGACGTGCCGCAGGAACTCCAGGCCCAGCCCGCGCCCCTCGCTCGCGCCGGGGATCAGACCGGGCACGTCGGCGATGGTGTAGACGGTCGTGCCCGCGGTCACCACGCCGAGGTTGGGCACCAGCGTGGTGAAGGGGTAGTCGGCGATCTTGGGCTTGGCCGCGGACAGCACCGAGATCAGCGACGACTTGCCCGCGCTCGGGTAGCCGACGAGGGCCACGTCCGCGACGGTCTTGAGCTCCAGCACCACGTCCCGCGCGATGCCCGGCTCGCCCAGCAGCGCGAAGCCCGGCGCCTTGCGGCGGGCCGAGGCCAGCGCCGCGTTGCCCAGGCCGCCGCGACCGCCCTGCCCGGCCACGAAGGACGTGCCCTGGCCGACCAGGTCGGCCAGCACGTTGCCCTGGCCGTCCAGCACGACCGTGCCGTCCGGCACCGGCAGCACCAGGTCCTGGCCGTCCTTGCCGGAGCGGTTGCCGCCCTCGCCGGGCTTGCCGTTGGTGGCCTTGCGGTGCGGGCTGTGGTGGTAGTCCAGCAGCGTCGTGACGTCCTGGTCGACCACCAGGAGGACGTCGCCGCCGCGCCCGCCGTTGCCGCCGTCCGGCCCGCCCAGCGGCTTGAACTTCTCCCGGTGCACGGAGGCGCAGCCGTGGCCTCCGTTACCCGCGGCGACGTGCAGCTCGACGCGGTCCACGAAGGTGGTCATGGCGTTTCCTCCAGATACGTACGGGTGTGCGCCCTACGGCGCTGTCATAACACGCCGAGGGCGGCCCCGCTTCCCGTGCGCCGGGAAGGGGATCCGCCCTCGGAAAGTCCTCAGCGTGCCGTTCAGGCAGCCGGAACGATGTTCACGACGCGGCGGCCCCGCTTCGTGCCGAACTCGACCGCACCGGCCGACAGCGCGAACAGCGTGTCGTCCTTGCCGATGCCCACGCCCGCGCCAGGGTGGAAGTGCGTGCCGCGCTGGCGGACGATGATCTCACCGGCGTTGACGACCTGGCCGCCGAAGCGCTTGACGCCGAGCCGCTGAGCGTTGGAGTCGCGACCGTTCCGGGTGGACGATGCGCCCTTCTTGTGTGCCATCTCTCCTCAGTCCCTTACTTCGCAGCCGCGGCGGGGATGCCGGTGATCTTCAGCGCCGTGTACTGCTGGCGGTGACCCTGGCGACGCCGGTAGCCGGTCTTGTTCTTGTAGCGCAGAATGTCGATCTTCTGGCCCTTGTGGTGGTCGACGATCTCGGCCTGGACCTTGATGCCGGCCAGCACCCACGGGTCGCTGGTGACGGCTTCGCCGTCCACCACGAGCAGCGTGGAAAGCTCGACGGCGTCGCCGACCTTGCCGGTGGAAATCTTGTCGACCTCGACGATGTCGCCGACGGCCACCTTGTGCTGGCGGCCACCGCTGCGCACGATCGCGTACACGCGGAACTCACTCTCTGCTCGATGCGGAACCCCTGATGCCAGCCGTCCCACGGTGCTCGACGGGAGGCCTCGACCGGCCGGGCCGGAAGGAATGTGCTCAGGAGATGGGCGTGAAACGCCGAGGGTCAACTTTACGTAGCGGCTCCGCCGCGGGTCAAATCGCCCGCTGCCGCGCCCCTGAAGACGCTCACCCTGCGCCGCGGAGGAAGCCTCCACGCCGCAGGGTGAGCAGGGCACCGCCCTCCGCGGAGGGCTACTCCGCGGGGGTCGCCGTCTTCTTCGCGGCAGCCTTCTTCGTCGTCGTCTTCTTGGCCGCGGCCTTCTTCGTCGCCGTCTTCTTGGCGGCCGCCTTCTTCGCCGGGGCCTTGCGCGTCCGCTTCTTCGGCTCCGCCTCGGCGGCGGGGGCCTCGGCGGCTTCCGGCTCGGCCGCGGGAGCGGCGGGAGCAGCGGGAGCCGTCGCCGGGACGACGACCACGGCCGCCTCCTCCGCCGCCGCGGGGGAGCCCGCCGGGGCGGTCACCTTGCGGGTGGCGCGGCGCCTCGTACGGGCCGGGGGCTCCGTGGAGACCTCGGGCTCGGGCAGCGCCGCCGCCGGGGCGGGGGCCGCGGCCTCGGCGACGACCACGACGGCCGCCTCCTCCGCCGCCGCCGGCGCACCGGCCGGGGCCGTCGCCTTGCGGGTGGCGCGGCGCCTCGTACGGGCCGGGGGCTCGGTCGAGACCTCGGGCTCGGGCAGCGCGGCGGCCGGCTCGACGTCCGGCTCGCTCACCGGCACCACGACGACCGCGGGCTCCTCCTGCGTACCGGACACCGCGGCGGGCGCACCGGCGGGCGCGGTGGCCTTGCGGGCGCCCCGCCGCCGGGTGCGGCCGCGCGACTGGTTCGCGGCGGCCTCCGCCTCGGCGGCCGTGCCGAACCACTCCTCCTCCGGGTCGCCGACGGCCGGTACGAGGTCGGACTCGCCGACCTCGATCGGCTCCAGCTCCGGCACCTCGTCGGCCTCGACGGCCTCGGCGGCCTCCGTCTCGTGGACGTGCTCGTGCTCGTGGGGCTGCGCGTCCGCGCCGGTCTTGCCGCCGCGGCGCTTGCGCTTGCCGCCACCGCCGCCCACCGTCGTGGCCTGGTCCATGTGCACGATGACACCGCGCCCGTTGCAGTGGACACAGGTCTCGGAGAAGGACTCCAGCAGGCCCTGCCCGACCCGCTTGCGGGTCATCTGCACCAGGCCCAGCGAGGTGACCTCGGCCACCTGGTGCTTGGTGCGGTCCCGCCCGAGGCATTCGAGCAGCCGGCGCATCACCAGGTCGCGGTTGGACTCCAGGACCATGTCGATGAAGTCGATGACGACGATGCCGCCGAGGTCCCGCAGCCGCAGCTGGCGGACGATCTCCTCGGCCGCCTCCAGGTTGTTGCGGGTGACGGTCTCCTCGAGGTTTCCGCCCTGCCCGGTGAACTTGCCGGTGTTGACGTCGACGACGACCATCGCCTCGGTCTTGTCGATGACCAGCGAACCGCCGGACGGCAGCCACACCTTGCGGTCCAGCGCCTTGAGCAGCTGCTCGTCGATGCGGTACGTCGCGAAGACGTCCGTCTCGGACGTCCAGCGCGACAGCCGGTCGACGAGGTCGGGCGCGACGTGCGCGACGTAGTCGTGGATGGTCTCCCACCCGTCGTCGCCGCTCACGATGACCTTGGAGAAGTCCTCGTTGAAGATGTCGCGGACGACCCGCACGGTCATGTCGGGCTCGCCGTACAGCAGCGTCGGCGCGTTGGAGCCGCCGCCCTGCTTGGCCTTGCGCTGGATGTCGTCCCACTGCGCCTGCAGGCGCTCGACGTCACGGCGCAGCTCGTCCTCGCTCGCGCCCTCGGCGGCGGTGCGCACGATGACGCCCGCGTCCTCGGGGACGATCTTCTTGAGGATGGTCTTGAGCCGGGCCCGCTCGGTGTCGGGCAGCTTGCGGCTGATGCCGGTCATCGAGCCCTCGGGCACGTAGACCAGGTAGCGGCCGGGCAGGCTGACCTGGCTGGTGAGCCGGGCGCCCTTGTGGCCGATCGGGTCCTTGGTCACCTGCACCAGCACCGGCTGGCCGGACTTCAGCGCGGACTCGATCCGGCGCGGGCCGCCGGACAGGCCGAGCGCCTCGAAGTTGACCTCGCCCGCGTAGAGCACGGCGTTGCGGCCCTTGCCGATGTCGACGAAGGCGGCCTCCATCGACGGCAGGACGTTCTGCACCTTGCCCAGGTAGACGTTGCCGACGTACGAGGTGGCCTGCTCCTTGTTGACGTAGTGCTCGACGAGGACGTTGTCCTCCAGCACGCCGATCTGGGTGCGCTCGCCGTTCTGCCGCACCACCATGACGCGCTCGACGGCCTCGCGGCGCGCCAGGAACTCCGCCTCGGTGATGATCGGCACCCGGCGGCGGCCCTGCTCGCGGCCCTCCCGGCGGCGCTGCTTCTTGGCCTCCAGACGGGTCGAGCCCTTGATCGACTGGACCTGGTCGGCGCCGGTACCGGCCGCCTCCTGCTGCGGGCGCGGCTCACGGACCTTGACGACGGTGCGCTCCGGGTCGTCGGAGTCGCCCGCGTGCGCGTCGTCCGCGCCCGCGTCACCGCTGCGGCGACGACGGCGACGACGGCGCCGGCTGCTGCTGCTCCCGCCGGAACCGCCCTGCGCGTGGCCGTCCTCGTGCTCGTCGGACTCCTCGGCCTCGTCGCCGTCGTGCTCGTGCTCGTCGTCGTCCTCGTCGGAACCGCCCTCGCCGTCCTCGGCGTGGTCGGCGGCGTCACCGCGGCGACGGCGGCGGCCACCGCGACGGCGGCGCCGGGAGGTGTGACGGCCCTCGCCGTCGCCCTCGGCGTCCTCCGCCTCGGCCTCCTCCTCGACGTCCTCGGGCTCGGCGTCCTCGGTGATCTCGACGCTCTCGGGCGCGGCCTCCTCCACGGCGGCAGCGCCACGGCGGCGCCGGCGGCGGCGCGACCCGCCGCCCTCGTACTCCTCGGCGGCCGGCTCCTCCGGCGTCTCCGTCCGCTCGGCCCGCTCGACGGCGGGCGCGGGGGTCGGCGCGACGAAGACCGGCGGCTGGAACAGCGAGGTCGCCGGTGCGGCGGCCCGGCGGCGGCCGCGCGCGGGCGGCTCCGGCTCGGTGCGCACGTCGAGCACCACGCGCTCGGCCGGGATGCCGAAGGCGTCGGCGATGGCGGTGACCGCCATCGCGGCGGCCTCCTCGGGCGTGTCGCCGTAGCCGCGGATCTCGTAGGCGTCGTCGACCTCGACGGCCCAGCCGTCGCCGTCGCGCAGCGCGCGGCCGGTGTAGGCGTCGGTCGTGGGCGCGGCGGCGGGGGCGGCCGCGGGCTCCTCCTCGCGGGGGGCCAGCGCGCCGGGCTTCAGACGCCGGGAGGAGTCACCGGCGGAGAAGGTGGCGGCGGGGGCGGCCTTCTTCCGCGTCCGCCGCGGCCGCTCGGCGGGCTCGGCAGCGGCAGCCGCCGGGGCGGGAGCGGACTCGGCGGCCGGGGCCGGGGCCGTCTCGGCGGAGGGGGCGGACGCCGCGCGGGTGGCGCGCCGCCGGGTACGGGGCGCGGGGGCGGCCTCCTCGGCGGGGGCCTCCTCGGCGACCGCCGGGCTCTCCGTCTTGCGGGTGGCGCGGCGGGTCCTGGGCGCGGCCTCCTCCTCGGCGGGGGCCTCAGCCGTCTCCGGCTCGGCCGCGGGGGCGGGGCTCTCCGCCTTGCGGGTGGCACGCCGCCGGGCACGCGGCGCGGGAGCCGCCTCCTCCTGCTGCTCGGGCGCCTCAACCGTCTCCGGCTCGGCGGACGCGGCCGGGGCGGTGGCCTTGCGGGTGGCGCGACGGCTCTTCGGCGCGGCCTCCTCCTCGGCGGGGGCCTCCTCGGCGACCGCCGGGCTCTCCGCCTTGCGCGTCGCACGCCGCCGGGTGCGCGGCGCGGGAGCCGCCTCCTCCTGCTGCTCGGGCGCCTCGGCCGTCTCCGGCTCGGCGGACGCGGCGGGGCTCTCCGCCTTGCGCGTCGCACGCCGCCGGGCACGCGGCGCAGGAGCGGCCTCCTCCTGCTGCTCGGGCGCCTCGGCCGTCTCCGGCTCGGCGGGCGCAGCCGGGGCGGTGGCCTTGCGCGTGGCGCGGCGGCGCTTGGGGGCCGCGGGCTCCTCGCCCTCGGCGGCGGCCTCGGCCGGCGCCTCTGCGGGGGTCTCGGGGGCGGCCGCCGCGGTCTTGCGCGTACGGCGCCGCGCCGGGGCGGCCTCGGCCTCGGTCTCCGGGGTGGTGTCGGTGCCGGCCGGCGGTCCCGCGGGGCGGGAGGCGGCACGGCGGCGGCGCGGCGGCGCCGCCTCCGCGGGCGTGTCGGCGCCGGCGGCCTGCTTCTCGTTCGTCTCGTTCTGGTCGGGCATTCGGGCAGTGCTCCCGTCGCGCTCCCGGGCGCCGCGTCCAGTTCGGAAGGGGCATGCCGCTTGGATCGCGGTTGCCGCCCTCCGGGGCGCGGGCGCCGCACGGGAGCTTGCTGTGTCGCTCGTCGGCCGCCCGTGCGGGGGCCGACGAAAGTCTCATGTGGTCAGCGGCGCCGGACCCGGGTGGCTCCCTGGTGCGTCGGCGACGCGCGTGACGACGCGGCTACGCGGTACCGGCCGGCACCGCCGCGGCGTCGCGATCGGGCGCGAGCGGGTCGGTGACCGTTCCGGTGTCCTCGGCGAGCGGCCCCTGCGCCAGCCTGGTCACCGCTGCGGGGACCGGCGGCGCGAGGTCGGCCGTCGCCTGAAGGCCGGACAGTACGTCGTCGGGCCGTACGGCAGGTGTCAGGTGCCGCACAACCAGCCGCAGTATCGCACAGGCGCGGTCCTGCGGCGTATCGGTACCCGGGCGCGGCGCGCCCGGGACAGCGGCGGTTCCGTCCTCCTCGACCACCTCGAACCGCGTGACCGCGGCCCGGCAGTCGAAGGTGCGGATGCCGTTCTTCGTGCTGCGCTGTACTTCCACGGTGTCCGCGGCGAGGAACGCCGCGACCGCCCGACGGGCGTCGGCGGGCTCCACACCGTCCAGCCGGAGCTGCCACACCGACGCCTCCAGGCGCTCGGCCAGACCCGGCGTGCGGGCCTCGACGGCCTCGACGACATCGAGACCGGGCGGCAGCGACTCGTCCAGCAGGATCCGCAGCTTCTCCGGGTCGCGGGAAGCCGACAGGCCGATCTCCAGATACTCCGCCTCGCTGCCGACGCCCGTGGGTGCGGCGTTGGCGTACGACACCTTGGGGTGCGGGGTGAAGCCCGCGGAGTACGCCATCGGCACCTCGGCCCTGCGCAGGGCCCGCTCGAAGGCGCGCTGGAAGTCACGATGGCTGGTGAACCGGAGGCGGCCCCGCTTGGTGTAGCGCAACCTGATGCGCTGCACCGTCGGCGCGGGCGGCGGGCCTTCGGGCTGTCGCTTGCCCAGTGTCGTTCAGTCCCTACGAGGAGTCGGCGGACGTCGTCGCGTCCAAGGTTACGCCGCGCGGCCGTACGCCGTCGCCGCACGCCCGCCCGACCGGCCGGTCAGCGCCGGTCGTCGTCCTCCCACGGCAGCCGCTTCGGCTCCGCCCCGCGCCGTACGGGCTCGCGCGGCTGCGCGCCGAACAGCACGTGCCGCACCGTCCTGCGGGCCTCGGCCACCGCGTCCGCCACCGGCCGCCACACGGCCCGCCGGTACCAGCGCCCCGCCGCCCGCGCCGCGCGCAGCGCCGGGGCGCCCGTCCAGCCCCACACCCACGCCACCGGCTCCGCGATCAGCACCCGCGCGGCCCAGAGCAGCGCCCGGCCGAGCGCACGCGACACGAACGCGGTGCCGCGCCACGCGAAGCACAGCGCCGCCCACAGCTCACGCGCGAGCGGCACCACGACCCGGCGCCACAACGCGCCGCCCGGCCGCCGCACCCCCCACGCGAACACCCACCCCACGGCCCGCCCGACCGCCCGCCCGACCACGACGACGCCCCGCCACACCAGCCCCAGCACCCACCCGACCGCCCGCGCCACCAGGACCACGCCCCGCCACACCAGGCCGAGCACCCACCCGACGGCCCGCCCGACCGGCACGACCGCCCACCGCCACACGAACGTGCCCGGCCGCACCAGCAGATACGTCCCGAGGAAGCGCAGCACCGCGCGCAGCGCGCGCCCGGTCGGCAGCGTGACCCGGCCCCACAGGAACCGCACCGCCGCACCCATCGCCCGCGCGACCGGCACCGTCACCCGGTGCCACAGGAAGCCCGCGACGGCATCGACCGCCCGCGCCACGGGCACGAGCCCCCACCGCCACACCGCCACCGCGACCGGCCGCACGACGTACCGGAAGAACGCGACGAGCGGCACGACGAAGAGGTAGCGCCCGACGGCGTAGAGCACCGGCAGCACCACGCGGCGCCACGTCCACCGCAACGCCTCGCGGCACGCGCGCGCCACCGCGAGCAGGGCGTCCCACACGAGGCGTACGGGCAGCACGACGGCAAAGGTCACGACGCGTACGGGTACGCGTACCGCGACCACCAGACACCCTTCGCCCGCGGGCGGCGCCTCCTGTTCCCCCACCACCCCGTGAACGTAACAGCCGCGCCCACCCGGCGGATACGCCCCCAACAGCCTCTTGCGGTGGGTTGCGCGACCCTCCCCCGGTAGGGGCTGAGCGCGCAGTTCCCCGCGCCCCTGGTTTGTCCCCCTGCGTGGCATACGCAAGCCCTGACGGGCGCATCCCCCTGCGGGGGGGGCGCAGGCTTTGCGGGCGAGGGCACTCGTTTTTCGGGGGCGCGGGGAACTGCGCGCTCAGCCCATCACCGGCGGACGATCGCGCGCCCCACCGCGGGAGGCAACCCGCGGCGCCGCCGCGGAAGCCTCACGCAGTGAGGAGGCGGGTGAGGGCGGTCACGCCCGCGGTGATGTCGGGCGGGGTGCGGGCCGCGTACCCGAGGACGAGGCCCGGCGGGCCGGGCAACTGGCGGTGCCAGGAGAGCGGATGCACCTTCACCCCGTGCCCGAGCGCCGCCGCCGCGACCTCCGCGTCGGACCCCACCCCGTACGCCTCCAGCGTGACGGTTATGTGCAGTCCGGCGGCGGCGCCGTGGACGACCGCCCCGGGCAGCATCTCGCGCAGCGCCGCGACCATCGCGTCCCTGCGCCTGCGGTGTCTGCGGCGCAGCAGCCGCAACTGCCGCTCCAGCGCCCCGGTCCGCATGAGACGGGCGAGGACGAGTTGCGGGAGGGTCGCGGTGCCGAGGTCGGCGAATCGTTTGGCCTCCACGAGCGCGTCGTGGTGCCGTGCGGGCACGAGCACCCAGCCGATGCGCAGCGCGGGCGCGAGGAGTTTGGAGACGCTGCCGGTGTAGCAGACGTGGTCGGCGAGCAGTGCGCGCAGCGCGGCGACGGGCGGGCGGTCGTAGCGGTGTTCGGCGTCGTAGTCGTCCTCGACGACGAGCCCGCCGTCGTGCGCGGCCCAGTCCAGGAGGGCGCGGCGGCGGCGTCCGCCGAGCACGACGCCGGTGGGGAACTGGTGCGCGGGTGTGACCAGTACGGCGGGGGCGCCGCTCGCGCGGAGCGCGTCGACGCGCAGGCCGTCGGCGTCGACGGGGACGGGCGGGGTGCGCAGCCCGGCGCGCACGAGGTGCTGGCGCACGCCGAGGGAGCCGGGTTCCTCGAAGGCGAGGGTGTCGATGCCGTCGGCGGCGAGGAGTTGGGCGAAGAGGCCGAGCGCCTGGGCGGTGCCGCCGACGATCACGACGTCGTCCGGGTCGGCGCGGATGCCGCGGTTCCCGGCGAGCCAGGCGGCGACCTCGCGGCGCAGGGCGGGGGCGCCGCGCGGGTCGCCGTAGCCGAGGTCGGCGGCGGGGAGGTCGGTGAGGACGGCCCGTTCGGCACGCAGCCATTCGGCGCGGGGGAAGGCGGCGAGGTCGGGCGCGCCCGGTGAGAGGTCGATCCGGGCGGGCGCCGCGCGGAGCCGGTCGAAGGCGTCGGAGCCGGGTGTCCCGTCGAAGGGTGTGGCGCCGGTGGCCGGTGCGGGCGGATGCCCGGGGGCCGTCGGCCCGCCGGCCTGCGCCGTCAGCGGCGCCGCGACCACCCGTGTGCCCGCCCGGCCGTCCGCGACGGTGTGGCCGTCCTCGGCGAGGCGGCGGTAGGCCTCGGTGACGACCCCGCGGGAGACGCCGAGGTCGGCGGCGAAGGTGCGGGTGGCGGGCAGGCGCGCGCCGAGCGGGAGCCGTCCGTCGCCGACCGCGCGGCGCAGTTCCGCGGCGAGCCAGGCGGCGCGTCCGCCGGGCGGTGCGGTGGCGATGTCGAGCTGGAGGAAGTCCGTGCCCGGCGTGCTGCCGGTGGACGGTATGGACCGGTCGAGAGGCTGCCCTTTGGACCTGTTCACCGGGCCATTGTGGCAGCAGGGTGGTGCCGCGGGCCACCCCCGCACCCTCGCCCCGAGTCCCCGCCCGCCGGGTGGAGCCGCCTCCCGCACCGGCCACGGCATCCCGCCCGGCGGGCGGAGTCGCCGCCCCGCGCGCCGTCGCCCCGGGGCCCCGTCCGGCCGAGCAACGGCCCTTCCCCGTAACGGAGTCGCCATGAGTACCGCCTTTCTCCTCACCGCCCTCGTCGTGTGCCTGACGCCCGGGACCGGGGTCGTCTACACGCTGTCCGCCGCGCTCGCGCACGGGCGGCGGGCCGGGGTGGTGGCCGCGGCCGGGTCCACGCTCGGGATCGTGCCGCACGTGCTGGCCACCGTGACGGGGGTGGCCGCGCTGCTGCACACCAGCGCGCTCGCCTTCCACGCGCTGACGTACGCCGGGGCGGGGTGGCTGCTGGTCATGGCCTGGTCGACGCTGCGGGACCGGGACGCGCTGGTCGTGCCGGGCGACGGGGACGGCGCGCCCGAGCGGCCCGCCGTCCGCGTGATCGGGTCGGCGGTGCTGCTCAACCTCCTCAACCCCAAGCTGACCCTGTTCTTCTTCGCCTTCCTGCCGCAGTTCGTACGGGACGACGACCCGCACCCGGCCCGTCGGATGCTGGTGCTGAGCGGGGTGTTCATGCTGATGACGTTCGCGGTCTTCGCCGGGTACGGGCTGCTGGCCGCGTCGGTGCGGCAGCAGGTCGTGGCGCGGCCGCGGGTGCTGACGTGGGCCCGGCGGGTCTTCGCGGGCTCCTTCGTGACGCTGGGCGCGCGGCTGGCGCTGGCCGCCCGCTGACGCCCCCTCCCCGAGCCCCGCCCGCGGCACCTATGGTGAACGCGGGCACGGGCGGGGACGGCGACGGGGGGCGACCGCGTGATCAGCGAGCCGGAGATGGAAGGCGGCGAGGACGCCCCCGCAGCGCCCGGCACGAACCCCCTCGCGGAGCAGCCGCGCCTGCCCTTCGCACGCCGGTCCGGCGAGGACGCGGACCCGGGCACGGACCCGCGCACC
The DNA here is from genome assembly GCF_053604375.1 of Streptomyces sp. NPDC004031. NCBI lineage: Bacteria > Bacillati > Actinomycetota > Actinomycetes > Kitasatosporales > Streptomycetaceae > Streptomyces > Streptomyces sp. NPDC004031. The sequence continues at coordinate 29,985 of NZ_JBSGHL010000061.1, read as the reverse complement.
GAGGTGCTCAGCGGCAGCGGCCGCCCGCCCCGCCCGCCCCGGCTGAGGCCGCTGCTGCTCCGGCTCCGGGACCGCCCGTGGGTGTGGGCGGCGTGCGCGGCCGTGGTGACCTCGGCCGTATGGGCGGGGGCGCTCGCGGGCACCGGGTACGGCCGGGCCTCCGCGCCCGACCTGCACGGCTACCACGTGGGCGACCGCAACCCCTGCACATACCTGAACCTGCGGCCGCTCACCGCCCACCTGGACGCCCAGGCCTTCGGCCAGACGCAGCCGACGATCGCGCACAGCGCGGCGCTGGACCACGTCGAGTGCGAGCTGACCGCAGACCGGCAGGACGGCGGCGACGGCTGGACGTCCACCTACACCGTCTCCGTGACCGTGGACCTGCACAAGAAGACCGACCCCAGTACGGAGTTCGACGCGACCGGCGACGCCGTGGGGGCGCATCCGCACATCCCCGGGGCGGGATTCCTCGTCGTGGACATCGCCGAGCGGACGTCCCACCCGCGCGGCCTGGGCGACCGGGCGAACCTGGTCAGCTCGCAGTTCCGCCAGTCGCTGGGGGTACGGCACGGCGGGGCCGTCTTCACGCTGACGCTGACCGGGACGAACGACTGGGATCCGGCCCGCGGCCCGGAGCCCGACATCGCCTCCCGTCCGCCCGTCATCGACACCACCGCACAGGCGAAGGACCTCGTCCCGGCGATGCGCACCCTGATGGCGGCGCTCTCCTCGTGACGGGACGCGCCGGTACGTCGGACGGCGGCAGCCCCGGCGCCCGGCACGGCGCGTCCGGCGACCCGCACCACTCGGATACGTAACGTCGTCGCATGACGACCAAACGTTACTTCCCGGTGTGCGGGTGGAGACCGGCGGTGGGGACGGCCCTCGCGTGCGTGGGCCTGCTCGCCGCCGCGCCCACCGCGCTGGCGGCGCCGGGCGCGCGGGACATCGGGATGCCGCGCACCGCCGTACGCCCTCCCGTCCACGCGCCCGCGCACGCCCAGCGGCAGATGCCCGCCCCGGCGCGCGCGTCCGCGCACACGCCCACCCGCGGGGGCGGCAGCCCCCGGGCCACCCGGCAGGGCGGCTCCCTGCTGCTCGACGAGACCTTCAGCGGCACCTCGGTCGCCGACCCCGGCTTCCAGCCGCTGGACACCACCTGCCTGACCGGCGCCACCACCGCGCCCCCGGCCGGCGAGTCCACCACCGGGCCGTGCACGGAAGCCGACCAGACGACCCCGCCGGTGCCCACGCCCGGTGTCACGCCGGGCTGGCTCCAGCTCACCGACAACGGCAACTACCGTGTCGGCGGCATCGTCTACAACCGCCCGCTGCCGGGCAACGGCGGCCTGGAGGTGCAGTTCGACCAGTACCAGTACGGCGGCAACGGCGCCGACGGCATCGGCTTCTTCCTCGTCGACGGCGCCCACGACCTGACGTCCGCGGGCGCGACCGGCGGCTCGCTCGGCTACGCCCAGCGCAACCTGGAGCCCGGCGTCGACGGCGGCTACCTCGGCGTCGGCCTCGACGCGTACGGCAACTTCGTCAACGACGGCGAGCAGCGCGGCCTGGGCTGCCAGCCCCCCGAGGTCTCCCCCGTGCAGGCAAACCCGCCCGCCCAGGTCCCGGACACCGTGACGCTGCGCGGACCCGGCCAGGACCTGAACGGCTACTGCTTCCTGGCCTCCACGATCACGCCGGACGCCACCCAGCCGTCCGGCTACGTCACCACGCTGCCCGGCAGCCTGCGCGGCCCCGGCAGCACACCGGACGACGCGCAGCGCACCGTGCGGATCAGCGTCAGCCCCGACGTGATGCCGCTCGTCACCGTCGAGATCGACTTCCACGACGGCAACGGCTTCCAGACCGTGCTGACCCACCAGATGACGGAGAAGGCACCCCCCACGTACAAGCTGGGCTTCTCCGGCTCGACCGGCGGGCTCACCGACACCCACCTGATCCGCAACTTCACCGCGTCCTCCGAGGTGCCCGTCGACCAGCTCAACCTGGTCAAGACCACGGCCTACCCGCCCGGCACCGACCCGGGCACGCTGCACGCGGGCGACACCGTGCCGTACCAGTTCCTGGTCACCAACACCGGGCCGACGACGCTCACCGGCGTCAGCGTCACCGACCCCGACGTCACCGGCATCACCTGCCCGCGCGACACCCTCGGCCCGATGGGCACCCCGACCTCGTCGATGGTCTGCACCGGCAGCCACACGCTGACCGACGAGGACGTCGCGGGGAAGACGGAGTTCACCAACACCGCGACCGCGCACGCCACCGGCTCCGCGGGCGAGGACGTCGACTCCAACGAGTCCTCGGCGACCGTGCCCGTGGAAGGCCCGGCGCAGCCCGGCCTGGACATCGCCAAGACCGCCGACGCGACCTCCGCCGAACCCGGCCAGAAGGTGAGTTACACCCTCACCGTCACCAACACCGGGACCACCCCGCTCACCGCCGCCCAGGTCACCGACGACCTCAGCGGCGTCCTGGACGACGCCACCTACGACGGCGACGTCTCCGCGACGACCGGCACCGCCTCCGTCACCGGCTCCACCCTCACCTGGACCGGCGACCTGGCACCCGGCGCGAGCGCGACGATCACCTACTCGGTCACCGTCCGCGGCGACGGCTACGACCACCCGGCGGGCAACGGCACCCTCACCAACTCCGCCACCACGACCACCCCCGGCGCCACCTGCTCCAGCAACCCCTCGGGCGCCCTCCCCTGCACCGTCACCATCCCCGTGACCTGCGAACCCACCCCCACTCCCCCGCCCACCACCTACGGCACCCGCCGTTCCTGACCCCCACCCGCCGCGGGCCCCGTCACCCCTGACGGGGCCCGCGGCGCGCGCTCAGCGGTGACAGCGGCAGCGGCGCCCGCAGCCACAGCCGCAGGACGTGGCGTCGTCGGCGAGCAGCCCGAGGCCCACACCGAACATCCAGGAGTCCTTCGCCAGCGCGATGCCGTTCTGCGTCGGCCAGACACTCCCCGGCTCCCGCATCCCGGGCGTGCGCCCGTAGAGCCCCAGCAGCGCCCCGGAGAACCCGGTCAGGAACGCCCCGGCCACCGCCCCCGGCACAAACGGCGCCAGCAGCAGCGACCCCGTGGCGATCTCCCCGCACGACAGCACCCGCAGGAACTGCCGCGGACTGAGCTTCCGGAACACCGGATACGCCCCACAGGCCATCCCGTGCAGCATCTCGGCGGTGGCCTCGTCACCCTTCCACTTCTGCAGTCCCGAGTGCAGGACGAAAGCCCCGGTGGCCACCCGGGGCGGGAGCTGGCGCAGCTTCATGACCGGATTCCTCCCGTCGCGACATCCCCCTCCCCCCAGGGTCCCAGCCCTGCCCCACCCCGCCACTCGACAACGAACGCACAGGTCGGCGGGCTCCTATCGACGACCGCGGCGTCACCTCCCCCGTGCTCCGCCACGGCGGCGGGGCACAGGGGATCACGCCCGTCTGAGCTGCGTCACTGCCCCGCGGGCGCGCCGGCCGGGGAGTTGACGACGCTCAGGGGGAGGAGTTTCTTGCCTGTCGGGCCGATCTGGATGTGGGTGTCCATCTGGGGGCAGACGCCGCAGTCGAAGCAGGGGGTCCAGCGGCAGTCCTCGACCTCGGTCTCGTCGAGGGCGTCCTGCCAGTCCTCCCACAGCCAGTCCTTGTCGAGGCCGGAGTCGAGGTGGTCCCAGGGCAGGACCTCCTCGGCGGTGCGCTCGCGGGTGGTGTACCAGGGGAGGTCGATGCCGGCGGCCGGGAGGACGGCGTCGGCGGCGCGCATCCAGCGGTCGTAGGAGAAGTGCTCGCGCCAGCCGTCGAAGCGGCCGCCGTCCTCGTAGACCGCGCGGATCACCGCGCCGACGCGGCGGTCGCCGCGGGAGAGCAGGCCCTCGACGATGCCGGGCTTGCCGTCGTGGTAGCGGAAGCCGATGTTGCGGCCGTACTTCTTGTCGCCGCGGATCGCGTCGCGCAGCTTCTCCAGGCGCGCGTCGGTCTCCTCGACGCCGAGCTGCGGCGCCCACTGGAAGGGGGTGTGCGGCTTGGGCACGAAACCGCCGATGGAGACCGTGCAGCGGATGTCGTTCTGCCCGGTGACCTCGCGGCCCTTCTGGATGACGCGCTTGGCCATGTCGGCGATCTGCAGCACGTCCTCGTCGGTCTCGGTGGGCAGGCCGCACATGAAGTAGAGCTTCACCTGCCGCCAGCCGTTGCCGTACGCGGTCGCGACCGTACGGATCAGGTCCTCTTCGGAGACCATCTTGTTGATGACCTTGCGGATGCGCTCCGAGCCGCCCTCGGGGGCGAAGGTCAGACCGGAGCGGCGGCCGTTGCGGGTCAGCTCGTTCGCCAGGTCGATGTTGAAGGCGTCGACCCGGGTGGACGGCAGCGACAGGCCGATCTTGTCGTCCTCGTAGCGGTCGGCCAGGCCCTTGGCGACCTCGGCGATCTCGCTGTGGTCGGCGGACGACAGCGACAGCAGGCCGACCTCCTCGAAGCCGGTCGCCTTCAGGCCCGCCTCGACCATCTCGCCGATGCCGGTGATGGAGCGCTCGCGCACCGGGCGGGTGATCATCCCGGCCTGGCAGAAGCGGCAGCCGCGCGTGCAGCCGCGGAAGATCTCCACCGACATCCGCTCGTGCACGGTCTCGGCGAGCGGCACCAGCGGCTGCTTCGGGTACGGCCACTCGTCGAGGTCCATGACGGTGTGCTTGGACACCCGCCACGGCACCCCGCTGCGGTTCGGCACGACCCGGGCGATCCGGCCGTCGGCCAGGTACTCCACGTCGTAGAAGCGCGGGACGTACACCCCGCCGGTGCGCGCCAGCCGCAGCAGCAGCTCGTCGCGCCCGCCCGGCCGGCCCTCGGCCTTCCAGGCGCGGACGACGTCGGTGATCTCCAGCACGGCCTGCTCGCCGTCGCCGATCACGGCCGCGTCGATGAAGTCGGCGATCGGCTCGGGGTTGAACGCGGCGTGCCCGCCCGCCAGCACCACCGGGTCGTCCACCGTGCGGTCCGCCGCGTTCAGCGGGATACCGGCCAGGTCGAGCGCGGCGAGCATGTTGGTGTAGCCCAGCTCGGTCGAGAAGCTCAGGCCGAAGACGTCGAAGGCCCGCACCGGGCGGTGCGCGTCCACCGTGAACTGCGGCACACCGTGCTCGCGCATCAGCGCTTCCAGGTCCGGCCACACGCTGTACGTGCGCTCCGCGAGCACGCCCTCGCGCTCGTTGAGCACCTCGTAGAGGATCATGACGCCCTGGTTGGGCAGCCCCACCTCGTACGCGTCCGGGTACATCAGCGCCCAGCGCACATCGGTGGCGTCCCACTCCTTGACGGTGGAGTTCAGCTCACCGCCCACGTACTGGATCGGCTTCTGGACGTGCGGGAGAAGTGCTTCCAAGCGCGGGAAGACCGACTCGACAGGCATCTCGGCGACTTTCATCAGCTGACGGTGGGCGGTGGTCCCGGGGCGGCGACGCGCCCCGACGGGGACGGGTGACCCTCAAGAGTACCCGGCCGCCCGCGCCTCCCGGTCCGCGTGCGCCCACGCCCGGGGGAGTTCCGCCCGCGCCTGCGCCGCCAGCGACCGCTCGGCCCGCGCCATCGCCCGGTACGGCCCCGGGTCCTCCCCCGCCGCGCGCGCCCGCGCCACCGCGCCCTCCAGGGCCGTACGGCACATCACACTGTCCTGGTGCTCGCCCAGCACCTCCTGGAGCCGCTTCATCCGCACGGAGTGCGCCTTCGCCGCGCCGCCCAGCACCGGGCGCACCGCCTCGCCGCTGTAGCGCGCCCGCTTGGCCGCCTTGCGGGCCTCGTGCAGCGCGGTGTCGCGCGCCGCGCCGGGGGCCGCCGCGAGCGCCGCGGCCATCCGTGAGCGCAGCCGCGCCATGTCCCGCCGTACGGTCGCCTCCGCGGCGGGCCCCGCGGGGCGGTCCGCCGCCTCGCGGTACGGGGGTGCGGACGTCAGCGCGTCCAGCGCGCCGAGCAGCGCTGCGTACCGGGCGCCGTCGAGCGTGCGCAGCACCGCCGCGTGCGCCGCGAGGGCGCTGCCCGTGCCCAGCGCGTGCAGCCGCCCGCGGACGGCGCCGGGGGGCGCCGACCCCGCCCCCTGCTCCAGCTCCGCGCACCGGAGCGCCAGCCGCTCCGCGAGGACCTCGCGGTCGCGTTCGGCGCCCAGCTCGGCGGCGAGCCACTTCAGCTCCGCGGCCAGCGGTTCGGTGGCGGACCGGGCCAGCTCCGGGCGGAAGCTCTTGAGCGCGCTGCGGGCTTTGCGGGTGGCGACCCGCATCTTGTGGACGGCGTCCGGCTCGCCGCGGCGGACCTTGGGGTCCAGCGCGTGGAGCGCTGCGCGCTGGGCTTCCAGGTACGAGGTGGCCGTGCGGCCGGCTTCGGCACCCATACGGTTGACGCTACCCGTGCCCTGGCCGGGCAAGCGTTTTCCGGGGCGCGTGGGGGCGCCTCCCGGGCGCCCCCGGAAACGGCCCCTACGCGGACATGGGTCTTTGCATCTTCACGGATTGCAGGAGCCCTATGGCAATACAGTTCGCGAACATCGACGACCCCCCGTAGGAGACGAAGGGCAAGGGGATGCCGGTCACCGGCATGATGCCCAGCGTCATGCCGATGTTCTCGAAGGACTGGAAGGCGAACCAGGTCACGACGCCCGCGGCCACGATCGTGCCGTAGAGGTCGGTCGCGCCGCGGGCGATCGCGCAGGCGCGCCAGAGGATGACGCCGATCAGGGCGATGATGAAGGCCGCGCCGACGAAGCCGAGTTCCTCGCCGGCGACGGAGAAGACGAAGTCCGTCTGCTGTTCGGGGACGAACTGGCCGCTGGTCTGGCCGCCGTGGAAGAGGCCCTTGCCGAGCAGGCCGCCGGAGCCGATGGCGATACGTGCCTGGCTGGTGTTGTAGCCGACGCCGGAGGGGTCGAGCGCGGGGTTGGCGAAGGCGGCGAAGCGGTCGATCTGGTACTTGTCGAGGATGCCGAGCTGCCAGACCAGGACGGCGCCGACGATGCCGGAGCCGATGAGGCCGAAGACCCAGCGGTTGGGCGCGCCGGAGGCGAGCAGGACGCCGAGGACGATCGCGCCGAGCACCATGACGGAGCCGAGGTCCGGCATCAGCAGGATGATGAGGATGGGCAGCATTGCCAGCGCGAGGGACTGCAGGACGGTGCGGTGGTCGGGGTGTTCGCGGTCGCCCGCGTCGACCCGGGCGGACAGCACGACGGCCATCCCGACGATGATCGCGACCTTGACGAACTCCGAGGGCTGGAGCGAGAACCCGCCGCCGATGACGATCCAGGAGTGCGCGCCGTTGACGGTGGAGCCCAGCGGGCTGAGCACCGCGAGGATGCCGAGGATCGCGAGCCCGTAGTAGAAGGGCACGACGTCGCGCATCCGGCGGTGGCCGATGACGACCGTGCCGATGCCGAGGGCGGTGCCGATCCCGGCGTTCATCAGGTGCCGGATCAGGAAGTAGTACTGGTCGCCGTGGGTGAGGTTGGTGCGGCCGCGGGTCGCGGAGTAGACCAGCAGCGTGCCGATGCCGGTGAGCATCAGCGCCGCGAAGAGCAGCACCCAGTCCATCCGGCGGAAGACCGAGTCGCGCGCGAGGATCTTCCCGAGGGTGGACTTCTCGGGGGTGTAGCGGGGGACGCTCGCGTAGCCGGATGCGGTCATGACCAGTACTTCCTGCCGAGCAGCAGCTTCTCCGGTCGGCCGGGGCCGAGCGCGGCGACGGCGGGGGCGGCGCCGCCCGAGGTCGCCGGGCCGCCGGCGGGGACGGTGAACTGGTCGGTGGCGGGCACGGTGTACGAGGCCTGCGTCACGACGCCGTCGTCGGAGATCTTCGGCAGCGTGCTCACCGGCTTGGGCATGAGGCCCTTCTTCGGGTCGATCGTGGCGCTGTCCTTGGTGATGCCGTACATCGCCTCGTAGATGCGCCGGACGGCCTCACCGGAGGCGCCGGAGCCGGTGCCGCCCTGGGAGATCGTCATGACGATCGTGTAGTCCTTGGTGTACGTGTCGAACCAGGACGTGGTCTGCTTGTTGTAGACCTCGGCCGTACCGGTCTTGGCGTGCAGCGGGATCTTGTCCTGCGGCCAGCCGCCGAACTTCCAGTCGGCGGTGCCGGAGGTGACCACGCCGGCCAGCGCGTTGTCGATGTACTTCAGGGTCGCCTTGGTGTCCGGGAGCTTGCCGGTGGCCTTGGGCGCGATCGGGGTGACGGTCTTGCCGTCGGCGCTGACGATCGCCTTGCCGATGGTCGGCTGGTAGAGGGTGCCGCCGTTGGCGAGGGCCGCGTAGACGCGGGCCATCTGCACCGGCGTGACGAGCGTGTCGCCCTGGCCGATCGCGTAGTTGACGGAGTCACCGGCGCGGATCACGTTGTGGTCGGCGCACTTCTCGATGGAGTTCTCGACCACCAGGCTCTTCTGCTTGTCGTTCTTGTGCTGGGCGGCGGTGCGGCACCAGTAGTCGTGCATCTCGTCGTTGTAGTCCGAGGCCCACTGCCGGTCCGGGACGCGCCCGGTGACCTCGCCGGGCAGGTCGACACCGGTCTTGGCGCCCAGCCCGAACTGGTGGGCGGTCTTGAAGAACCAGTCCTTGGGGTGCTTGGGGTTGGTGCCGCCGTCCTTCTGCCACTCCTGGTACGCCACCCCGTAGAAGACGGTGTCGCAGGAGACCTCCAGGGCGCGGCCGAGCGAGATGTAGCCGAAGTTCTCGTTCTCGAAGTTCTGGAAGGTGCGGTCGCCGATCTGCATCGAGGACGAGCACATGTACTTGCCGTCGGGCTCGTAGCCGGCGTTGATGGCGGCGCTGGTGGAGATGACCTTGAAGGTCGAGCCCGGTGCGGACTGGCCCTGGATGGCCCGGTTCAGCAGCGGGTAGTCGGACTTCTTGTCGATCAGCGCGTTGTACGCCTTGGCGGAGATGCCGCCGACCCACTCGTTGGGGTCGTAGGTGGGCAGGCTCGCCATGGCGATGATGCGGCCGGTGTGGTTGTCCATGACGACCGCGGCGCCGGAGTCGGCCTTGTAGTTCTTGTGCGTGACGGTGTCGTACGTCTTGCGCGCGGCCACCATCGCGTCGTTCAGCTCTTTCTCGGTGACCGCCTGGACGCGGGCGTCGATGCTGGTCACGAGGTTGCTGCCGGGCTGGGCGGGGGTGTCGCCGGCCTTGCCGATGACGCGGCCGAGGTTGTCGACCTCGTAGCGGGTGACGCCCGCGGTGCCGCGCAGCTGGTCGTCGTAGACGCTCTCCAGGCCGGAGCGGCCGATCTGGTCCGAGCGCAGCAGCGGCGCCTTGGTCTTCTCCGACGCGCTGACCTCGTCGTCGGTGACCGGGCCGAGGTAGCCGAGCACCTGCGCCGCGTTGGACTTGAAGGGCCCGGCGTAGCGGCGTACGGCGGTGGGCTCGGCGGTGATGCCGGGGAAGTCCTCGCGCCGCTCCATGATCTGCAGGGCCTGCTGGGTGGTGGCCGAGTCGGTGATCGGGATGGGCTGGTAGGGCGAGCCGTTCCAGCACGGCTTGGGCGTCTTGGCGTCGCACAGCCGGACCTTGTCCATGACCTCCTGCGGCGTCAGGCCCAGCACCCCGGCCAGCCGGGTGAGCACGGCGGTGCCGTCGTCGGCCTGCTTGAGCAGGTCGGTGCGGGAGGCGGAGACGACGAGCTTGGTCTCGTTGTCGGCGAGCGGCACCCCGCGGTCGTCCAGGATGGCGCCGCGGACGGCGGAGGTGACGACCTGCTGGATGTGGTTGCTCGCGGCCTTCTCGTCGTACTGCTGGCCGTTGCGGATCTGCAGGAACCACAGCCGGCCGCCGAGCGTGAGCAGCAGCGACACGACCAGGATCTGCAGGATGACCAGCCGGATCGTCACCCGGGTGGTGCGCCCGGTCTCCGGGATGTTGCCGCTCATCGCCTGGCCCCCCTGACCATCGTGCCGCCCCTGCCGAACAGTCCGCCGCGGGGTGCGGCGAGACCGGTCCTGATGCGTCCGGCCCGGCCGCCGCCGTAGCCGCCGGAGACGTCCTCGGACATCGGGTCGTGGTCGAAGTGCCGTGCCATCGCCATGACCAGCGGCACCACGAAGGGCGCGAGCAGCAGGTCGTAGATCGCCGCGGTGAGGACCAGTTTGGCGAGGCCCACATGGGCGCCCGCGGTGTCGCCGACGAGGCTGCCGACGCCCGCGTACAGCAGCGTGGTGGCGACGGCCCCGCCGATGACGACGAGCATGGGCCCGGCGGCGGTGCGCAGCCTGCCGCTCTCCGGCTTGACCAGGCCCGCCGCGTAGCCGACGACGCACAGCACGAGCGCGTAGCGGCCCACCGCGTGGTCGGCGGGCGGCGCGAGGTCGGCGAGCAGTCCGGCGAAGAAGCCGATGAGGCAGCCGGCGACATGGCCGTAGCTGATGGCCAGGCCCAGCACGGTCAGCAGCAGCAGGTCGGGCACCGCGCCCGGCAGGTGCAGCCGGGCCAGCACGCTGACCTGGACGACCATCGCCACGACGACCAGCACGGTGGGGAGCACGATCCGGTTCAGGCGCATGGCTCAGTCCCTGCCGCTGCTGGTGGGCGTGGAGGTGGTCGTCGCGGGCGGCAGCGCTCCGTCGGCCTGGTTGTTTGCGCCGCCCGGGGAGGCCGGGGCGGTCGGGGTGCCGGTCGCCTTGGGCTTGGGCGGCGGCGGGGTCGTCGGGCGGGGCGGCAGCACGCTGTCGCGCGGGTCGGTCCGCGGGCCGAGGACGACGACGCCGACGACGTCGAGCCGGGTGAAGCCGACGAACGGCTGGACCTGGAGGGTCTTGGTGAGGTTGCCGCCGGACGGGTCGACGCCGATGACCTTGCCGACCGGCACGCCGGGCACGAACGGCTTGTCCTTCTCCGAGCCGAAGGTCACCAGCCGGTCGCCCTTGTGCACCGCGACCTTGCCGTTGAGCAGCTGCACCCGCATCGGGCGGTCGCCCTGGCCGCTGGCCAGGCCCAGCTCCATGGAGCTCTCCAGCCGGGTGCCGACGGTGAAGTCCGGGTCGTTGGCGAGCAGCACGGTCGAGGTGCTGTTGCCGACGGTGGTGACCCGGCCGACGAGCCCGTCGCCGTTGATGACCGTCATGTCGCGGGTGATGCCGTCGCGGCTGCCGGCGTCGATGGTGACCGTCCAGGAGAAGCCCTGCGCGGCTCCTATCGCGATGACCTGCGCGCCCTTGATGGTGTACTGCCCGGCGCCGGCGGTCTTGAGGAGCTTGTCGAGTTCCTGGGCCCGGTTGCGGGTGATGTCGTTGCTGCCGAGCTTCTGCTTGAGCGCGGCGTTCTCGCGTTCCAGCCGGCTGATGGTGCTGCTGCGGTCGCCGGAGTCGCGCACCGCGTCCACCGCGTTGCCGACCGGGTCGACGACTCCGGAGACGGCGTTCTCCACCGGGCCGAAAACGGATTCCGCGGCCTGCCGCGGCCGGTCGAGCGGCGAGTTCTCACCGCCCCGGATGTCCACGGTGATCAGCGCGAACGCGATCACCACCAGCAGCACCAGCAGCAGCCGGCTCTCCTTTGTGTCCCTCACGGGCGCCAGTCCGTGCCTTCCTCATCGGACCCGCCGCCGAGTGGGCAAGCGGCCGGTCGGAGCTACTGTGCTGGGGTGCGGGCCTCGCGGGCGGCCGGGCCTCGCGAGGCGGTGGCCCGCGGGCCGCGTGTCATCTGCGGGGGGCGGCGTCGAGGACGCGCTGCAGCGCCTCGAACTCCTCGACGCACTTGCCGGCACCGAGCGCCACGCAGTCCAGCGGGGTCTCGGCGATGTGGATGGGCATGCCCGTCTCGTGCCGCAGCCGTTCGTCCAGGCCGCGCAGCAGCGCGCCGCCGCCGGCGAGCACGATGCCGCGGTCCATGATGTCGCCGGACAGTTCCGGCGGGCACTTGTCGAGCGTGGTCTTGACGGCGTCGACGATCGCGTTGACGGGTTCCTCGATGGCCTTGCGCACTTCCGCGGCGGAGATCACGACGGTCTTGGGCAGCCCGCTGACCAGGTCGCGGCCGCGGATCTCGGTGTGCTCGTCGTCGTCCTTGTTCGCGAACGCGGAGCCGACGGTCAGCTTGATCTGCTCGGCGGTGCGCTCGCCCAGCAGCAGGCTGTACTCCTTCTTGATGTGCTGGATGATCGCGTTGTCCAGCTCGTCGCCCGCCGTCCGGATGGACTGCGCGGTGACGATGCCGCCGAGGCTGATGACCGCGACCTCGGTGGTGCCGCCGCCGATGTCGACGACCATGTTGCCCGTCGCCTCGTGGACCGGCAGGCCCGCGCCGATCGCGGCGGCCATCGGCTCCTCGATGATGTGCACGGTGCGCGCGCCGGCCTGGTTGGCCGCGTCGATCACGGCGCGGCGCTCCACACCGGTGATGCCGGACGGCACGCAGATGACCATGCGGGGACGGGCGAGGTAGCGGCGGCGGTGCACCTTGAGGATGAAGTACCGCAGCATCCGCTCGGTGATCTCGAAGTCGGCGATGACGCCGTCCTTGAGCGGGCGGACCGCCACGATGTTGCCCGGGGTGCGGCCGATCATCTTCTTGGCCTCGGCGCCGACCGCCAGGATGCCGCCGGTGTTGGTGTTGACCGCCACCACCGATGGCTCGTTCAGCACGATCCCGCGGCCCCTGACGTACACCAGCGTGTTGGCCGTGCCGAGGTCGACAGCCATGTCACGGCCGATGAACGACATGTTGTTCGCCATGAGGATACGTCTGGCCTTCCCGAGCTTGAGCGGAGATTCCATCGTAGTCGCGACCTGTGAGGCGCGCGGGCCGGGGCTCCGACGTCATTGTCATCAGAACACACAGCAGACCCCAGTAATGGTGACGCCGTGTCGGAGTGTTTGGTTCCCGACAGGCCACGGGCTACGCCCGCGGTTGCGGGAGTTAGGCCAGACCGGGGAAGAACAGCTTGATCTCGCGCTCGGCGGACTCCGGCGAGTCCGACGCGTGCACGAGGTTCTCCCGGACGATGGTGCCGAAGTCCCCCCGGATGGACCCGGGTGCCGCGGCGATCGGGTCGGTCGGACCGGCCAGCGCGCGCATCCCCTCGACGACCCGCTCGCCCTCGACGACCAGCGCGACCGACGCCCCCGCGGACATGAACTCCACCAGCGGCTCGTAGAACGGGCGTCCGACGTGCTCGGCGTAGTGCTGCTCCAGGGTGCCGCGGTCCAGGGTGCGCAGTTCCAGGGCGCTGATCGTCCAGCCCGCCTTGCGCTCGATGCGGCCGATGATCTCGCCGACCAGGCCGCGGCGGACAGCGTCGGGCTTGAGAAGGACGAGGGTGCGCGTGGACACGGGCGGCTCCTGCGGGGAAGACGGGTGACGGTGGTGCGATGAGCCTACAAGGCCGCACTCAGGCGGACTGCGCCGCGTTCCTGGCCTTGGCCTCGTCGATCACGCGCCCGTAGTGGATCGACGCCCACCACAGAGCCGCGAAGACCGCGCCGAGGAAGAACATCGTACCGACCGCGAGGCCGCTCAGGATCAGCCCGATCTGCAGCGCCCAGCCCACCGTGAGCGCCCCGCGGCGGCCGAGCATGCCGCACAGCAGCAGGCACAGCACCATCACGACCCCGCACACCGTCCACACGGTGCCCACCGACAGGTCCTCGTTCTTCATCGCGACCAGACCCGCGAAGCCGACCACGAAGAACTCGCTGATCAGCGTGGTCGAACACAGCATGCGCATGAGATCAAGCCCCTCAACTGCGACCCAGCAGCAGCCGGGCCTCTCCCACGGTGATGACCGAGCCGGTGACCAGCACGCCCGCTCCGGCGTACGCGCCCTCGTCCTCGGCCAGCGTGATCGCCGCCTCCAGCGCGTCGTCCAGCCGCGGTTCGACCTGCACCCGCTCGTCGCCGAACACCTCGACGGCGAGCGCCGCCAGTTCGTCCACGTCCATCGCCCGCGAGGTGGAGTTGCGGGTCACCACGATCTCGGCGAGGACCGGCTCGAACGCCTCCAGCAGCCCGCGCACGTCCTTGTCCCGGCTCGGGCTCACGACACCCACCAGGTGTGTGAAGTCGAAGGCCTCGCGGATCGCGGCGGCGGTGGCCTGCGCGCCCGCCGGGTTGTGCGCGGCGTCCAGCACCACGCTGGGGCTGCGCCGTACGACCTCCAGCCGGCCCGGCGAGGTGACGGCGGCGAAGGCGCCGCGCACGGTGTCCAGGTCCAGGGTGCGCTGGTGGACCTGGCCGATGCCGAAGAAGGCCTCCACCGCGGCGAGCGCGACCGCGGCGTTCTGCGCCTGGTGCTCGCCGTACAGCGGCAGGAAGACCTGGTCGTACTCGCCGCCGAGGCCGCGGAGCGTCAGCAGCTGCCCGCCGACGGCGACCTCGCGGGCGACGACGCCGAACTCCTGGCCCTCCCGGGCGACCGTCGCGTCCTCCCGCACCGCCCGCTCCAGCAGCGTGTGCGCGGCGTCCGCGGGCTGCCGGGCGAGGACGGCGGTCGAGCCCTTCTTGACGATGCCGGACTTCTCCACCGCGATCTCGCCCGGGGTGCGGCCGAGCCGGTCGGTGTGGTCCAGCGCGATCGGGGTGACGACGGCGACCTGCGCGTCGATCACGTTGGTCGCGTCCCAGCTGCCGCCCATGCCGACCTCGACGACCGCGACGTCGACCGGCGCGTCGGCGAAGGACGCGTACGCCATCGAGGTGATGACCTCGAAGAACGACAGCCGGTGCTCCTGCGCCTCGTCGACCATCTGCACGTACGGCTGGAGGTCGCGGTAGGTCTCGATGAAGCGCTCGGCGCTGATCGGGGCGCCGTCCAGGCTGATCCGCTCGGTGATGGCCTGCACGTGCGGGCTGGTGTAGCGGCCCACCCGCAGCTCGAAGGCCATCAGCAGCCGCTCGATCATCCGCGCGGTGGTGGTCTTGCCGTTGGTGCCGGTGATGTGGATCGACGGGTAGCCGCGCTGCGGTTCGCCGAGGACGTCCATCATGGCCTGCATCCGCACCAGCGACGGGTCGAGCTTGGTCTCCGGCCAGCGGGCCAGCAGCTCCGCCTCGACCTCGCGCAGCTCGCGGTCCACCGCCGGGTCCTCGGGGCGGCGCGGCACGTCGTCCGCGGCGGACGCCGGGGCGACGCCCGCCCGCAGCGTGCGGCTGCCGGCCTCGATGACGGCCATGTCCACCTCGCGGGGCGCGTCGCCCGCGGTGCGCTCGTCGTCGTCGGTGTCGTACGCGGCGGCGTCCGGGGCGGAGTCCGGATCGAAGGCCTCGTAGGCGTCGTCGTCGCCGGGGGCGCCACGGCTGGGGAGGTCGGTCACGCCGTCCAGTCTACGGAAGGCGGCCCCGGCCTCATGGCCAGGGCCGCCCCGTTCCGTGCGTGTGCTCCGGCCGGGCCGTCAGCCCTGCGGGAGCGCGGCGAGCTGGGCGGTGATCCGCTCGATGTCGGACTCCGCCGTGGCGAGCCGGGCCCGGATGCCGGTCACGACCTTCTCCGGGGCCTTGGCGAGGAAGCCCTCGTTGCCGAGCTTGCGCTGCGCGTCGGACTTCTCCTTCTCGGCCGCCGCCAGGTCCTTCGCGAGCCGCTTGCGCTCGGCGGCCACGTCGATCGTGCCGGACAGGTCCAGCTCGACGACGGCGCCGCCGACCGGCAGCGAGGCCGTGGCGTGGAAGCCCTCCTCGGCGGGCTGGAGCCGCAGCAGGCGCCGCACGGCGTCCTCGTGCGGGCCGAGCACCGTACCGCCCAGGGAGAGCCGCGCGGGCACCTTCTGGGTGTCCTGGAGGCCCTGCTGGGTGCGGAACCGGCGGACCTCGGTGACCAGCCGCTGGACCTCGGCGATCTCCGCCTCGGCCGCCGGGTCGCGGAAGCCGCTGTCCTTGGGCCAGTCGGCGACCACGAGCGTCTCGCCGCCGGTGAGGGTCGTCCACAGCGTCTCGGTGAGGAAGGGCACGATCGGGTGCAGCAGCCGCAGCAGCGTGTCCAGGACCTCGCCGAGGACCCGGCCGGAGACCCGGGCGCTGTCGCCGCCGTTGAAGAACGCGGTCTTGGACAGCTCCACGTACCAGTCGAACACCTCGTCCCACGCGAAGTGGTAGAGCGTGTCGGACAGCTTGGCGAACTGGTAGTCGTCGTAGAAGCCGTCCACGTCGGCGACGATCCGGCCGAGCCGGGACAGGATCCAGCGGTCGGCCGCCGACATCTGCTCGGGCGCGGGCAGCGGGCCCTCGGTGGTGGCGCCGTTCATGAGCGCGAAGCGGGTGGCGTTCCAGATCTTGTTGGCGAAGTTGCGGGACGCCCGCACCCAGTCCTCGCCGATCGGCACGTCGGCGCCCGGGTTGGCGCCGGTGGCCAGAGTGAAGCGGACGGCGTCCGAGCCGTAGGCGTCCATCCAGTCCAGCGGGTCCACCGAGTTGGGGTTGGACTTGGACATCTTCTTGCCGTGCTCGTCGCGCACCAGGCCGGTGAGCGCGATGGTGTGGAAGGGCGCGACGCCGTCCATCGCGTACAGGCCGAACATCATCATCCGGGCGACCCAGAAGAAGATGATGTCGTGGCCGGTCAGCAGCACGTCGGTCGGGTAGAACTTCGCCAGTTCCGGGGTGCTCTCGGGCCAGCCGAGGGTCGAGAAGGGCCACAGGCCGGAGGAGAACCAGGTGTCCAGGACGTCGGAGTCCTGCGTCCAGCCCTCGCCCGTGGGCGCCTGCTCGTCGGGTCCGACGCACACCGTCTCGCCGTTCGGGCCGTACCAGACCGGGATGCGGTGGCCCCACCACAGCTGGCGCGAGATGCACCAGTCGTGCATGTTGTCGACCCAGTCGAAGTAGCGCTTCTCCATCTCCCGCGGGTGGATGGAGACCCGGCCGTCGCGCACCGCGTCGCCCGCCGCCTGCGCCAGCGGGCCGACCTTGACCCACCACTGCAGCGACAGCCGCGGCTCGATCGTCGTCCGGCAGCGCGAGCAGTGGCCCACCGAGTGGACGTACGGGCGCTTCTCGGCGACGATCCGGCCCTGCTCGCGCAGCGCGCCGACGATCGCCGACCGCGCCTCGAAGCGGTCCAGGCCCGCGAACGGGCCGGGCGCGGTGATGACCGCGCGCTCGTCCATGATCGTCAGCGACTCCAGGCCGTGCCGCTGGCCGATGGCGAAGTCGTTCGGGTCGTGCGCGGGCGTCACCTTGACCGCGCCCGTGCCGAACTCCGGATCGACGTGGGTGTCCGCGACGACCGGGATCGTACGGTCGGTGAGCGGCAGCTTGATGCGCCGGCCGACCAGGTGCCGGTAGCGCTCGTCGTCCGGGTGGACGGCGACGGCGGTGTCGCCGAGCATCGTCTCGACCCGGGTGGTGGCCACGACGACGCTGTCCTCGCCCTCCCCGTAACGGATCGACACCAGCTCGCCGTCGTCGTCCTGGTACTCCACCTCGATGTCGGAGATGGCCGTAAGACAGCGCGGGCACCAGTTGATGATGCGCTCGGCGCGGTAGATCAGCTCGTCGTCGTAGAGCCGCTTGAAGATCGTCTGGACGGCGCGCGAGAGGCCCTCGTCCATCGTGAAGCGTTCCTTGGACCAGTCGACGCCGTCGCCGAGCCGCCGCATCTGGCCGAGGATCCGCCCGCCGTACTCCTCCTTCCAGCGCCACACGCGCTCGACGAAGGCCTCGCGGCCGATGTCGTGCCGCGACTTGCCCTCGTCCGCGAGCTGCTGCTCCACCTTGTTCTGGGTGGCGATGCCGGCGTGGTCCATGCCGGGCAGCCACAGCGCCTCGTAGCCCTGCATGCGCTTGCGGCGGGTGAGGGCGTCCATCAGCGTGTGCTGGAAGGCGTGGCCCAGGTGCAGGCTGCCGGTGACGTTGGGCGGCGGGATGACGATCGTGTACGGCGGCTTGTCGCTCTTGGCGTCCGCCGTGAAGTAGCCGCGTTCTACCCAGCGCTCGTACAGCGGCCCCTCTACCTCGGCCGGCGCGTACGTCGTCGGCAGATCGGGGGTGCTGTTCGGCCCGCTGGCGGGGCGCTGAGTGTTGTCGGTCACCCGCCGATTCTACGGGGGCGGCCGGGGCTGTTACGAATCAGTTGTCCCCTTACGGCGCCCCCGCCCGCGGCGTCCGCGAGGATGGGGGGATTCGTTGACGGAGGGGACGATCCATGAGCAGCAACCAGCCGCCGCCCGGCCCGTACGGGCAGCAGCCGCCGAATCCGTACGGTGGCGGGCAGCCCGGCGGTTACGGTCAGCCGCAGCCCGGGTACGGGCAGCAGCCGCCCGCCCAGCCCGGCTACGGCTACCCCCAGCCCGCGCCGCCGCAGCCCGGCTACGGGCAGCAGCCCCCGCCCCCGCCGGGTTACGGCCAGCAGCCTCCGCCGCCCCCGCAGGGTTACGGGCAGCAGCCGCCCGCCCCGCCCGGCTACGGCTACCCGCAGCAGGGCGGCCAGCCGCCGTACGGCCAGGTGCCCCAGCAGGGCTACGGCTACGGGCAGCCCCCGGCGGGCCCGCAGGGCGGCGGGAGCGGCAGGCGGACCGGCCTGATCGTCGGCGCGGTCGTGGTGGTCGCGGCGATCGTCGGCGGCGTCGTCCTGCTGATGAACGGTTCCAGCGGCGGCGGCATCAAGAACGACGGCAAGAAGTACAAGCTCACCACGCCCGACACGGTCGCGCAGACCTACAAGAAGGCCTCGGGCGACGACTCCGAGGACGACACCATCAGCTCCGAGGACCGCACCCAGCTCAGCGCGCTGGGCATCACCGACCCGCACAGCGTCGGCGCCGACTACGCGCAGGGCGACTCGGCGGCCGCCGCCGGACTGCGCTTCGGCGGGCTCTACGGCACCGTCGCGGACCCGGACAAGGTCGTCGACGGGCTGCTCGCCTACGTGGCCGCCGCGAGCAAGAAGGACCAGGCGAGCGGCGACAGTTCGGACGGCGGCACCTTTGAACCCGTCGGCTCCCCGCAGAAGGAGAGCCCGGCCGGCATGGACGACGCCGTGATGAAGTGCCAGAACGTGAAGGTGAGCGAGGGGGACAAGACGATCACCACACCGGCGTGCGTGTGGTCCGACTACAGCACCGTCGGCTTCGTCATGCCGCTCGACCCCAAGGCGGCGCTGCTGGGCACCGGCATGTCGCTCAAGGACGCCGCCGACCTGACCTTCAAGGTCCGCCAGGACACCCGCGTACCGCTGGGCTGACCCGGCCCGCACGCAGAGGGGCGCCCGGTTCCGCACCGGGCGCCCCTCGTGTCCGCGGATCCGTGCCCGCGGCGGCGCTACGCGCTCTTCTGCTCGCCCTTGCCGACGATGCGCGGCTCACGCGGCACCAGCGTCGGGTTGACGTTGGAGTGCACGACCTCGGCGGTGATCACCACACGGGCGACGTCCTTGCGGGACGGCACCTCGTACATCACCGACATCAGCACCTCCTCCATGATCGCCCGCAGACCCCGGGCGCCGGTCTGCCGCAGGATCGCCTGGTCGGCGATGGCCTCCAGCGCGCCGCGTTCGAACTCCAGCTCCACGCCGTCGAGTTCGAAGAGCTTCTGGTACTGCTTCACGAGCGCGTTGCGCGGCTCGACGAGGATCTGCAGCAGCGCCTCGCGGTCCAGGTTGTGCACGCTGGTGATGACCGGCAGACGGCCGATGAACTCCGGGATCATCCCGAACTTCACCAGGTCCTCCGGCATGATCTCCTGGAAGAGGTCGGCCGCCTGGAGTTCCCGCTTGGAGCGGATGGTCGCGCCGAAGCCGATGCCCTTGGCACCGGCCCGCGACTCGATGATCTTCTCCAGCCCGGCGAAGGCACCGCCCACGATGAACAGCACGTTCGTCGTGTCGATCTGGATGAACTCCTGGTGCGGGTGCTTGCGGCCGCCCTGCGGCGGAACGCTCGCGGTCGTGCCCTCCAGGATCTTCAGCAGCGCCTGCTGCACGCCCTCACCCGACACGTCACGGGTGATCGACGGATTCTCGCTCTTGCGGGCCACCTTGTCGATCTCGTCGATGTAGATGATCCCGGTCTCGGCCTTCTTGACGTCGTAGTCCGCCGCCTGGATCAGCTTCAGCAGGATGTTCTCGACGTCCTCACCGACGTAGCCGGCCTCGGTGAGCGCGGTGGCGTCGGCGATGGCGAACGGCACGTTCAGCATCCGGGCCAGGGTCTGCGCCAGCAGCGTCTTGCCCGAGCCGGTGGGACCGAGCAGCAGGATGTTGGACTTCGCCAGCTCGATCGCGTCCTCGTGCCCGGGGCGGCCGTTCTCCCCGGCCTGGACGCGCTTGTAGTGGTTGTAGACCGCCACCGAGAGCGCCTTCTTGGCGGGCGTCTGCCCGACCACGTAGCTCTCCAGGAACTCGTAGATCTCCCGCGGCTTGGGCAGATCCTCCCAGCGGACCTCGGAGGACTCCGCGAGCTCCTCCTCGATGATCTCGTTGCAGAGATCGATGCACTCGTCGCAGATGTACACACCGGGGCCTGCGATGAGCTTCTTCACCTGCTTCTGGCTCTTTCCGCAGAACGAGCACTTCAGCAGGTCTCCGCCGTCACCGATGCGTGCCACGAGGTCTTTCCCCTTCGCCTGGGTTCCGCCGGCCTTCAACGGAGCCTGGGTGCTTCTCTCATCGACGGTACCTTGCCGCGCCCCCCGTGTGGGCCCCCCTTGGACGTACTCGCTCATCCGGGTCCAGGGGGGCGGGGGGGCACGGCAGGCGGCCGCCGCTCGGGTGGATCAGTCCTGACGCGGACGCATCAGGACGATCCGGGGCGTCCTCAGACGCCGACGGAGGTCTTGCGGGTCGAGACGATCTGGTCGACGAGGCCGTAGGACAGGGCCTCCTCGGCGGTCAGGATCTTGTCCCGCTCGATGTCGTCCCGGATCTGCTCGATCGGCGTGGTGGAGTGCTTGGCCAGCATCTCCTCCAGCTGCTGCCGCATCCGGATGATCTCGTTGGCCGCGATCTCCAGGTCCGAGACCTGACCGCGGCCGGTCTCGGTGTACGGCTGGTGGATGAGCACCCGGGCGTTCGGCAGCGCCATCCGCTTGCCGGGGGTACCGGCGGCCAGCAGCACCGCGGCGGCGGAGGCCGCCTGGCCCATGCAGACCGTCTGGATGTCCGGCTTCACGAACTGCATCGTGTCGTAGATCGCGGTGAGCGCCGTGAAGGAGCCGCCGGGGCTGTTGATGTAGACCGAGATGTCGCGGTCCGGGTCCATCGACTCCAGGCACAGCAGCTGCGACATCACGTCGTTCGCCGAGGTGTCGTCGATCTGCACGCCCAGGAAGATCACCCGCTCCTCGAAGAGCTTCGAGTACGGGTCGTAGCGCTTGTAGCCCTGGGAGGTGCGCTCCTCGAACTGCGGAACGAGGTAACGGGCCTCGGCGCCGAACACGCCGGGCCGCTCGGCCCGGGTGCGCTCGTACAGGCCGCTGCCGGGGAAATTCTGAGTGTTCACGTCCACCGTCCTGGTGATGTCGAGCTTCGAGTGATCGTCGGGGCTGCCGCGGCCCGGCTCAGGAGCCGGAGCTCGCGCCGGTGCCACCGCCGCCGGGCACGTGCGCGGCGGAGAGCATGACCCCGTCCAGCAGGCCGTACTCCTTGGCCTCCTCGGCGGAGAACCAGCGGTCGCGGTCGGAGTCCTTGGTGATCTGCTCGAAGCTCTGGCCGGAGTGCTGGGCGATCAGCTCGGCCATGCGGCGCTTGGTGTGCAGCAGCTGCTCGGCCTGGATCTTGATGTCGGTGGCGGAACCGCCGAGACCGGCGGACGGCTGGTGCATCAGGATGCGGGTGTTCGGCAGCGCGAAACGCTTGCCCGGGGTGCCCGCGGTGAGCAGGAACTGGCCCATCGAGGCCGCCATGCCCATCGCGATCGTCACGACGTCGTTCTGGATGAACTGCATCGTGTCGTAGATCGCCATACCGGCGGTCACCGAGCCGCCGGGGCTGTTGATGTAGAGGAAGATGTCCTTGTCCGGCTCGGCGGCCAGGAGCAGCAGCTGAGCCGTGATCTTGTTGGCGATGTCGTCGTCGACCGCTTGGCCGAGGAAGATGATGCGCTCGCCGAGCAGTCGGTTGTAGACCTGGTCGCCGAGGCCACCGGGGTTCGGCTCGCCGGCGGCGGAAGGCATCGGAGTCGTCACGTATCCACCTGCTCGTTGTCGGACGGTAGACGGGCCGTCACAGGGTCTTCGTCTGAGTCGGTCACCTTCCCCTCAGGGGGACTGCGCCCTTCTCCTTACGGACCCTAACGCGCGGGTGGTGGCCGTAAATCCTGTACGGCCACCTGTTCGCTCTGAGCGCATGGCGCATACCGCGCCGGATACGCCCAGGGGCGCGGGGAACTGCGCGAGCAACCCACCACCGGCCGGTGGTCCGGAGCGGGCCGAAGTGACCCCCTGGGCCGGTGACGACCCACGCCCCGGTGGGGCTGAGCGCGCGGCTCCCCGCGCCCCTGATGCGTACCGCCCTCCGCGGAGGGAGGGTCAGGCCTGCTCGACCTCGGACGGACCCTCGGACGCGTCAGCGTCCTCCGCGGACCCGTCCTCGTCCTCGTCCTCGTCGTCGGCCAGGTCGACGACCTCACCGTTGGAGTCGGTGACCTTCGCCGCCTCGACGACGACCGCGAGGGCCTTGCCGCGGGCGACCTCGCCCACCAGCAGCTGGACCTGGTTGCCCTCGACGACCGCCTGGGCGAACTGGTCGGGGCTCATGCCGGAGGAAGCGGCGCGGCGCACGAGGTGCTCGGTGAGCTCCTCCTGGTTGACCGACAGCTTCTCCTTGCCGACGAGCTCGTCGAGGATGAACTGGGTCTTGATGCCCTTGACCGCCTGCTCCTCAAGCTGCGCGTCGTACTCCTCGCGCGTCTTGCCCTCGCGCTCCAGGAAGGACTCCCAGGTCAGACCCATCTGCGGGAACTGGTGGTGCTCCAGGTTGTGGGTCCGGGTCTCGATCTCGTCCTTGAGCAGCTTCTCCGGGATCGCGACGTCGGTCAGCTCGATGAGCGCGTCCAGGACCTTCTCCTGGGCGGCCGTGGCCTGGTCGTACTGCTTCATCGACTCCAGGCGCTTGCGGCTGTCCGCGCGCAGCTCCTCCAGGGTGTCGAACTCGCTCGCCAGCTGGGCGAACTCGTCGTCCAGCTCCGGCAGCTCGCGCTGCTGGACGTCGGAGACCTCGACCTTGACCTCGGCGGCCTGGCCGGCCGCCGAGCCGCCCTTGAGCTCGGAGGTGAAGGTGGCCGAGCCACCGGCGGACAGGCCCGTCACGGCGTCGTCGATGCCGTCGAGGAGCTGGCCGGAGCCGATGGTGTAGCTGACGCCCTTGGCGATGCCGTCGCCGAGGACCTCGCCGTCCACGGACGCCTCCAGGTCGACGACCACGACGTCGCCCTCGGCGGCGGCGCGGTCCACGGTGGAGGTGGTGGCGAAGCGGTCCCGCAGCTGCTCCAGGGACTTCTCGACGTCCTCGTCGGAGACCTCGACGGCGTCGACGGTGACCTCGATGCCGGAGTAGTCCGGGATCTCGATGGTCGGGCGGACGTCCACCTCTGCGGTGAACTTCAGCTCGTTGCCGTCGTCGAACTCGGTGATGTCGACGTCGGGCTGGCCGAGCACGTTGATCTCGCCCTCGGTGACCGCCTGCGTGTAGAACTTCGGCAGCGCGTCGTTGATGGCCTCTTCGAGGACCGCGCCGCGACCGAAGCGCTGGTCGATGACGCGGGCAGGGATCTTGCCCTTGCGGAAGCCCGGCACCGTGACCTGGTTGTTGATCTTCTTGTACGCCGCGTCGAGGCTGGGCTTGAGCTCCTCGAAGGGCACCTCGACAGTGAGTCGAACCCGGGTCGGGTTCAGAGTCTCGACGGCGCTCTTCACGGTTGGGTCTCCTTGGGGCTTTACGTTGATGGGGGCGGACCTTCGGCCCTTCGGCGCGGCTCGCGCATCCGGTACTCGGTACCCGGCCATGCCTTGTACCCGGTCGCCGGCGGCCCATCCTACCCGTACCACAAACCCGCCCGAGCGGGGTCGCCCGGCAGCCCGCCGGCCGCTCCCGCACAACGCGTCAGCGCTGGTCGGGGTGGCCGGATTCGAACCGACGGCCTTCCGCTCCCAAAGCGGACGCGCTACCAAGCTGCGCCACACCCCGCTGGTGCGACACGTAGAGTACATGCCCCTTAGACCGTGGGCAGCCGGTATTCACCCGCGCCCGATCCGGTTCGACCGCCAACCGCACGATGTGCCAGAATCAAGGCGCTGCGGGCGTAGCTCAATGGTAGAGCCCTAGTCTTCCAAACTAGCTACGCGGGTTCGATTCCCGTCGCCCGCTCTGCACGACGACGGCCCAGGTCAGCGGATGTTTTCCGCAGCCTGGGCCGTTGCCTTGCCCGACCCCGTCCCAGCCGTCCGTGCCCGCCACGTGCCCGTTCCGGCCGGATCCGCGCTTCAGCGCCCTGACGCAGCGCCCTGACGATCATGCCGTCGATGGCGTCCGCGGTCCCTCGTCCCCTCTCCTGGCTCCCGTGCTGGTAGATCGAGCGCGGCCCGGCTCGAACCGTGCCCGAGCCTGCTCATCAGCTCCCGCGTGCCGGCGTCTGTCCAAGGGCTGTCCCGTAATTGATCTTCGGGCATCTCGGACGTGGGTCGATGCTCGGTGGTCGTTGGTCCCAGGCGGCCTGGAGGAGGTTATGCAGGCGGGTGATGCCGAGCATGGCGCGGTGGACACCCTCGCCCTTGGGGCGGCAGTCGCGGAGGATCTTCCACGTCTTCATCCGGGCGAAGACGTGCTCGACGCAGGCACGGACCTGCTTGTGTTCGCGGTTGTGCTCGGCCTGCCAGCCGGTGAGCTCGCCGCCGCGTGGCAGTCGTTCCGGTTGCCGGGCAGGGGCTTGCCAACGGCGACGACCGGGCGGGTGTCGGCGTCGATGACCACCTGGTGGTCGGTGGAGTACCGGTAGCTCTTGGACTGCTCGGCGATCGTGTGGTCGCGGGTGGGCACGAGGGTGCCGTCCACGATGAGCACGGTGCCCTTGCGGAAGCGTTGTCGCGGCTTGAGCGCGAGCAGTGGGCCGATGTGGTCGATGATGCGGTCGGCCGCCGACTTGGACACCCCGAACGGCGGCGCGAGCTGCCGCAGCGTCAGGTTGGTACGCCAGTAGGCGGCGACCAGAAGGACCCGGTCCTCCAAGGGCAGGCATCCCACCGTTTCGGGACCCCCGTGTGCCAGCGTGGCCCGACACCGCTCCACCTGTTCGGCCACCTGCTCCATGAACCAGCGCACGATCTCGTACGGGATGACGTGCTCGTCGTGGCTGTGGAAATGGACGGACGGCTCCAAGTCCGGGTCCTCGTCGGGAATCACCGCCACGAGGAAGGCGGCTCCGGGGAGGTGGGTCGCGGCGTTGGGGATCTCCGTCCACGCGGCCGGCGCCGGGACGGCTTCGCTCTGCTCCACGCACCAGGCGTCGTCGGACAAGGAGTAGTGGAACTGCACGGCGTAGTGACGGCCTGCGTGTTCCCGCAGCTCTGGCATGTCCGCAGGCTGCGACAGCCTCCGGGCTGGAGTCGCACGGATATCGGGCGAGGCCGACCAGTCGCCGCCAGGCGTGTCGCTCGGCGGCTCGACCAGCGGTTACGGGACAGCCCTTAGCGGCATGATCGGCCGACATTGATCCCTCGAACGGGTGACTGGACGGCC
Organism: Streptomyces sp. NPDC004031; assembly: GCF_053604375.1. Classification (NCBI taxonomy): domain Bacteria; kingdom Bacillati; phylum Actinomycetota; class Actinomycetes; order Kitasatosporales; family Streptomycetaceae; genus Streptomyces; species Streptomyces sp. NPDC004031. Next base: position 4,326 of record NZ_JBSGHL010000061.1, on the reverse strand, counting down.
TGACCGGTCTGGCTGCTACCCAGACATTTGGCAGGAGCGTTCAAAGGTGACCGTGGCGGCCAGTTCGCCTGGCCTTCAAGCGGACATGTAGTTGAGGACACTGCCCCAAGTAACCTTTACCGAAATAACCGATTCCGGTACGTCGAAGTACACGTAGTCGGAAAGGGTTGCTTCTGTTTCCTCTGACCGCCCGAGAATGGTGGTTTGGGTGTAGTTCCACGGCTCACTATTGCTGTACGCGATGCATGTCTCCCATAGATACGAGCCGGGGACGAGGCGTATATTCCTATAGCTCTGTCCGCCGTCAAGAGTCGAACCCTCGACAAACTGCTCCCAGAGATAAACTCCTCCGGCGAGGGTGATGCTGCGGCTCTGGCATGATTTCGCGCCCACTGCGGGAGTGACGTCTATGGTCTGGGGGCGTTCCAGTGTTGCAGGGGCATAGGCGGCCGCTGCAGTCGTAGTCGTGATGACGCTGACCATAGTGGTGGCATTGGACGAGGCCTGAGCCGGTGCGATGTTGATAGCTACACTGGCCACAGCCGCCATGAGTGCGATGCAAAGAGCGCGCTTTTTCATGCAATCCCCCAGTAATCACTCCGTTTTCGGTGGCGATCTTAGGCTGCAATCCGGTTCTGTGTCCAGGGTGCGCGCCACAAATTGTCGGATTATCCTCGTTATAGACGCCGTGTCTCGCTTCCGCAGGACCTACCTGCGGGTTGGGCTGACTCGCGACAGGGACCACTTGGGGACCACGCGCTATGCGCGGAGGCGGACAACCGCAGCTCACGCGCACGCGAGATCGTGCATCAAAGTGCCGCTGGCCTGCGGAAACCCTCGAACCTATGATCCGGGGGTCAAGTGGGCTTGTTTTCGCCCTACTACTCTCCGCACACAGCTACTCACACTCGAACGTATGGGGAGAGAGCGCACCAACCAGGACCTTGCGTGCGAGGAGTGCCGCGACCCAAGCCAACCGGCGTGCGAGCGGGGGACCTTGCCGCTGGATGTCGTGCTGTGCGACCGGTGCTGGAACCGGTTGGCCAACGAGCTGGCCGAGATCGACGACGCCACCGCCCTGCCGAGCCCCGAGCCAGATCCTGACGACGTCGAGTGGATCGAGCCCGAGGGGTGCCCCAAGTGCGGCATGGAGGTACGCACGATGCCCACCAACTACGACCGGTGGGTGAACCTCTCCACAGTCCCCGCGCGGGCCAAGGAAGTACCCCGGCGTTACCGGTGGCGCATCGTGGCGAAGACCGCCCGGCACTCGACCTACCCCGTCGCCAAGATCGCGGTGCGGGTGAGCGGGCTCGAACCCATGCCGGACGACATGGTGATACCCGCGCACACTGTCGAGTGCCAGCACCCCGCGGCCCGCGCCAAGGTGGAGGAGGCGTGGCGGGCGGACCGCGCGCGGCAGGCGTGGGTGCCGCCCTCCGTCGAGGAGTTCGAGGACGACGACGAGCCCTGATGCGCCAGCCGGTGCGCGGATACGCTGGCGCCATGGAACCCAGCCAGGAGCCCACTGGTCGACTATCGGACGAGGAGTTCCGTCAGTTCCTGAGCATGCTCCGGCGCTACCTGCGCCATGACTTGGACCAGTGGGAACTCCTCGTGACCCAGAGCGAGTACGGCCCGCTCTACGCGGCCTTCGCGAACAAATTGCCAGAAGGCTGGCCCGAGGACATGTTCAGGCCGTTCTAGTCCGCCGGACAGCCCGTGCCCCGCGTGCCCGCCGCATGCCCGTCTGAGGGGCGAACGAGGGGGAACCACGGGGAACAGCGGGCCGGGCGCCCTGTAGGCCCTGGACGGGGCCGTACGAGGTCGCCACGGGGGCAGCGCGCTGGTCTTCCGAATTGGCTACGCGGGTTCGATTCCCGTCGACCGCTCGTTCCGGGGGTCACCGGTTGCAGTAGCCCCAGTAGAGGCCGACCGCGGCGAGGGCCTGTTCGGACAGCTCCGGGTGGGCGCGGCGCAGGTCCGCGGTGACGGCGCGCATGGCGGGTCTCAGGGCGAGGCGGTCGTACCGGCGGCCGAGGTCGAAGGCCTCGGCCGCCACGTGGTCGATGCGGCGGAGCAGGTCGGCGACGGCCGGTTCGCCGAAGGTTTCGGACAGGGCGGCGGCGTCGCGGTAGCGCGTCGGGTACAGGCCCTCGGCGTAGTACAGGCGGAGGGCCCGCGACAGCTGTTCGTCCATGGCCGCCACATTCGCACAGGCCGTCGTCGTTCCCGGGGCGGGGTCAGTCGACGGGGATGCCCTGGGGGGACTTGATGCGGCGCATGATCATTTGGGAGTTGACGTCGCTGACGCCCGGCATGCCGATGAGTTTCTCGGTCCAGAAGCGCTCGTAGGCGTCGGAGTCGGCCACCGCGATGCGCAGGAGGCAGCCGGGGGCGCCGTAGAGGCGGTAGGCCTCGACGACGTCGGTGGTGGACAGGACCTCGGTCTCGAAGGCGGCGACCGAGGCGCGGTCGCGGTGGACCTCGACGGAGGCGAAGACCTCGAAGCCGCGGCCGACGGAGGCGGGGTCGACGACCGCGCGGTAGGTCTGGATCACCCCGTCGTCCTCCAGCTGGCGTACCCGGCGCAGGCACGGGGAAGGGGTGAGACCGACCCGCTGGGCCAGCTCCTGGTTGGTCAGCCGGCCGTCGGCCTGGAGTTCGCGCAAGATGTGTCTGTCGATGGCGTCCATCGCAGCATTATCAACCAGGATTTAACAAAGTACCGGCTGGTACTCGCAATCATATGCTGGGTCTACGCGCATATCATTGCAGTGGAGACCGTGTACGGTGCCGAGCCCTGCTCCCACGGGTGTCGGCGGCCCCCGCGGCAACGGTCGGCGCAGCGGCAGCAATGGAGGCGGAGGCATCGTGCGACACGTCGTGGTGATCAGCACCGGGGGCACCATCGCCAGCCGGTGGCAGGGCGACGGATACGCGGCCGAGGCCGCCGGGCGCGAGGTGCTGGAGGCCGGCGCCGTGCCGGAGGACGTGCAGGTGCGGGTCGTCGACCTCTTCACCGTCAACAGCTCGCGGCTGACCACCGACCACCAGCTGCGGCTGCTGTACGCGGTGCACGAGGCGCTCGCCGACCCCGAGGTGGACGGCGTGGTCGTCACCCACGGCACGGACACCCTGGAGGAGTCCGCCTTCTTCGTCGACCTCTTCCACCACGACCCGCGCCCGGTGGTCTTCACCGGCGCGCAGCAGCCGCTGGACGCCCCCGACGGCGACGCGGCGGGCAACCTCTACGACGCGCTGCTGACCGCCAGCTCCGGGCGGGACATCGGCGCGGTGATCGTCTTCGCCGGGCAGGTCTTCGCCGCCCGCGGCACGGTCAAGCAGCACACGGTGGACGCGCGCGCCTTCGGCGCCCCTGACGGGCAGCCGCTGGGCCGGGTCGACTTCGGCCGGGTGCGCTGGTCGCGGCGTGTGCCGCGGCACGCGCCGCTGCCGCTGCCCGCGCGCACCGGCAGCACCCCGCGGGTCGACATCGTGATGCACCACAGCGACGGCGACTCGGTCCTCTTCGACGCGGCGGTGGCGGCCGGCGCCCGCGGCATCGTGCTGGTCGGCACGGGCGCGGGCAACGCCAACCCGGAGGTCGCCGACGCGGTGCGCCGCGCGGTGGGCGCCGGGGTGCAGGTCGCCGTCAGCACCCGGGTCGCGGCGGGCGCGGTGGCCCCGCTCTACACCGGCGGCGGCGCCGTGGACCTGGCGGCGGCCGGCGGGCTGCTGACCGGCTCGCTCAAGCCGGGCCAGGCCCGTATCGCGGTGCTGGCCGCGCTGCTGGCGGCGGGCGGCCCGGACCGCGGTCCGGACGCGCCGGACGCCGGAACGCTGCTGCGCGCCCTGCTGGCCCCGGCGGCGGAACCGCAGCGGCCGGCGTCAGATCTTTATCTGGTTGATGGTGTCGGCCACTGAGTTCAGGAACCGGTTGATCTCCGGCGCCATGTCCGTGGACGCCAGGAAGAAGCCGAAGAGGGCGGCGACGATCGCGGGCCCCACCTTGATCGACTTGGACCGGATCATGACGAAGAGCACGACGGCCAGCAGCACTGCCGCGGACAGCGAGATCACCACAGCGGATCACTTCCTCAATCGGTTCCAAGCCGAGCCTGTCCGGGGAACCACGCTGCGCCCCCGCCTCGCCCGTAGTCCATGGTGCCATCCCTGACCGACAATCAACGCCCTTCGGCGGCAGGGCAGATGGTTGCGATCGGGTGTGCTAGGGCCTGTCGTGTGGATCTCCGTGGAGGAAGGAGCGGGGTCCGGCGCTCCCCCAGAGCTTCGCCTGGGAGGTACCCCCAGCTGCAAGGCGGA
>NZ_JBSGHL010000060.1:0-51814 GCF_053604375.1 Streptomyces sp. NPDC004031 | reverse complement strand
GCCCCTGGTGGTTGCCCTCTGCGCGCAGAGTGACCGTTTTTCAGGGGCGCGGGGAACTGCGCGACCAGCCCCCACCGGCGGAAAGTGAACCCTCCACCGCAAGGGGCAGCGCCCCAAAGGGGCGCGGGGAACTGCGCGCTCGGCCCCCACCGGGGGAAGGGGAACTGCCACCGCAAGGGGCAGCTCCCCGCCTAGGGGAGGAGGAGGTCCGGGACACCCGCGGGGTTCGGGGAGTCGGGGGCCGTCGCCAGGACGGCAAGACGCTGGGTCGCCCGGGTGAGGGCCACGTACAGAATGCGAAGGCCCGCGGGGGACTCCTCCGCGATCTCCGCCGGGCTCACGACGAGCGTCGCATCGTACTCCAGCCCCTTCGCCTCAAGGCTGCCGAGCGCGACCGCCCGGTCGCCCAGCCCGTCCAGCCACTCCCGCGCCTGCGCCCGCCGGTGCATGGCGACCACGACGCCCACCGTGCCCTCCACCTCGCCGAGCAGCCGCTCGGTCTGCGCGCGGACGTCCGCGCCGAGGTCGTCGCCGGCGACGGCGAAGCGGGGCGCGATCCCGGTGGAGCGGACCGCGCGCGGCGGCTGCGTCCCGGGCATCGCCAGCGCCAGCACCGTGGAGGCGACCTCGGCGATCTCCGCGGGGTTGCGGTAGTTCACGGTGAGGGTGAAGCGCCGCCGCGGCCGCGTCCCGAGCGCCTCGTCGCGCGCCTGCGCGGCCTCGTCCACGTCGGACCACGAGCTCTGCGCGGGGTCGCCGACGATCGTCCAGGTCGCGGCGCGTCCGCGGCGGCCGACCATGCGCCACTGCATGGGTGTGAGGTCCTGCGCCTCGTCGACGATGACGTGCGCGTACTCCGTACGTTCCTCCTCCAGCCGCTCCGCGCGCCCGCGCCGCCCGCCGGCCATCCGGTCGGCGTAGGTGGTGACCTCCTCCAGGCCGGTCAGCTCGTCGAGCGGGTCCGCCTCGCGCCGTACCGGCCGGGGCAGCGGCCCGAGGAGCGCGGCCAGCTCGTCGAGCAGCGCGACGTCGTGCGTGCTGACGCCCGTGCGGCGCAGCGAGCGGGCGACCCGCCGGATGTCCGGCGGGGTGAGGGTGCGGCGCGCCCAGCGGCCGAGCCGCCTGTCGTCGGCGAGCGCGGCGAGCACCGTGCGCGGCTCCAGCAGCGGCCACCACGCGTCGAGGAAGTCGGTGAAGTCCTGCTCGGTGCTGATGTCCTCGTCGAAGCCCTGGCGCTCCTCGGCGGCGAGTTCGGCGTCGTCGAAGGTCCGCCCGGTCTTGCGCCACAGCGCGTCCAGCAGCAGGCGGCGGGCGCGCGGCCGGAGCAGGTTGACCGGTGCGGTGCCGCCGAGGACGTTGCGGCGTACGGCGCCCAGTTCGCCGGCGGTCAGCTCGATGCGCCGTCCGAAGGCCACGACCCGCAGGGTCTCGGGCGCGCCGGGCACCGCGTCGAGGCAGCCGCGGGCGGCGCTGCGCAGCACCTTGAGCATCCGCAGCGAGCCCTTGACGCGGGCGACGGCGGGCTCGTCGTACAGATCGGCGGTCACACCGTCGACGAGCGAGCCGAGCGCACGGATCGCGACCTGCCCCTCCTCGCCGAGCGACGGCAGCACGCCCTCGGTGTACGCGACCAGCAGCGGTGTGGGGCTCACGCACAGGATGCCGCCGGCGTAGCGCCGCCGGTCCTGGTAGAGGAGGTAGGCCGCGCGGTGCAGGGCGACCGCGGTCTTGCCGGTGCCGGGCCCGCCGGTGACCTCGGTGACGGAGGCCGCGGGCGCCCGGATGACCATGTCCTGCTCGGCCTGGATGCTCGCGACGATGTCGCGCATGCTGTGCGTCCTGGCCTGGCCGAGCGCGGCCATGAGCGCGCCGTCGCCGACGACCGGCAGGCCCGTCGTCAGGTCCGGGCGCAGCAGGTCGTCCTCGACGCCGAGGACCCGGCGGCCCTTGGAGCGGATGACGCGGCGGCGCACGACACGCCCCGGCGCGACGGGCGTCGACCGGTAGAAGGGCGCGGCCGCGGGCGCCCGCCAGTCGATGACGAGCGGGGAGTAGTCGGAGTCCAGCACGCCGATCCGGCCGATGTGCAGGGTCTCGGCGATGTCGGCGGTCGCGTCGGGACGGATCGCGTCGTCGGCGGGCTCGACGGAGGTGTACGCGCCGTCCGCGCCCTTCTGGCCGTCCTTGCCGCGCAGCAGGTCGATCCGGCCGAAGAGGAAGTCCTCGAACTCGGAGTTGAGGCGGTTGAGGTGCACGCCGGCCCGGTAGACCTGCGCGTCGCGCTCGGCGAGCGCGCCCGGCGTGCCGACGTGGCCGGCCTTGGCCGCGTCGCTCATCAGGAACTCCACCTCGTGGATCTTCTCCTCCAGGCGGCGGTAGACCCGGTCGAGGTGGTCCTGCTCGACGGCGATCTCCCGCTCCCTGGCGCCGCCGCCCCCCTGCCGGTCCTGAACTGCGGTCTGCGCGGCCACGCAGGGCCCCCTTCGTCCTTCGTCCGTACGTCATGCTTGCGCCCGCGGTGTCCCGTTCCGTAGCCCGTTCCGCGCGAACGACAGCCTGCAACCGTACGCGACCTGCGCGCTTCTGCCCACCCGGCGGTACCGGCCCGACCTGTCGGATTCGCCCCGGTGGGCCCGGGGCGGCCCCGCTCAGGCGTTCCGCAGCGCCGGACCGGTACGGCGGCGGTGCCGGGCGACACGCTCGCGGTTGCCGCACACCTCGCTGCTGCACCAGCGGCGGCGCCTTCCGCGGGAGGTGTCGAGGTAGACCAGCGAGCAGTTCTCGCCCTCGCAGCGGCGCAGCTGGGAGCGGGCGACCGGGTCCGTGAAGAGGTCCACCGCGTCCCGCGCGACCGCCGCGAGCAGCGAGGCCGCGTCGGGGGGCGCGGCGAGGGTCCGGGTCAGCTCGCCGTCCGGCCCGAGCGCGGCGCGCGGGGCGGGCGGGGCGTGACGGGCGAGCGCGTTCAGCCGGGCGACCGCGTCCGGCGGGGGCGGGGCGGCGGTGAGCTGCGCCTCCACGAGCTCTTCCAGGAGGGCGCGCAGCTCGCGCAGGCCGCGCGCCCAGGCGGCCCAGTCCGCGTCCGCGGGCAGCGGGGTCCCTGGCGGGACGAGGCCCGTGCCGTACAGCCACTCGGTGACGCGGTCGGCGCGGTCGAGGCGCTCGCCGACCGGGCGGGCCACGCGTGTCGCGACGAGGTCCAGGCAGACCCGCCCCCCGTCGAACCTCAACTCCCCCACGGTCCCCTCCCTCCCACACGGTCGCCCCCCAGAGTGCCGCGCCCTCGCCGGGGGGGCTAGATCCGTGACGCTCCGTTTCTGCGCGGTGCGGTTTCGCTGCGCGAGCTTGCGGTGGGTGGGGGTTGCTCGCGCAGTTCCCCGCGCCCGTGGTTGTTGCCCGGCGGGGCATCGCGCTTCCCCTCAGGGGGGTGGGGTCGGGTGCCGCCACGGGGCACCTCCTCGGAATGCGCCTTCACCCTCTTACTGTGTTGGTGAGGCACCGACAGCGCATTCCTGCGGGGGCACCCCGCACCGTCCCCCTCCAGCCCGGTTCAGCGGCTGCCTGCCGGTGGGGGTGATGCGCGCGGGGTGCGGGCACCCGTTTTTCCAGGGTGCTGGGCGCTGGTACGTGGGACAGCACCCGTCTTTCCGGGGCGCGGGGCACGGGAGCGTGGGACAGCACCCGTCTTTCAGAGGCCCGGGGCACGGCAGCGTGCGAGAGCACCCGTCTTTCAGAGGCCCGGGGCACGGCAGCGTGGGACAGCACCCGTCTTTCAGAGGCCCGGGGCACGGCAGCGTGGGACAGCACCCGTCTTTCAGAGGCCCGGGGCACGGCAGCGTGGGACAGCGCCCGTTTTTTAGGGGCGCGGGGAACTGCGCGCTCAGCCCCCACCGGGGGAAAGGCGGCATGCCACCGCAAGTGGCAACCACCCAGGGGCGCGGGGAACTGCGCGACAAGCCCCCACCGGGGGAAAGGCGAACTGCCACCGCAAGTGGCACCCCCCGGGGCGCGGGGCACCGCAGGGCGCGGCCCGGAGCGCGAGGTCAGGACGGCGGAGCGTACTTGTCGGCGTGCGGGTCGAGCGCGAGGCGGTAACCGCGCTTGACCACGGTCTGGATGAGGCGCGGAGCGCCCAGCGCGGCGCGGAGCCGGGCCATCGCCGTCTCGACGGCATGCTCGTCCCGCCCGGCCCCGGGCAGCACCCGCAGCAGGTCCGCCCGGGAGACGACCCATCCGGGTCGCCGCGCGAGGGCCCGCAGGAGGGCCATGCCGGCGGGCGGCACGGGCCGGAGCGCGCCGTCGACGAGCGCGGCCTGGCCGCGGATCTGGATCTCGTGCCCGGCGACGGGAAGCGGCCGGACCCGCCCGGGAAGCTCGCGGGCGAGGAGCTGGACGAGGGGTCCGAGCCGGAAGCGTTCGGGCTGGAGGGTGGGGATGTCGTGCGCCTGGAGGGGCAGCGCGGTGACGGGCCCGACGCATCCGGCGAGGACGTCGCCGCGGAGGGCGTCGAGGTAGGCGTCGAGGCGGCCGCGCTGGGCGGCGCGGTTGAGGAGGGAGGCGGAGGCGGGGGCGCTGGTGAAGGTCACGGCGTCGAGGGCGCGGGAGGTCACCGCGTCGAGGAGGCGGTCGACGGGGGCGAGGTCCTCGGGGGGCATCCAGCGGTAGACGGGGACGGCCACGACGCGGGCCCCGGCGGCGCGCAGCGACTCGTTGAAGCCGGGCAGCGGCTCCCCGTGCAGCTGGACGGCGACGCAGCGGCCGTCGACGCCCTCGTCCAGGAGGCGTTCGAGGACCTCGGCCATGGATTCGGAGGCGGGCGACCACGCCTCGGTGAGCCCGGCGGCGCGGACGGCGCCGCGTACCTTGGGCCCGCGGGCGAGGAGTTCGACCTCGCCGAGCCGCCGCAGCAGCGCTTCGCCGAGGCCCCACCCGTCGGCGGCCTCGATCCAGCCGCGGAAGCCGATCGCGGTGGTGGCGACGACGATGTCGGGCGCGTCGTCGAGGAGTTGCTTGGTCGTGTCGAGCAGTTCCGCGTCGTCGGAGAGCGGCACGATGCGCAGGACGGGCGCGCGCAGCACCGCGGCGCCGCGGCGTTCCAGCAGTGCGGCCAGCTCGTCGGCGCGGCGGGCCGCGGTCACGCCGACGGTGAAGCCCGCGAGGGGCGGTACCGCCGTGGGGGAAGTCGGCTCCATCGTCTCGTCCACCTTGCCGCTCGGTTTCCTGTTGCGCCCCGCCGCCCCGCCCGGGGACTCGCATCGTCCCAAGGCGGGGTGACGGGTTCGGTTCGCCGGGATTTCCCGGGTGTTACGTGGTGCGCGCCGCTCACACCTCGGCGTACGCGGCGGAGGTCACCGGCGTGGCCTGTTCCCCCGTGGTGCCGGTGCGGGCGGGGCGGCGCAGGTATACGGCCCAGGTGACGAGGAAGCACACCGCGTAGTAGGCCAGGAAGGCCACGAAGGCGGGGGTGCCGTCGGCCGTGTCGAGGAAGGACTCGCGGAAGGCGAGGTTGATGCCGACGCCGCCGAGCGCGCCGACCGCGCCGATGAGGCCCATGGAGGCGCCGGACAGCCGCCGGGCGTGCGCGGCGGCGGCCTCCCCGGTGAGTCCGGAGGCCTCGGCCTTCTTCTGGAAGATGCCGGGGATCATCTTGTAGACCGCGCCGTTGCCGAGTCCGCTGAGCACGAACAGGGCGATGAAGCCGGGCAGGAAGAGCCCGAGCGACTCGCGGGCGGAGGCGGCGATGACGACGCCGGTGGCGGCGGCCATGGCGAGGAAGTTCCACAGCGCGATGCGCCCGCCGCCGAAGCGGTCGGCGAGCCGCCCGCCGACGGGCCGGACCAGCGAACCGAGCAGCGGTCCGATGAAGGTGAGGTAGGCGGCGTGCAGGGGGGTGCGGCCGAACTGGTTCTGCAGCACCAGGCCGAAGGCGAAGCTGTAGCCGATGAAGGAGCCGAAGGTGCCGATGTAGAGGACCGACATGATCCAGGTGTGCGGGTCCTTCGCGGCGTCGATCGCGGCGCCGGTGTCGTTCTTCACGGGCGCGAGGTTGTCCATGAAGAGCGCGGACAGCAGCGCGGCCACGACGATGAGCGGGATGTAGACGGCGAGCACGACCCGCGGGTGCCCGGCCCCGGCGGTCGCGATGACCAGCAGCCCGACGAGCTGGATCGCGGCGACCCCGATGTTGCCGCCGCCCGCGTTGAGGCCGAGCGCCCAGCCCTTCTCGCGCAGCGGGTAGAAGGCGTTGATGTTGGTCATGGAGGAGGCGAAGTTCCCGCCGCCGACCCCGGTGAGCGCGGCGACCACCATGAGCGTCCCGTACGACACCCCGGGGTGCATGACGACGGCCGCGGTGGCGGTCGGCACGAGCAGCATCAGCGCGCTGACGATCGTCCAGTTCCGCCCGCCGAACACCGCGACCGCGAAGGTGTACGGCACCCGCAGCACCCCGCCGACCAGGGTGGGCAGGGCGACCAGGAAGAACTTCCCGGCCGGGTCGACGTGGTAGTCGGGCCCCATGAAGAGCACCATCACCGACCACAGGCTCCAGATGGAGAAGCCGATGTGCTCGGAGAGCACGGAGAAGACGAGGTTGCGCAGCGCGGTTCGCCGCCCCCCGCCCTCGTTCCAGAACCGCTCGTCCTCGGGATCCCACGTCTCGATCCACCGGCCCGTCCACCGACTCATGGCGCCTCCCTGTGTGCTCCGCCGGATGTCGCCCCCGACGATAGGAACGCCGCGTTACCCCCTGATGCCCCGACGTGACACGAACGCAACCGTGCTCTCATTCCCCGCCCGACCCCCCTGTGAGCCCCCCGAAACGCCGAACGGCGCCCCCCGCGTGCGGGAGGCGCCGTTCGGCGCATGGGATGAGTGGAGATGGCGGGAATCGAACCCGCGTCCTGTGGTGCGGAAACAGGGCTTCTCCGAGCGCAGTCCGCTGTGCTTTTCTCGGCCCCGGCGGTCACGCGGACAAGCCGCCGACGGGCCCAGTCACTGTTTGATTTCCTTCAAGGACCCGTGACCGGTCCTAGAAGTTTAGATCCCTTGATGATGCCAGGATCCGGGTCGGGATCACCCCCGGGCTGACACTTCGCAAGTCGCTACTTAGGCAGCGAGGGCGAAGGAATCGCGCTTGGTGTTGGCGATTATTGGTTGCGACATATGGTTAACGAGATCATTGCCGCTTCCTCGGCTCGCTTCCCCTGCTTCGACATCCCCAGTCGAAACCGATCATCCCCATGTGGTGTTTTCAAGGTGCACACCGGACTCACCATGGCCCGGTGGCGCTGCGTCCATCGTACGTGATCAGCGCGCGGCGCGGCCAGCGTATTCCCCCGGGAGGCCCCAGGAAGGCCCCGGAGGGGTCAGCGCTGGCGGCGGCGGGCGGCGGACACCGCGCGGTCGGTCTCGCGGCGGTCCTGCTTCTCGCGCAGGGTCTGCCGCTTGTCGTACTCCTTCTTGCCCTTCGCGACCGCGATCTCGACCTTGGCGCGTCCGTCCTTGAAGTACAGGGCGAGCGGCACGATGGTGTGGCCGGTCTCGTCGTACTTCTGCTGGAGCTTGTCGATCTCCGCGCGGTGCAGCAGCATCTTGCGTTTGCGGCGGGCGGTGTGGTTGGTCCACGTGCCCTGGGTGTATTCCGGGATGTGCACGTTGTGCAGCCACGCCTCGCCGCCGTCGAGCTGGCCGAAGCCGTCGACGAGGGACGCGCGTCCCTGGCGCAGCGACTTCACCTCGGTGCCCGTGAGCACCAGGCCCGCCTCGAACGTGTCCAGGATGAGGTAATCGTGCCGCGCCTTCTTGTTCTGCGCGATCAGCTTGCGACCGGTCTCTTTTGCCATAGCGGGCCCATTCTCGCACTACGAGGGGGTACCGAGGCCAGCCATTACCGAGCGGGCCTCGGCGAGGGCGTCGTCGCCGCCGGTCACCTGGACGTCGGGCTCGATGCCGTGGCCTTCCACGGTGCGGCCGTCCGGGAGCCGGTAGTGGCCGACGGTCAGCTCGGCCACGGAGCCGTCCGGCAGGGTGCTGGGCATCTGCACCGAGCCCTTGCCGAAGGTGCGCGAGCCGACGACGACCGCGCGGCCGCGGTCCTGGAGGGCGCCGGCCAGCATCTCCGCGGCGCTCATCGTGCCGCCGTCGACCAGCACCACGAGCGGGACGGCGGTGTCGCCGCCGGCGTCGGCGTAGAGCGCCCGCTGCTTGCCGTGGACGTCGTAGGTGGCGACCAGGCCGCCGTCGAGGACGGCGGAGGCGGTGGCGACGGCCTCCTCGACCAGGCCGCCGGAATTGCCGCGCAGGTCCAGCAGCACGCCGTGCCGGGCCGCCCGGACGGCCGCGCGGACCTGCTCGCCGGCGCCGAGGGAGAAGGCGTCGACGGCGACGAGGGTGGGGCCCTGCGGGCCGTCGGGGTGGGTGACGGTGACCGCCTCGGTGGGCAGGGTGGCCCGCTGGACGGTGACGGACAGCCGGCGGTCGCCGCGCAGCAGCACGAGGGTCACGGTGCTGCCGGGGACGTTCTCGCCGCGCAGGTCCGCGACGACCTCGGTGACGGCGAGGCCGGTGCACGCCGTCGAGTCGATGGAGACCAGGACGTCACCGACGCGCAGCCCGGCCGACGCGGCGGGGCTGCCCGCCTGCACACGGGCGATCTCGACCCGCCCGCCGTCCACCTGCCGCACCCACAGGCCCACGCCCACGTAGCGGCCGTCCAGCGCTTCCTGGAGGCCCGCGTACTCCTGCGCGGTGTAGTACGACGACCAGCGGTCGCCGCTGCGGCTGACGAGCCTGCGGGCGGCCTGCGGGCCGGCCGCGCCCTGTCCGGTGTCCCGTGCCGGGTTCGAGGTGCCCGTGCCCGAGGGGCGCTGCCGGCCGGCCGCCGCGGAGCGGTCCTTGCCGCCGCCCGCGCCGTCGCCCGTCGCGCCGTCCGCCTGGGCGGAGTTGGCGCCGCCGAGGGCGGCGGGCGAGGGTGACGTGGCCGCGGCCACCCGGGTCCGCTCCCGGGGTTGCGGCTGCGGCTCGGCGAAGCTGCCCGCGGCGGCGCCGGTGGCGAGCATCGTGCCGAAGACCAACGTCAGGGTGGCCCCGCGGCGGATGCGGCGGGGCGTCCCGAAGAGCAACGGGCCGGACATGGCCGGAAGTCTAGGCGAGAAACGGGCGTCGTACGGAAAGATACGACGTCCGCCGGTAGGTGCTGTGGACACCGCCCGCACGCCCCCCTCCGCCGTCCGTCATACCTTCAGATAGCGGCGCAGCGCGATGAACGCGGCCAGCGCCGGCATCAGTACGCCGATCAGCAGCACCAGCGGCAGCACCTTGACGACGGAGTCCCAGCCCAGGAAGGACACCAGCGGGATCTTCTCCTGGAGCTTCAGGCCCGCGTCGATCATGAAGTACCGCCCGCCGAGCAGCATCACGCACGCCACGCCCGCGCCGACCAGCCCGGCGAAGGCCGCCTCCATGATGAACGGCATCTGGATGTAGAAGCTGGAGGCACCGACCAGCCGCATGATGCCGGTCTCGCGGCGGCGGCTGAAGGCCGACACGCGCACGGTGTTGATGATCAGCAGCATCGCGACGGTGAGCATGAACGCCAGCGCCACGTACGCCGCCTTGGTCATACCGCCGAGCAGCGCGAAGAGGTTCCGCAGCGTGTCGCGCTGGTCCTCGACCGACTGGACGCCGGGCCGCCCCTGGAACGCGCTCGCCACGACGGCGAACTTCTTCGGGTCCTTGAGCTTGACCCGGTAGTTCTGCGGCATCTGGTCGGGCGTGATGGAGCTGGCCATCGGGGAGTTCTTGAACTGCTTCTCGTAGTTCTTGTAGGCGCTCTCGGAACTCTCGTAGTAGACCTTCTCCACCACCGGGAGCGCCTTGATGTCCTGCAGGATCTGGCTCTTCTGGTCGTCGGTGACCGCGCCCTTGGCGCAGCTCGGCGTGGTCGTCGAGTCGGCCTTGTTGCACAGGTAGACGGTGACCTGGACCTTGTCGTACCAGTAGCCCTTCATCGAGTCGACCTGCTTGTTGGCGAGCAGGGCGGCACCGGCGAGGGCGAGCGAGAGCGCCACGGAGATGATCACGGCGAAGGTCATCGTGAGGTTGCGCCGGAGACCGACGCCGATCTCCGACAGGAAGAACTGGAGGCGCATGGGGGGTCGGGGTCCTTTCGGAAGGGGGCTGCTGTCGTACGGCCGCTCCGCCGGGCCGCGGCCCGTAGGGGCCTGCGAGGCTTCCGGCGGGGGCCAGCGGGGGCGCCGCCGCGGGCGCTAGTGCTGGTAGCCGTAGACACCGCGCGACTGGTCGCGCACCAGTCGCCCCTTCTCCAGTTCGATGACGCGCTTGCGCATCTGGTCGACGATGTTCTGGTCGTGCGTGGCCATCACCACGGTCGTGCCGGTCCGGTTGATGCGGTCGAGCAGCCGCATGATGCCGACGGACGTCTGCGGGTCCAGGTTTCCGGTCGGCTCGTCCGCGATCAGCAGCATCGGGCGGTTGACGAACGCGCGGGCGATGGCCACACGCTGCTGCTCACCACCGGAGAGCTCGCCGGGCATGCGGTCCTCCTTGCCGGCCAGGCCCACCAGGTCCAGCACCTCGGGCACGGTCTTGCGGATCGTGCCGCGCGGCTTGCCGATGACTTCGAGGGCGAAGGCGACGTTCTCGCCGACGGTCTTGTTCGGCAGCAGCCGGAAGTCCTGGAAGACGGTGCCGAGCTGGCGCCGCATGTGCGGGACCTTCCAGTTCGACAGCCGGTTGAGGTCCTTGCCGAGGACGTGCACCATGCCGGTGTCGGTCCGCTCCTCGCGCAGGATCAGCCGCAGGAAGGTCGACTTGCCCGACCCCGACGAGCCGACCAGGAAGACGAACTCACCCTTCTCGATCTCCAGCGATACATCGCGCAGGGCGGGACGGTTCTGCTTCGGGTAGGTCTTGGAGACGTTGTCGAATCGGATCACGTTCGCACCAATGGTTTGCGGGGTGAGCGGACTGGGGATGTAGGGCGACACTACGCGAGAGCGCAACTGCCGCGCAGTCGTCGCGGAGGGTTCGTGCGCCGTCCCACAGGGCATAACCGGGCAAGCTCTGGCATTCCCGTCCGGCGGCCGCGGCCTCGCGCCCGCGCGTTCTACCGCCCCCTTGCGCACACCGCCCGGGAACCTGGCACAGTGGAGACAGCGTGACCCCTTCGAGCACACGGTGAACGCACGGTGTCGCAGGACTAGAGCGCGTCCGCTCGGGAACGATTCCCCCACCGGCTGCGTTCACCGGACGGAGTGAGGAGATCACCATGACAGTCGACCGACTGGTGTGCGCGAACTGTTCCGGCCCGGTGGCCGAGGGCCGCTGCCCCGTGTGCCGCGCCAACCGCGCCCGCATGCAGCAGGAGCCCGGCTGGTCCTCGATATCCCCCGCGACCCTCGTCGCCCTCCTGGTGGCCCTCCTCGCGGTCGTGCTGGTCGTGGAGCACGCCACGGCGTGAGCCGCCGTTCGTCACCCTCCGTGAGGAAAAGGCGCCGCTGAGAACACCCGCCGTACATCGGCACAGACCGGGGCCCGGAACGCTTGTCGCGTTCCGGGCCCCGGTCTCGTGCGTGGGTGGCGTACGGCTGCCGTCAGGCGGCGGTGCCGCCGCCGCGACGGCCCGCCAGGCGCGGGGTCAGCGTGAAGCCGACACCGCCCGCGATCAGCGTCGCGGCGCCGATCAGCAGGAAGGTGGTGCCGCTGGAGCCGGTCTCGGCGAGCTGGCTCGTGGTGTTGCCCTGCGGGACCGGCGCCGTGTTGTCGGTGCTGGTGTTGTTGTTGCCGCAGTCGACGCTCTCGCCGGTCAGCGTGCAGGTGTTGTTGTTGCCGTCGGTGCCGGTGTTGCCGCCGTTCTGGTTTCCACCGTTCTGGTTGCCGCCGTTCTGGTTTCCACCGTTCTGGTTGCCCTGGGACGTACCCGCGGACGTGCCGGTCGAGGTGCCGGTGGACGTGCCGGTCGAGGTGCCCGTGGACGTACCGGTGGACGTACCCGTCGAGGTGCCCGTGGACGTACCGGTCGAGGTGCCCTCCGACGTGCCCGTGGAGGTACCGGTGGACGTGCCCTCGGACGTACCGGTCGAGGTGCCCGTGGACGTACCCGTGGACGTGCCCTCGGACGTACCGGTGGACGTGCCCGTCGAGGTACCGGTGGACGTACCCTCCGACGTGCCCGTGGAGGTACCCGTCGAGGTACCGGTGGACGTGCCCTCGGACGTACCGGTGGACGTACCGGTCGAGGTGCCCGTGGACGTACCCGTGGACGTGCCCTCGGACGTACCCGTCGAGGTGCCGGTGGACGTACCCGTGGACGTGCCCTCCGACGTACCCGTCGAGGTGCCCTCGGACGTGCCCGTGGACGTGCCCTCCGACGTACCGGTGGACGTGCCCTCCGACGTGCCGGAGATCGTGCCGTCGGTGTCGCCCTCGCCGTCAAGAGCCTTGACGACCGTGTGGTTCGGGGAGACGGCCTGCGCCGCGCCCACCGCCGTCAGCGACGCGCCGCCGGCGACGACGACCGCCGCGGCTATGCGAGCCACACGCACCCGCGTGTTGCGCTTGCTCATGAGTCAATTACCCCCAGTAGATGTCTGCTTCGGGCTGCGCAGCATCGTGGTGGTGTTGTCACTGGAGGGCTTCGACGCTCTCCCCCGTGCGCTGACTCCTCCGCGCATGCGCATGCCGCGCATTACCCTTGCGGCTTTCCGGCGGACCGTCAAGGGCATTAAGCACACAATGCACCAATTGCCCTGACGTGCACGGCACTTCCGTACACGTCTGTGACATGGCGGGGCTGCCCGGGACTCAGGCGGCGGACTTCTCGCGGGACTTGCGCCAGCGGATGCCCGCCTCGATGAAGCCGTCGATGTCGCCGTCGAGGACGCCCTGGGGGTTGCCGACCTCGTGCTCGGTGCGCAGGTCCTTGACCATCTGGTAGGGGTGCAGGACGTACGAACGCATCTGGTTGCCCCAGGAGTTGCCGCCGTCGCTCTTGCCGAGGGAGTCCATCAGGGCCTGCTCCTCCTGGCGGCGGCGTTCGAGCAGCTTGGCCTGGAGGACGTTCATGGCGCTCGCCTTGTTCTGGATCTGGGAGCGCTCGTTCTGGCAGGAGACGACGATGCCGGTCGGCAGGTGGGTGATGCGGACGGCGGAGTCGGTGGTGTTGACGCCCTGGCCGCCGGGACCGGAGGCGCGGTAGACGTCCACGCGCAGCTCGGACTCGTCGATCTCGACGTGGTCGCTCTGCTCCACGACCGGCAGCACCTCGACGCCCGCGAAGGACGTCTGGCGGCGGCCCTGGTTGTCGAAGGGCGAGATGCGCACCATGCGGTGGGTGCCCTGCTCGACGGAGAGGGTGCCGTAGGCGTAGGGGGCCTTGACGACGAAGGTGGTCGACTTGATGCCGGCCTCCTCGGCGAAGGACGTCTCGTAGATCTCCGTCGGGTAGCCGTGGCGCTCGGCCCAGCGCAGGTACATGCGCTGGAGCTGCTCGGCGAAGTCGGCCGCGTCGACACCGCCGGCCTCGGCGCGGATGTTGACCAGGGCCTCGCGGGCGTCGTACTCGCCCGACAGCAGGGTCCTGACCTCCATCTCGTCCAGCGCCTTGCGGACGTCGCCCAGCTCGGCCTCGGCCTCGGCGCGCGTGTCGGCGTCGTCCTCGGCCTCGGCCAGCTCGAAGAGGACCCCGAGGTCGTCGATCCGGCCGCGCAGTGCCTCGACCTTGCGCAGCTCGGCCTGGAGGTGGGAGAGCCGGCTGGTGATCTTCTGGGCGTTGTCCAGGTCGTCCCAGAGGGTCGGCGCCGCCGCCTGCTCCTCAAGCGCGGCGATGTCGTCCCGCATCCGGTCGAGGTCGAGGACGGCCTCGATCGACCCCATGGTCGAGGACAGGGATTTCAGTTCTTCGGATACATCGACGATTGCCACGGGTCCAGCCTACCGGCTGGCCGAATCAAGCCGACGCCGTCCGCCCGCCGCCGCACCGCGGGGCCGGTGCCGCCCGCCGCGGCTCATACCGAGGCCGTCGCGCGGGTCAGGGTGCCGCCCGCGGTGCGGGTGAACAGCTCCAGGGTGTGCGGGGAGGCGGCGACCGTGCCGACCGCCCGGTCCGCGTCCGTGCCGGGCAGCGGGGCGGCGGACCAGTCCGTGTCGGGGGTGGCGGCGGCCTGGCTGCCCGCGGCGAAGGCGTAGAGGCGGCCGCCCGCGGCCACCGCGTCGGGCCGGGCGGTCGCGTCCAGGCCCTGGACGACGGCGGAGGGGCGCCACGCGCCGCCGGAGTAGGGGAGCTGGAGCACGGCCCCGTCGGCCTTGCGGACGACGAAGGCGTCCAGGGTGCCGCGGGCCCGCGAAACCAGCGCGGGGGCGGCGGTGACACGGCCTGCGGTGGGCACGACGGCCCAGGCGTTCCAGCGGTCGCCGACGAGCGAGGCGGTGACCAGGTCGCCGCCGACCCGGCCGACGAGGTCGACCCGGCCGGGTTCGGAGGACGCAGCGGCGGGGGCGGCGTCGAAGTGGGTGCGCTCGTCGACCTGCGACCAGGCGTTCCAGTCGCCGCCGGAGGTGGCGCCGGTCGCGCCGGTCATGGTGCGGCGGTAGAGCAGGCCGTCGGTGCCGAGCGCGAAGAGGTCGATCCGGCCGTCGCGGGCGGAGACCACGGCGGGGTCGTCGTCGACGTTTATGCCGGTGAGCTTGTGCCAGCGCCCGTAGCCGCCGTGGCTGTCGCGGACGACGTACCAGACGTTCTTGTCCTTGCCCCGCGCGAAGACGTACGTGGCGCCGTGCACGGCGAGCGCGCGCGGGCCGCCGGTCAGCGGGACCCCGGCGGCGGGGACACCCTGGAAGCCGGACCAGCGCGGCAGCGCGATGGGCTGCCCGGTGCGGCTCTGCGGGGCGTCGGCGGCGGCCGTGGGGGCGGCGGGGGTGGTCGCGTGCTTCGCTTGCGTCGCGGGCGGGTCGCTGGGCGGGGTGTCGCCGCGCGAGTCGCCGGAGCCGGACGAACCGGAGGACCCGGCCGCCGCGATGCCCCAGCCGCCGATCCCGGCGACGGCGAGCGCCGCGGCCGCCGCGGCGGCGAAGCGGATGCGGCGCTGCCGTATGGCGTCCGAGACGGAGCGGTGCCGCGGGCTCGCCGGGCGGCCGGGCGAGGACGCGCGCGCCTTGCCGCCCGCGCGGGAGGCGGCGCCGTAGCTCGCCAGCTCCTCGGGGGTGGGCAGCTTGATGCTGGTGTGGGTGTCCCGGCTGGAGTCCGGGGCCGAGCCGCGGACCAGCGGTACGGCGCCGCGCCGCCGGTCGCCGCCGTCGGCTCCGGCGGGGGGCGGGGGCGGCAGCGGGACGCCGGGCTCCGTGCCGTCCTCGGCGTCGTACCCGGCGTCGCCTCCCTCGCCCTGGTCGCCGGGCGCGGCGACGTCGAGGGCGGGCAGGCCGGCCAGCCGCGGCAGCAGGTCGCGCAGCTTCGCACCCAGCTCGGCGGCGGTCAGCCGGGAGGCGGGCGCCTTGGCCAGGCACGCGGTGAGGACGCGGTCGAGCTCGGGGGGCAGGCCGGGCAGCGGCTGGACGGCCTCGGTGACGTGCCGCCGCAGCACCGCGCCGGGGTGGCCGCCGCCGAACGGGGTGAAGCCGCCGAGCAGCTCGTACAGCACGGTGGCCAGCGCGTAGATGTCGACCGAGGCGCGCGGCGGCAGGCCCTCGATGATCTCCGGGGCGAGGTAGTCGGGCGTGCCGATGATGCGGGTCGCGCGGGTGCGGCGCGGGGTGTCGACGAGCCGGGCGATACCGAAGTCGGTGAGCAGCGCGGGCGGCGCGCCGCCGGGGCCGGTCGGGGCGGCGGAGTCCAGCAGTACGTTCTCGGGTTTGACGTCGCGGTGCACGACGCCCGCGGCGTGCGCGGCGGCGAGCCCGTCGGCGACATCGGCGGCGATGGCGACCGCCGCCTGCGGGGCGAGGCGCCGCTCGCGCTCCAGCCGGGAGCGCAGGTCGGTGCCGCGCACCAGGTCCATGACCAGGGCCAGGTCGCTGCCGTCGACGACGAGGTCGCGGATGCCGACGATGTGCGGGTGGTCGAGCGACAGCAGGGCGGTGCGCTCCTGCACGAAGCGTCCGACGAGGTCCTGGTCGGACGCGAGGTCCTCGCGCAGCAGCTTGATGGCGACCGGTCCCTCGGGGCCGTCACCGAGCCACACCGTGCCCGCGGATCCCCGCCCGAGCACCTGGTGGGCGGTGTAGCGGCTGCCGATCTTCCTGGCCAAGGCTTGCTCCGACTCCTCCGACGGTCCGTCGCGTTGGCGACAAAGCTACGCGGATGAGCGGCGGTTCGGGATACGGGAGGTCGGTGAGGACGCTTTCCGCACGAGAAATCACCCTCCAGAAGTCGACAAATCCCCTCACTGGCCTTCCGCACGGGCGCCGCGGGCCGTCACGAGGCCGCCGTGGCGTGGATGTGGTCGATGAGCCGGGAGACGGCCGGATCGCGGCTGACGGCCCGCCAGGCGAGGCGCAGTTCGCTCGGCGGGAGGCCGCCGACCGCGACGGTACGGACGGCGCGCGCGGCGAAGCGGCGGACGACGCTCACCGGCAGGAAGGTGACGCCGCGCCCGAGTTCGACCAGCCGCAGCGCCTCGGCGAGGTCGCGGGCGTCGGGCGCCGGGACCGTCCGCGGCGGTTCGTCGCCGACGAGGCCCTGGTAGAAGCGGTCCAGTGGGCGCGGCAGCCGGGGCCACCGGACGACCGGTTCGCCGTCCAGCTCCGCCCGCTCCAGCCGGTCGCGCCCGGCGAACCGGTGCGCGGCGGGCAGGACGGCCAGCCGGGGCTCGCTCAGGACGAGGTCGTGGTCCAGACCCGTCAGATCGACCGGGCCCGCGACCAGGCAGACGTCGGCGCGGCCGGTCCGCACCGCGGGGGCCAGCTCGGGGGTCTCGGCCAGGACCAGGTCGATCCGGTCGCCGAGCAGCGCCTCCAGGCCCGGCAGCGCGGTGGCCAGCAGCCCGGCGTCCCCGTCGGGCTTGACGGCGACGGTCAGCCGCCCGGGTCCGCGCGCGGCCCGGCGCGCCAGCGTCACGGCGGCCGCCAGCTGGTCCAGGGCCTGCCGGGCCTCGCGCAGCAGGACCGTACCGGCGTCGGTGAGGCTCAGCCGCCGGGTCGTCCTGACCACCAGCGGCACGCCGACGGCCGCCTCCAGCCGCGCCACCGCCCGCGACACCGACGGCTGCGTGATGCCCAGCTCCCGCGCGGCGGCGCTGAAACTGCCGCACGCGGCGACGGTGGTGAACACCCGCAGCTCGCGGACGTCCACGGCGTCGGTATTCATGCGCGCAGTGTATGAGTCCATGCGCAGGACCGGTCTTCTGCCGGGGTGCGGCCGTCCGCGACGGTGGTCACGACCCGCCCGCCGGACCCCTCCAGGAGCACCGCATGACCCTCACCCTCGGCTATCTCGTCGGCAGCCTCTCCCGGCACTCCGTGAACCGGCGCGTGGCCCGCGCGCTGACCCGGCTGGCACCCCCGGAGGTGACCATGAGCGAGATCCCGATCGCCGGAGTGCCGCTCTACAACCAGGACGACGACGCGGCCTTCCCCGAGGCGGCGCTCGCGCTGAAGAAGGCCGTCGAGACGGCGGACGGGGTGATCGTCGTCAGCCCCGAGCACAACCGGGGCGTCCCCGGGGTGCTGAAGAACGCCGTCGACTACGCCTCCCGCCCCTGGGGCGACAACTCCTGGACGGGCAAGCCGGTCGCGCTCGTGGGCGCGGGCCTCGGCTCCGCCGGTACGGCCGTCGCGCAGGCCCAACTGCGGGCCGTGCTCGGCTACTGCGGCACGGTGGTGCTCGGCGCCCCCGAGACGTGCCTGCGGTGGACGCCGGACCTGATCGCGGCGGACGGGAGCACCTCGCCGGAGACCGAGGAGGTGCTGCGCGCCTTCCTCACCGCGACCGTCGCCCATGTCGCCCGGCACACCCCGCCGGTCAGCCGCCGGTGAGCCCGTTGCCGAGGTCCTTCAGCCGGTCGCCGTCGATCCCGGGCGTGCCGTTGATGCCCGGCGTGGGTGTGCCCGTGCCGTTGCCGCCGCCGGAGTCGCCGGTGATGGACGAGATGGTGTGCCAGGCCGACTTGAGCCAGTCCGACGACGCGTCCCACAGGTTGCGCGTGGTGTTGAACCAGTCGGGCAGCGGCGTGGTGTACCAGACCAGCACGAACAGCGCGACGAGCACCAGGATCACCACGAGGCAGCCCTTCAGGCACCCCAGACCCGGGATCTTGACCGGATTGGCGCCGCGCCGCCGCGGCTCGCGCTCCGGCGCCTGCGGGCGCTGCTGCTGCGGCGGCTCGTACCGCTGCGGCTGCTGCTCGTAGCGCCGCTGGTCGTACGCCTGCTGCTGCGGGGGCTGCTGGTAGCGCGGCTGCTGTTGCTGGGGCTGGTGCTGCTGCGGGTAGCCGTAGCCCTGCCCCTGCCCGCCCTGCTGCTGCTGCTGCGGATAGCCGTACCCCTGGCCCTGGTTCTGGCCCCGTCCCTGGCCCTGACCCTGTGCGGGGCGGGCGGGCTGGCGGCGCGGGCGGCGGAAGAGCGGGTCCATCTCGGGCGGCAGGTAGTGCGCCTCGGTCTGGTCGTTGCGCTGCCGGGCCGCGTTGAGCTGCGACTCCCACGGATGCGGGCCCTGCGGCTGCGGCGGACCCGCGTCCGGGACGGGCGGCAGCACGCGGGTGCCGTCGCCGGTCGGCGGGAGCACGCTGGTGGCGGCCGACGGGTCGTACTGCTGCCCGCCGCCCGACCCCGACGGCAGCACCTGCGTCGGATCGGCGTCCGGACCGGCCGCCCCCGCCGCTGCCGCGAGGTTGGCGCCGCGCGGCAGCGTCGGCGCCTCGTCGGGCACGAGCATGGCCCCCACGCCCAGCGCGGCCTCCGCGGCGGCGGGCGTCGCATGCACACCCACACCCGCCGCGACGACCCGCAGCGCGCGGGCCAGCGTCTCCGCGCTCGGCCGCTGCGCGGGCTCCTTGCGCATGCAGCGCTCGATGACCGTCCACAGCGGCTCGGGAATGTTGCCGGGCCGCTGCGGCTGCTGCCGCAGATGCGCCTGCAGCACCTCGATCGCGCTCTCGCCCTGGAAGGGCGCCCGGCCCGTGACCAGCTCGTACAGCAGGATGCCCGCGCCGTAGACGTCCACCGCCGACGTCTGCGGACGGCCCTGCGCCGACTCGGGCGCCACATACGCGGGCGTGCCCACGAACTCGTGCGTCCGGGTCACCCCCGGGGAGTCGGCCAGCCGCGCGATGCCGAAGTCCGTCAGCATCGGGTGCATGCGCTCGTTGCCGTCCCTGTCGACGAGGGTGGCCAGCAGCACGTTCGCGGGCTTCAGATCGCGGTGGACGATGCCGTCCGCGTGGCTCGCGGCGAGCGCGTCCGCGACCGCCGCGGTGAGCAGTGAGGCCGCGACCGGCGTGAAAGGACCGTTCTCCCGCAGGTAGCGGTGCAGATCCGGGCCGTCCACGAGATCCATCACCAGTGCGAGCAGATCGCCCTCGACGACGAGATCACGGACCCGCACGATGTGCGGATGCCGCAGCCGCAGCAGGACGCTGCGCTCGCGCAGGAAACGCATCACCACGTCGGGATCGCCGGCCAGCTCCTCCTTGAGGACCTTCACCGCCACCGTCGCCCCGGGCGCGAGCCCCTCCGCCGCGGGCGGCGCGTCCGAGCCGTCCCCGCCCTCCGCGGCGCCGCGCACCCGGGCACGCCACACGGTGCCCGTGGCTCCGCGCCCGAGCGGCTCCTCCAGGAGGTATTTGCTGCCTACCGGCCGCACGTCATGCGCTCCCTGCTGCGTAGTGACCGGGCGCTTCCTCCCGGTGCCCGATGCCCGGTTCCGGCCAAGCGTAGTGCCGTGCGGCGCGGGGTGGGGCGGGCGGCAACGCCGAATCCCCGGGTAGGACGCCCCCAACCCCCCACCGGTTGCGCCCCTCCCCCTCGGGGCGCCCCGCGCCCCTTTGCGCCCCGGGGGTGCTTGTTGCGGCGGACGTCGCGACCTCCCCGTCGGTGGGGGCTTGTCGCGCAGTTCCCCGCGCCCCTAAAAACGAGTGCCCACCTACGCACCCGTACCCCCGCGCCCCTTTGCGCCCCGGGCTGCCTGCTGCGGCGGGCGCCGCGACCTCCCCGCCGTCGTGGCTGGTCGCTCGGTTCTCCCCCAGAGCTTCGCCTGGGAGGTGCCCCCACGCGCCCCTAAAAAACGCGTGCCCACCCACGCACCCGTACCCCGCGCCCCTCAAAAACGGGTGCCCACCCACGCGCCCGTGCCCGGCGCCTCCGCGCCCTTGAAAAACGAGTGCCGTCACCCCGCGCGCATCACCCCCACCGGCAGGTGGCCGCCAGACCGGCCTGGAGGGGGACGGTGCGGGGTGCCCCCGCAGGAATGCGCTGGGAGGGGCTCAGCGGCTACGGGGGAGGGTGAAGGCGCATTCCGAGGAGGTGCCCCGTGGCGGCACCCGACCCAGCCACCGGACAAGACGCGCGATGCCCCGCCGGGCAACAACCAGGGGCGCGAGGAACGGCGCGAGCAACCACCCACGGCGAGACGATCGCGCAAAGCAGCCCCGGGGGCACCCCGAAGCGCACAGGCCGCCCAGGGCACCGCCGGCCCACACGTATAGCCCAGCGCAGCCACGGGCAAGATCGCGAGTGCCGGTACCGGCGGCGCGATGTCCGCGGCGGGTGGGAGGATGCACCCGTACGGCCCGGCGGGGCAGGCGGGTCACGGCGCCCCGCCGTGCATGTGCCCGCGTTCCGCCGGGAGCCGCCCGTTCCGGTACGCGGTCGGTGCGGCTACGTACCAGTGCAGTGCCAGTGCAACGCCAACGCGCCCGTGCGCGCGGCCGGGGGAGGGACGTCCGCCCCGCCGCACGCCCCGGGCAGAAGGGACCGCGGACGAGATGCAGATCCGGCTGACCGTCCTCGGGCCGCGCAGCGGCCGGGCAGCCCGCGGCAGCGACGTGCTCGTGACGGCGCCCGCGGGCACCGTGCTGGGCTCGGTCGCGGGCGCGCTCGCGTCCGCGGCGGGGTCCGGGCAGCCGGGCCGCTCCGCCGGGTCCTCGGTGGCCCTCTTCGCGGGGCAGGAGCGCGTACCGCCGACCGCGGTGCTGGGTGTGCCGCCCCTCGTGGACGGCGCGGTGCTGGCCCTGCACGCGCCCGCGGGCCCGCACGACCCGGGGCCGTACGGCAGCTTCGGGGAGTACGGGAGCCCCGCGGCCGGTGCGGCGCGGCTGCTGGTGGTCGGCGGCCCGGACGCGGGCGGTGTGCATCTGCTGCCGGGCGGGCGGGTGACGATCGGCCGGTCCGCGGAGGCGGACGTCCCGCTGGACGACCCGGACGTCTCGCGGCTGCACTGCGAGGTGGCTTTCGGCCCGGACGGCACGCCGGTCGTCGCTGATCTGGGCTCCACGAACGGCACGACGCTGGACGGGCGGCCCGTCGGCCCGCAGCCGGTGCCGCTGCCGCCGGGCGCGCTATTGCAGCTCGGCGAGTCCACGCTGCGCCTCGACCCGCCGGGTGCCCCGGCCCCGCACCCGCTGCCGGCCGTCCCGGACGGCGAGGGCCACCTGCGGGTGAGCCTGCGGGACGCGGGGCCTGAGCCGAAGCCGGAGGCGGAGCCCGCGGCGTACGCCCCTGGGCCGACCGCGTACGGCCACGGCACGCTCCAGCCGGCCGCCGCGCCCCCGCCGCCCGCCGACCCCCCGGCGTACGGGAACGCGCCGGGCGCTCCCCCGCGCGCCCGGCCCGCAGGCGCGGAAGAGGCGGAAGAAACCGCGGGGTACGGGCGCCGGGACACCGGCCAGGCCCGGCGGCCCGGGGTGGGCGCCGGGCGCGGCGGGGTCGTCGGCTCGATAGGCGCGTGGGCCCGGCGCAGGCTCCAGGGCGCGGGGCGCGCGGAGGGCGCCGAGGCGTACGCCGGGGCGGAGGCCGCGGCGCTGCGCGAGCGGTGGCCGGATCCGGCGGCGGTGCTGCTGACGGCCCTCGGGCCGGGCCGCCGCCTGTGGGAGCGCGGCCCCGGCCACCGGGACGCGCTGGCCGTACGGCTCGGCACGACCGGTTACGGCCCGCGGCAGCCCGCGGGCGTCCCCTTCGCCGTGAGCTTGCGCGAACCGCGGTCCGCCGCGCTGACCCTCGCCGGTCCGCGCCCGCGGCTGTCCGGGCTGGCCCGCGCGGTGCTCGCCCAGCTGTGCGCCCTGCACGCCCCCGGCACGCTGGAGATCGTGCTGCTCAGCGCCGACCGCGCCCGCCCCGCCGACCAGCGGGCGGAGGAGTGGGCGTGGCTGAACTGGCTCCCCCATGTGCGTCCGGCCCGCGGCCAGGACTGCCGGCTGCTGCTCGCCTTCGACCGCGAGCAGGCCCAGGCACGGACGGCGGAATTGGTCCGCAGGCTCGAAGCGGGCGCTGCGGGCGCCGCGGACCCGGCGGACGCGACAGACGCCCCCGGCGGTACGGGCAGCGGCGCCGGGACGTACACGCTGCTGGTCGTCGACGGCGACCCCGGCTCGGCCGCGCTGCGCGAGACGGTCGCCCGTATCGCGGCCGCCGGGCCCGCGGCCGGGGTGCACGTGCTGTGCCTGGCCGAGCCGGGCGAGCGGCCCGCGGTGGACACCGGCGTGGTCGCCCGGCTGTCCGGGGACGTCGCGACGACGCTGCGGGTCGAGCCCGCGGGCGGCGGCGGCCCGGCGGACGCCGACGGCACGGACGAGGCCGACGAGATCGTGCTGGACGCGGTGTCCGCGGCCTGGGCCGAGCACTTCGCCCGCGCGCTGGCCCCGCTGCGGGAGGCCGACGCGGAGTCGTACGGCGCCGGGTCGCGGCACGCGCTGCCCGCGGCCGTACGGCTGCTCGACGAGCTGGATCTCGCGCTCGCCACCCCCGCGAAGATCGCCGCGCGCTGGGCGGCCGCGCACCCCGCGGTGCCGGCCGCGAGCGCGGTCCTCGGCGCGGGCGGCGGGGCCGGGGCGGGCGGCGGGCGGGTCGCCGTCGACCTCGTGGCCGAGGGGCCGCACCTGCTCGTCGGGGGCGCGCCCGGCGCGGGCAAGACGGAGCTGCTGCGGTCGGTCGCGGCCGCGCTCGCCGCGGGCGAGCGGCCCGAACGGCTGGCGCTCGTCCTGCTGGACGGCGGCGGCCAGGAACGCGGCGAGGGCCTCGCCGCGTGCGCGGACCTGCCGCACGTCACCGAGCACCTGGTGGCGACCGACCCGGTGCGGATGCGGGAGTTCGCGCAGGCGCTGGGCGCGGAGCTGAAGCGGCGGGCCGCGGTGCTCGGGGAGCAGACGTTCGCGGCGTGGCACGCCGAGCAGGTCGTCACCGCGAGCGTCCCGCACCAGGGCGGGCGGCCCGCGGACGCGGAGCAGCCGCCCGATGCGCCGTCGATGCCGCGGATCGTGCTGCTCGTCGACGACCTGGACGCGCTGGTCGCGCCCGCGCTCGGCAGCCCCGGGCGGCCCGCGGCGGGCAGCGTCGTCCGCGCGGTCGAGGCGGTGGCCCGGGAGGGCGAACGGCTCGGCGTCCACCTCGTCGCCGCGACCGGGCGGCCCGAGCGGACCGCGGGCACGGACGCGGACGAGCGGGCGCCGCTGCGGATCGCGCTGCGGAGCGCGGATCCGGAGTCCGCGGCGCTCCTGGTGGGCGTCGAGGACGCGGCGGGGCTCGACGAGGCGGTGCCCGGACGCGGCTATCTCCGCCGTCCGGGCGGGGCGGTGACGGCCTTCCAGGCCGGGCGGGTCAGCGGGCGCATTCCCCGGACGGCGACGCTGCGGCCCACGGTGGTGGCGGTCGAGTGGGAGCGGATGGGGGATCCGCCGGCGCGGCGGCAGGTCCGTGAGCTGGGGAACGGGCCCACCGACCTCGCGCTTCTCGCCAGCGCGTTGCAGCGCGCCTCGGAGGCCGCCCCGCTCTCCTCCTGACCTCCACGCGGTCTTTCGCGCCCCCGTGCGCTCCGGGCTGCCTCCTGCGGCAGGCGTCGCGCAGGCCGGCCCGTGGCGAAGGGAGCGCGGGGAACTGCGCGACCGGCCACCCACCGGCGGAAGATCGCGCGACGCACCGCGCGGGGCGGACGGGAGCGTCAACCCCCGTACCCCCCAACGTGTTTGCGCCAAGATCACGGAGTGGTCACAGCACCGCGGGCGCGGCGTTCGCGGCCTTGCCGGGGGAAGTTCACCGGGCGTAGGACAGGACGCCACGGGACTGAGGGGATGCGAGATGCACACGTTAAAGGGCAAGCCGCAGAGAACCGCTTTCCGGCGCGCTACGCGCATAGCGGTGGCGACCGCGGTGGCGTCCGCCCTCGCGCTGACGGCCGCGGCGTGCGGCGGCAGCAAGAAGGACGACGGGGACAAGAAGAACGCGCCCAGCTCCGGCGCGAGTTCGAGCAGCGCCGCGGGCGACGCGCTGCAACTGCCGGATCTGCACGGCCAGAAGCTGGAGGTGGCCGCGGTCTGGACGGGTCCGGAGCAGAAGAACTTCCAGAAGGTGCTGGACGAGTTCGACAAGCGCACCGGTGCGAAGAGCACGTTCGTGCCGACGGGTGACAGCCAGTCGACCTTCCTGGGCGCGAAGATCCAGGGCGGCGCCCCGCCGGACGTCGCGTTCCTCGCGCAGAACGGCGTGCTGCACCAGTTCGCCGACAAGGGCTGGCTCAAGCCGCTGGGCGCGCAGGCCAAGGCCGAGCTGCAGAAGAACTTCTCCCAGGGCTGGCAGGATCTCGGCGCCTGGAAGGGCACCCAGTACGGCATTTACGCCAAGGTGTCCAACAAGTCGATGATCTGGTACAACACCTCCGCCTTCAGCAACGCGGGTGCGACGGAGCCGAAGACCTGGGCCGACTTCCTGAAGACGGCGGAGACGGTCTTCGACTCGGGCACCGCGCCGGTGTCGATCGGCGGCGCGGACGGCTGGACGCTCACCGACTGGTTCGAGAACGTCTATCTGTCGCAGGCCGGTCCGGACAAGTACGACCAGCTGGCCGCGCACAAGATCAAGTGGACGGACCCGTCCGTCAAGGACGCGCTGACCACGCTGGCGCAGCTGTTCGGCAAGAAGGACCTGATCGCGGGCGGCACGAAGGGCGCGCTGGCGACGGACTTCCCGAAGTCGGTGACGCAGACCTTCACCGGCAACCCGCCGGCCGCCGCGATGGTCTACGAGGCGGACTTCGTCTCGGCGTTCATCTCGGGCAACACCAAGGCGAAGGTCGGCACGGACGCCAAGGAGTTCGCCTTCCCGGCGGTCGGCAGCGGCAAGGCGCCGGTCGTCAGCGGCGGTGACGTGGCGGTCGCGCTGAAGGACACCCCGGCGGCGCAGGCGCTGCTGACCTTCATCGCCTCGCCGGACGCGGCCAAGATCTGGGCGCAGGGCGGCGGTTACCTGTCGCCGAACAAGAACCTGGACATGGCGGCGTACCCGGACGACGTGCAGCGCAACATCGCCACCTCGCTGATCGGCGCGGGCGACGACTTCCGCTTCGACATGTCGGACCAGGCGCCGGCGGCCTTCGGCGGCACGAAGGGCCAGGGCGAGTGGAAGGACCTCCAGGACTTCCTCGCCAACCCGTCGGACATCGCGGGCGCGCAGGCCAAGCTGGAGGCGGACGCCGCCAAGGCCTACGGGGGCTGAGGGTGGCCCCGGCATCGGTGGCGGACGCCACCGCGGGGGCGGGCGGCGGCGGTGCCGCCGCCGTCCCGCCCCCGCCGGGGCCCGCCAAGGGGCCCCGGCGCAGTGTGATGACGACCCGGCCGTGGGTGGCGGCGCTCTTCCTGCTGCCCGCGCTGGTGCTGCTGGGTGCGCTGGTGGCGTACCCGATCGTCTACACGGTCAAGCGCAGCCTGTACGACGCGGACGACAGCGCCTTCGTGGGGCTGAAGAACTTCGGCACGGTCTTCAGCGACCACGGCATCCTCACGGCGGTGCGCAACAACGTCGTGTGGGTGCTGGTCGCGCCGACCGTGGCGACCGCGCTCGGGCTGGTCTTCGCGGTGCTGACGGAGAAGGTGAGCTGGGGCACGGCGTTCAAGCTCGTCGTCTTCATGCCGATGGCGATCTCGATGCTGGCCGCGGGGATCATCTTCCGGCTGGTCTACGAGCAGGACCCGCACCAGGGTGTGGCCAACGCGGTGGTGGTGGCGGTCCACGACACCTTCAGCGACTCGGCGGCCTACCCGGGCGCGAGACCGCGGCCGAACAGCGACCTGAAGCCGTCCGCGGGCGGCTCGTTCACGTCGCAGGCGAAGGCGGCCGCGGACACCCCGGCGGATCTGCCGCTCGTCGGCATCCCGCAGAACAAGGTGCCCTCGGGCGCGCGGGACGCCAGGCCCGCGGCGCCGAAGCAGGGCGCGGTCACCGGCACGGTGTGGCTGGACTTCCGGCCCGGCGGCACGGGCACCCCGGGGAAGATCGACCCGGGTGAGAAGGCGCTGTCGGGCGTGAAGGTGCAGGCGGTCAAGGACGGCAAGGTCGTCGCGTCGGCGAAGACCGGCAAGGACGGGACGTACGAGCTGCCCGCGGACGCGGTCGGCGCGCAGTTGCGGCTGCCCGGGTCGAACTTCTCCGGCAAGTACGAGGGCATCAACTGGCTCGGCCCGAGCCTGGTGACGCCGTCGATCATCGCGTCGTACATCTGGATGTGGGCCGGTTTCGCGATGGTGCTCATCGCGGCGGGTCTGGCCGGGATGCCGCGCGAGCTGCTGGAGCAGGCCCGGGTGGACGGCGCCAACGAGTGGCAGGTCTTCCGCCGGATCACGGTGCCGCTGCTGGCGCCGGTGCTGGTGGTCGTCACCGTGACGCTGATGATCAACGTCCTGAAGATCTTCGACCTCGTCTACATCATCGCGCCGGGCGACAGCCAGCAGGACGCCAACGTGCTCGCGCTCCAGCTGTACCTGTCGTCCTTCGGCGGCGGCAACAACCAGGGCGTGGGCAGCGCGATCGGCGTGATCCTGCTGCTGCTGGTGCTGCCGGTGATGATCTTCAACATCCGGCGGCTGCGGAAGGAGGGGCGCCGATGAGCGCGGACCAGGCCGCGGGATCCGCGGGACCCGCGGTGGAGCCGGCCCGCGCGGCGCGGCCCGCCGAGAAGCCGGGCCGACGGCTCGGGGCGCGGCTGGCGGAGCTGGCGAGCGGCGGGCTGACGCGGATCGTGCTGCTGGTGGTGGGCCTGTTCTGGCTGCTGCCGACGGTGGGCCTGCTGCTGTCCAGCCTGCGCACCCCGACCGACATCGCGGCGAGCGGCTGGTGGAAGGTCTTCACCTCCCCCTCGCAGCTGACGGTGACCAACTACCGCACACTGCTGGACAACCACGCCGTCACCGACTCGCTGGTGAACACCGCGCTGATCACCGTCCCGGCCACGCTGCTGGTCGTGGTGATCGGCGCGCTGGCCGGCTACGCCTTCGCCTGGATGGACTTCCCCGGCCGCGACTGGTGGTTCATCGCGGTGGTGGCGATGCTCGTGGTGCCGGTGCAGGTGGCGCTCATCCCGGTGGCGAAGCTGTTCGGCGACATCGGGATCTTCGGCGACATCTCCGGGGTGGTGCTCTTCCACACCGCCTTCGGGCTGCCGTTCGCGATCTTCCTGCTGCGGAACTTCTTCGCGGAGATCCCGCGCGAGCTGCTGGAGGCCGCGCGGCTGGACGGCGCGGGCGAACTGCGGCTCTTCCTGCGGGTGGTGCTGCCGCTGGGCGGCCCGGCCATCGCGTCGCTGGGCATCTTCCAGTTCCTGTGGGTGTGGAACGACATGCTGGTCGCGCTGATCTTCGCGGACAGCGACTCGCAGCCCATCACGGTGGCGCTGCAGCAGCAGGTGCGGCAGTTCGGCAACAACATCGACATCCTGGCGCCCGGCGCCTTCGTGTCGATGGTCATCCCGCTGGCGGTCTTCTTCGCCTTCCAGCGGCAGTTCGTCAACGGGGTCATGGCCGGCGCCGTGAAGTGAGCCGGCCGGGTACGACCGGGCATTCCGGGCAGCGGGGGACGTCTACACTGACGCCCCCCGCAGCCCGGAGCGGCCCCCGCCGGGGGCCGCCACCCGTTCGAACGGATCGTCATGACGCTCTCCCCCGCCGCCGCCGGACCGGCCGGCGAGCAGCTGCCCGCGCCCACCTCGCTGGACGAGGTCAAGGGCTGGTTCTTCCCCGCCGACCAGGTGCTCTTCGACTGGTTCCTGACCCGGCAGCAGGAGCTGACCGAACCCGGCGACCTGCTGGAGATCGGCGCCTACATGGGCAAGAGCGCGATCTTCCTCGGCGGTTACCTGCGCGACGGCGAGACCTTCACCGTCTGCGACCTGTTCGATTCCCCGGCGCAGGACGACGCCAACTCCGCGGAGATGCGGTACTCCTACGCGACGCTCACCCGTCGCTCGTTCGAGGCAAATTACCTGTCCTTCCACGACGCCCTGCCGACCGTCGTCCAGGGCCTGTCCTCGCTCGTGCCCGACCGGGTGGCCGCGGCCAGCTGCCGCTTCGCGCACATCGACGGCTCGCACCTGTACGAGCACGTGCGCGGCGACATCGACAGCGCCCGCGCCCTGCTGCACCCGCACGGCGTCGTGGCCCTCGACGACTACCGCTCCGAGCACTGCCCGGGGGTGGCCGCCGCGGTCTGGGAGGCGGTCGCCACCGGCGGCCTCAACCCGGTGTGCGTGACCGGCACCAAGCTCTACGGCACCTGGGGCGACCCGGCGCCGGTGCGCGAGGCACTGCTGGCCTTCCTGGCCGGCCGTGACGACCTGTGGCACGGCAGCGAGACGGTGGGCGGCGGGACGCTGGTGCGGGTCAAGGGCGGCAAGGCCGTCGTACCGCCCGCGCACCCGGTCTCCCGGCACCGGCCGCCCGAGCCGCCCGCCGAGCCGGCCGTGGAGGTGCCGCAGCCGCCGGACGCGCAGGTGGCGGTACGGCGGCGGTCGCCGCTGCGGCGGTTCGCGCTC
The DNA here is from genome assembly GCF_053604375.1 of Streptomyces sp. NPDC004031. NCBI lineage: Bacteria > Bacillati > Actinomycetota > Actinomycetes > Kitasatosporales > Streptomycetaceae > Streptomyces > Streptomyces sp. NPDC004031. Next base: position 22,860 of record NZ_JBSGHL010000060.1, on the reverse strand, counting down.
GCCGTGCTGCCGCCGTTCGTGTCCCAAGGCTTCGTAAGGCTTAGGGCGGCGCTGCGCCACCAGGCGTAACCACCGGGGCGGCCGCGCGTTCGCAGGATATATAGCGTCACACGCCGCATTCCTCGCGTATGCGGCGTAAGCGTCCCTGCCCCCGTGCCGAACCTGGATGTGCTGCTGTGCCCCGCTTCAGCGTCATCGTGCCCGTCTACCACGTGCAGGCCTATCTGCACGCCTGCCTGGACTCCGTGCTCGGCCAGTCCTACGGCGACATCGAGGTCATCGTGGTGGACGACTGCTCGCCGGACGGCAGCGGAGAGATCGCCGACACCTACGCCGCGCGCGACCCCCGCGTCACCGTGCTGCACCTGCCGGAGAACGTCGGCCTCGGCCCCGCCCGCAACGCCGGTCTCGCCCGCGCCACCGGGGAGTACGTCCTCTTCCTCGACAGCGACGACACCTACGCGCCCGGCGCGCTCGCCGCCGTCGCCGCCCGTATCGACGCCACCGGCCACCCCGACCTGCTGGTCTTCGACTACGTGCGCACGTACTGGGACGGCCGGGCCGAGCGCAACCAGTTCGCGGCGCTGCTCGCACAGACCGGCCCGCAGGTCTTCACCCTCGCCGAGCGCCCCGAACTGCTGCGGCTCATCATGGTCGCCTGGAACAAGGCCTACCGCCGCGACTTCCTCACCCGCACCGGCCTGCTCTTCCCCACCGGCTACTACGAGGACACCCCCTGGACGTACCCGGCGCTGATGACCGCGCGCAGCATCGCCCTGCTCGACCAGGTGTGCGTCCACTACCGGCAGCGCCGCCGCCGCGGCATCCTGCGCACCACCAGCCGCCGGCACTTCGAGATCTTCAGGCAGTACGACCTGCTCTTCGCCCTGATCGACGCCGACCCCGCGCTGGAGCAGTGGCGCGGGGTGCTCTTCCGCCGGATGCTCGACCACCTCTCGACCGTCTTCACCCTGCCCGACCGGCTGCCCCCCTCCTCCCGCCCGGAGTTCTTCCGCCGCTGCCGCGCCCAGTACCGCAAGCTGCGCCCGGAGGGCTTCCGCATCGCCCCCGGCCGCCGCAGCGGGGTGCGCTACCTGCTCATCGCACTCGGCGCCCGCCGCACCTTCACCGCCCTCGGCGGGCTGCACCGGCTGCGGCTGCGCACCGCCCGGCAGGCCGGTGTGCTGCGGCGGCGGGCCCGCGAGGCCGCCCTGCACGCGTACTACCGCTTCCAGCGGCGCCGCCCGCTCGACCCCGGCCTCGCCGTCTTCTCCGCCTACTGGGACCGCGGTTACGCCTGCAACCCCGCCGCGATCGAGGCCGCCGTACGCGAACTGGCCCCGCACATGCGGACGGCCTGGATCACCACCGAGGCCCACGCGCACACCCTCCCCCACGGTGTCCAGCGCCTCGAACCCGGCTCGGCCGCCTGCTGGAAGGCCCTGGCCCGCGCGTCCTACCTGGTCAGCAACGTCAACCTGCACCGCCGCTACGCCAAACGCCCCGGCCAGGTCAACGTCCAGACCCACCACGGCACCCCGCTCAAGCACATGGGCATCGACCTGATGGCGCACCCGGCCGCCGCCCGCGGCACGGACTTCGAACGCATGCTGCGGCACGTCGACCGCTGGGACTACAGCGTCTCCGCGAGCCGCCACTCCAGCCTGGTGTGGGAGCGCGCCTACCCCGCGGCGTTCACCTGTCTGGAGTACGGGCAGCCGCGCACCGACGTCTTCCACCGGGCCACCCCCGAGGACGTCCTCGCGCTGCGCGACCGCTTCGGCATCCCACGCACCGCGACCGCCCTCCTCTACGCCCCCACCCACCGCGACTACGAACGCGGCTTCCGGCCCCTGCTCGACCTGCCCCGGCTCGCCGAGGAACTCGGCCCCTCCGTCGTCCTGCTGATGCGCGCGCACTACTTCCACACGCCGGACACCGCCCCGCCCGCGGCCCACCCCCGCGTCATCGACGTCAGCGCGCACCCTTGCGCGGAGGAGGTGTGCCTCGCCTCCGACGGGCTCATCACCGACTACTCGTCCCTGATGTTCGACTACGCCGGGCTGGACCGGCCGATCGTCCTGCACGTCCCCGACTGGGAGACCTACCGGGCCACCCGGGGGGTGTACTTCGACGTCACCGCCACGCCGCCCGGCCCCGTCGCCCGCACCCAGGACGAGCTGACCGACATCCTCGCGACCGGCTCCTGGTCCGGCACCCGCGCGGCCGCCCTGCGGGCGGCCTTCCGGGCACGCTTCTGCCCCTACGACGACGGGCACGCGGCCGAGCGGGTCGTCCGCCGCGTGTTCCTCTCCGAGGAGGGCGGCCTCCCCGCGGTCGTCCCCCTCCCCGACCGCACCCCGGTCCCGGGCCTGCCCCCGGCCCCGACCCGCGGGGCCGTTCGCCCAGCCCCCTGAGCTCCGCTCCGGACCTTGCGGTCAGGCTTCGCCCGGGGGGTGCCCCCACGCGCCCCCGGTGGGTGCCCTCCCCCGCAGGGTGAGCGTTTTTCAGGGGCGCGTGGGGGCACCTCCCGGGCGAAGCCTGGGGGAGAACTGCGCGCTCAGCCCCCACCGGGGGAAGGCGACATGCCACGCCAAGTGGCAATCACCCAGGGGCGCGGGGAACTGCGCGCTCAGCCCCCACGCACCGGCAGATCGCGACGTCTACGGCAAGAGGCAGCCCCCGGCGTCAGGGCGCCGGCACCGCAGGGGCCGAGGTCTCCGCGGGAGCGGGCGCGAGCACGGGCGCCGGCGCCGGACGCCGTTCCTCCAGCGGCCGGTAAGGAAGCAGCCCCTCCTCGGAGAGGAACACGCGGCGGACGACGCGCTCCGCCGCGAGCCCGTCGTCGTACGCGCAGAAGCGCGTCCGGAAAGCCGCCCGCAGAGCAGCCGCGGCCTCCCCGCGGTACGCCCCGGAGCGGAAAGCTTCCGCGAGCGATGCCTCGTCCCGCGCGACAGCGCCCGGCGTCTCGCCGGGCCTGCCGGACAGCAGGTCGAAGTAGACGCCCCGCGCGGCCCGGTACGCCTCCCAGTCGGCCGCGTGGACGACGATCGGCCGGTCCAGGTTCGCGTAGTCGAACATCAGCGAGGAGAAGTCGGTGACGAGCGCGTCGGAGGCGAGGCACAGCTCCTCCACGCTGGGGTGGGCGGAGACGTCCACGATCGCCCCGGCCGCGTGCAGCGCCTCCAGTTCGGGGCTCTCGCCGTAGAAGTAGTGGGCGCGCACCAGCAGCGTGTGGCCGGGTCCGAGTTCGCGGGCGAGCCGTCCGAGGTCGAGCGGCAGCACGAAGTCGCGCTGGTAGTCGCGGTGGGTGGGCGCGTAGAGGATCGCGACCGTGCCGTCGGCGATGCCGAGGGCCTGCCGCGCGGCCCGTACCTGCTCGGCGCCCGCCGCGTAGAAGACGTCGTTGCGCGGGTATCCGCTGGGCAGCGTGGTGTAGCCGCTGGGGTAGACGCGGTCGAAGACCTCCGCGGAGTGCTGGTTGGCGACGAGCGAGTAGTCCCACTGGTCGGCGTGGTCGAGCAGCCGCCCAAAGCTCATGCCCTTGCCGACGGCGGGCCGGGCCCGCAGGTCCATGCCCATGTGCTTGAGCGGTGTGCCGTGGTGGGTCTGGACGTACGTCTGCCCGGGGCGTTTGACGACGGTCCCGGTGAAGTTCGCGTTGTTGACGAGGTAGCGGGCGCGCGCGAGGACGTCCCAGTAGCGGCGGGTGTTGACGACGACGTGGTCGGTGCCGGGCGGCAGCGCGTCCCGGTCGCGCTTGGTGACGACCCACACGGCGCGCAGGTGCGGGGCGATCTCCGCGGCCTTGCGGGCGATGGCGGCGGGGTTGCAGGCGACACCGCGGTTCCAGTAGGCGGCGTAGACGACCAGGTTCGGGTCGATCGGGCGGCGCAGCCGCATCCGGTAGTAGCGCTGGTAGGCCGCGCGGGCCAGGCCGTGCCGCTGGGCGCGCAGCCGCCGGAGGGCGCCCGCGGCGAGGGTGCGCAGGGCCATGGCGGCGCGGTAGCGGGGGTAGGAGCCGCTGCCGGCGGCCCGTACCCAGCGGGCCTCGGCGGGTTCGGGCGCGGTCCATCCGGCGGGGCGGTGCGCGGTGAGCAGCCGCCCGGCGCGGCGGACGAAGTCGGGGGTGGCGTCGGGGGTGAGCCGGTCCTCGCCGACGGCCATGAGCTGCGCGGCCATCTGCCCGTAGAGCGCGGCGCGCTGCGGCCCGTCGGTGATCTCGGCGAACAGCTCGTCGTAGCGGTCGAGTACGGCCAGGTGGTGGGGGCCGCGGGTGGTGGTGAGGCTGCCGGAGCGGCGCTTGCGCCACCGGACGCACACCCGGTCCAGGCACGCGATCCGTTCGGCGGCGGTCAGCACGCGGGCGGCGACGGCGATGTCGGCGTAGGGAGCGTCGCCGAACGCGAAGCCGTGCGCCGTCCAGTGGTCGCGGCGCACCGCGCGGTTCCAGGCGGCGGGGTAGCAGCCGAGGCAGCCGGGGCGTTCGGCGGCGGTGAAGACGCGCTCCCCGGCGGCGGCCAGGAAGTCGCCGTCGCCGCTCTCCTGGACGTTCTCCCACACGGTGAAGCGCTCGTGGTCGAAGAGCAGCACGTCGGGGTTGCCGGTGCGGGTCAGGCGGGCGTCGAGGGCGGCGAGGGTGCCGGGGGTCATGACGTCGTCGGCGTCGAGGAAGAGCAGGTAGTCGCCGGTGGCGTGGGCGGCTCCGGCGTCCCGGGCGAGCCCCGTGCCGCGGTGGACGTCGAGCCGGACCGGGCGGACCCGCGGGTCGGCGGCCGCGAGGTCGGCGGCGACCGCGCCGGACGCGTCGGGCGAGGCGTCGTCGACGGCGACCAGTTCGAGGTCGCCGTAGGACTGGCCGAGCACGGACTCGGCGCAGACGCGCAGGAAGCCCTGCGCTCGGTGGGCGGGGACGACGACGCTGAAGCGTGGCATGACCATCCTGGACAGATCGGCGGTTTCCGGCACGGGGTAGCTTCCGAGGGTAATCACACGGACACCGTGTGTCGATCCGCGGGGTCGTGTCGCTCGTTCGGCCTACCTACGGTGACCGCTCAGGGCGCGGCGAGTTGAACCACACGGCATGGTCTGCCGCCGCCACTGAAAGGAGCGTTGCCGTCCCATGACGCCCCGCCTGACCGTCGTCGTGCCCGTCTACAACGTCGAGCAGTACCTGGAGGAGTGCCTGCGGTCGATCGCCGCGCAGTCGCTGGCCGCCCTCGACGTGGTGATGGTCGACGACGGGTCCACGGACGCCAGTGCGGACATCGCCCGCGCGTTCGCCGCGGGCGACTCCCGCTTCCGCCTGGTCTCCCAGGCCAACGGCGGGCTCGGCCACGCCCGCAACACCGGCGCCCGGCACGCCCACCCGGACACCGAGTACCTGACCTTCGCCGACAGCGACGACGTCCTCCCGCCGTACGCGTACGACCGGCTCACCGCGCTGCTGGACCGCTCCGGCTCGGACTTCGCGACCGGCAACGTCTACCGGCTCACCGCCGCCGGGCGCAGCCAGGCCTGGCAGCACCGCGGCATGACGAAGACCGTCAGCCGCACCCACATCACCCGCGACCTGGGCCTGCTGTCGGACCGCGTGGCCTGGAACAAGGTCTTCCGCCGCGACTTCTGGAACCGGCACCGGCTCGCCTTCCCCGAGGGCGTCCTCTACGAGGACACACCGGTGACGATCCCCGCGCACTTCCTCGCCGAGGCCGTCGACGTCTCCCACGAGCACGTGTACTACTGGCGCATCCGGGAGGGCTCGATCACCCGGCGGCGCACCGACGTCAAGGGCGTCACCGACCGCATCGCCGCCGTCGACGGTGTCTCCCGCTTCCTCGCCGACCCCGCCAACACCCGCTGGAGCAGGTACAAGCGCGACTACGACCGCTCCGTCCTCACCGACGACCTGCTCTACTTCATCGAGGCGCTGCCGATGGCGGGCCCCGACTACCGCCGGGTCTTCATGGACCGCGCGGCCGACTACCTCAGCCGGGTCGACCCCGGCCTCTTCCCCGGCCTGCCCGTCGAACTGCGGCTGCGCTGGGAGCTGATCCGCGAGGGCCGGCTCGACGACCTGCTCGACGTCCTCGCCCACGAGCAGCACGGCGGCCGCACCGTCTTCGACCTCACGGGCCCGCCGCTGCGCAAGCGCGCCGCCCTGCCGCGCCCGGACGGCACACCCGTGCCGCTGTCCCGCGCCGCGACCGCCGTCGGCCGCTCCGACCTGCCCGTCGTCGCCCGGCTGCGCGACCTGCGGTGGCGCGACGGCAAACTGGTGCTCAGCGGCTACGCCTACGTCCGCAACGCCGACGCCCGCGGCCGCCACACCCAGTTCACCACCGCGGTGGCCACCTGCGGGCGGCGCCGCCTGCTGCTGCCGCTGCGCGCGGTCCGGACGCAGGACGTCACCGACGAGCAGCGTCAGGAACGCCACTGCTACGACTGGTCCGGCTTCGAGATCACCGTCGACCCCGCGCGGCTGCGCGACCAGGGGCAGTGGAAGGCCGGGCAGTGGCGGATCGGTGTGGTGCTCGCGGGCGCCGCGGGCGTGCGCCCCGCCGCGCTGCGCGCCGCCGAGACCGGCGCCGGATCCTCTCCCGTGCCCTTCCCGCTCACCGACGACATCCGCCTCGTGCCCTGGTACAAGGACGGCCGGCTGCACCTGTCCGTCGAACCCGTCACCCGGCGCCTCACCGGCCACCGGGAGAGCCCCGACGGCACGGCGCTGCGGCTCGCGCTCGACGTCCGCGACGGCACCCTGCCGGTCTCGCTGCGGCTCGCCCAGCAGGCCGCCGGCTCCGTGCTCGACGTCCGGCTGGCGCCGGGCGAGGCGTCGGGCGGCTGGACACCGCTGACCGCCGAGGTGCCGCTCGCCCGGCTGGGCCGCGCGCGGCCCGACCTCACCGGGCTGCCCAAGGAGGTCGCGCCGGAGACGACCGCGACCTGGACCGCCGACCTCGTCTTCCCCGACGGCGGCACCGCCCGCGTCGCCCTCGACCGCCCCCTCCCCCCCGGCCACTACCCGCTGCCCGCCGACGACCGCGGCGCGGACGGCCCGGTGCCCCGCGAACTGACAGTGGAGGGCACGGCCGCCGGCAACCTCGTCCTGCGCGACCGCATCCCGCACGCCGTCGCGGACCACGTGACCCTGACCCCGGACGGCCAGCTCCTGGTCGAGGGCGACCTCCCGTCCTCCCTGACCCCGCGGCGGCAGCCGGACCCGGCGGACGAGGGCACGGAAACGGAGGCCGCCGAGCCCGGCCCGGCGGACGAGGCCGCAGAGGCGGGCGGGGCCGCGCAGGCGGGCGGGGCCGAACCCGGGCGTACAGACGCGGACGCCGGACCTGCCGAGGGTACGGAGCCCACCGCCGAACCGGCCGGAGCAGCCGCGCCCGGCGCCGAACCCGGACGCACGGACGAGGACGCCGCAGCAGCCGGACCCGGCCGTACCGACGAGGCCGCCGCACCCGGCGAGCCCGCGGAACCCGCCGCCGAGCCCGGGGCCGTACCGCAGCCCGCCGCCGAACCGGCTGCCGTGGCCGGGACCGCCGCCGACCCCGCCGCGCCCGCGGCCGCGGAATCCGTGCGGCTCGTGCTGCGGCACGGCACGTACGGCGCCGAGACCGGTGTCGGCGTCAGGAAGGAGGAGGGCGGCGCCCGGTTCGCCGCGTCCGTGGACGTCGGCGCCCTCCCGCACGCCGGACGCTGGTATCTGCACCTGCGGGCGGACGGCCGGGACACCCCCGTACGGATCGCGCCCACCGCGATGCCCGCGCTGCCGCTGGCGCGGCCGGAGGCCGAGGGTGCCCGCCCGGTGACCGTCGACCGGCGCTTCCACGACCACCTGTTCGTCGCCGCGGGCGACCCCGTACCGGCCGACGACCGGGGCCCGTACCGGCAGCGGATGCTGCGCGAGCGCCGCTACCCCGTGCTGCTGCGCCGCGAGCTGACCGAGACCGTCCTCTACAGCAGCTTCGACGGCCGCCGCTGCGACGACTCGCCGCGCGCCGTGCACGGCGAGCTGGTGCGCCGTGGGGTGGCGATGGAGCACGTGTGGGCGGTCGCCGACCGCGGTGTGCCCGTGCCGGCGGCCGCGCGCGCGGTGGTGATCGGCAGTCATGACTGGTACGAGGCGCTGGCGCGCAGCCGCTGCGTCGTCACCAACACCCATCTGCCCGCCTTCTTCCGCCGCCGCGACGGGCAGCACGTCGTGCAGACCTGGCACGGCAGCCCGGTCAAGCGCTTCGGCCAGGACCTGGCCGGCACGCTGTGCGCGGATCTCACCCACATGTGGCCGCAGCCGCGGCGCGGCGACCAGTGGAGCCTGCTGCTCTCGCCGAACGCGCAGAGCACGCCCGTGCTGCGGCGCGCGCTGGACTTCCACGGCGAGACCGCCGAGACCGGGCTGCCGCGCACCGACCTGCTCAGCGGCGAGGACCGGGAGAAGGTCGCCGAGGAGGTGCGTGCCCGGCTCGCCCTGCCGCCGGGCCGCACGGTCGTGCTGTACGCGCCGACCGTCCGCGACGACGAGGCCTACGACGCCGGGCACCAGCGGCTGCACCTGGCCGCCGACCTCGCGGCGCTGGAGGCCGAACTCGGCGACACGCACGTGCTGCTGGTGCGCGCCCACCCGCGCGTCGCCGACACCGTGCCGGCCGCGCCGGACGGCACCGGCTTCGTCCGGGACGTGTCCGGCCACCAGGACCTGGCCGAGCTGCTGCTCGCCGCCGACGTGCTGGTCACCGACTACGCCTCGCTGCTCGCGGACTTCGCGGTGACCGGCCGCCCGGTCCTGCTGCTCGCCCCGGACCTGGCGCACGTCCGGGACACCCTGCGCGGCTTCACCTTCGACTTCGAGGCGCAGGCCCCCGGCCCGCTGCTGTCGGACACCGCGGAGCTGATCGCCGCGCTGCGCGACCCGGCCGCCGCGGTCGGGCCGTACGGGGCCGCGTACGACGCCTTCCGTGCCGCCTTCTGCCATCTGGACGACGGCGGCGCCGCCGCCCGCGTGGCGGACTTGATTCTGCGCGGGCCGCGGATCTGATGAGGCGGGGCGCGGGCCGCGGAACGGCCCCGCCCCGCGGCCCGCGCCCCGCCGAACCCCCCTCCCCTCCCTCACCCCCCTGGTCTCTCATGCCCCACGCACCCCGGCACCCCTGCGATTCCTGGAGGCCGTCACCGTGCAGCTGTCCGTGATCACCTCGCTCACCGGACTGGCCCTGCTGGCCTGCATCCTGGAGCTGCTGCGCCGCCACCAGCTCAAGGAGAAGTACGCGGCCCTGTGGCTCGCGGTCGGCTCCGCGGTCGTCCCGCTCGGGCTCTTCCCGTGGATGCTGGACTCCGTCGCGGGCAGCGTCGGCATCAAGTCGGGCGTCAGCCTGGTGCTCTTCGCGGGCATCGTGCTGCTGCTCCTGGTCTGCCTGCACCTGAGCTGGGAGTCCAGCCGCCTGGAGGAGAAGACCAGGACGCTGGCCGAGGAGATCGCCCTGCTCAGGACGGAGATCGACGCCCCCGACCCGGGCCCGGCCCCCTCCCCCGCGCCCGCCCCCACGGCCGCGCAGCGCCCGGAGCGCTCCGGATGAGGTCGGGAGCGGGATTCGACGCGGGCGCCGGTCTCGGCGCCGGAACGGGCGGCGCCGCGCGCACGGACACGGCCCCGGGCACGGCGGACCCGGCGGCGGGCGCGGGGACGGCCACCGCGCCGGGCACCGCCCCTGCCGCCCCCCGCACGCCGGGCGGGACGCGCCGGGTGCTGGTCATCGTGCCCGCGTGGAACGAGGCCGCGGGGCTCGCCGCCGTCCTCAAGGAGCTGCGCACCGCGGTGCCGTGGGCGGACGTCCTGGTCGTCGACGACGGCTCGACCGACCTCACCGCCGCGACCGCCCGCAGCGCGGGCGCCATGGTGGCGCGGCTGCCGTACAACCTGGGCGTCGGCGGCGCGATGCGCACCGGCTACCGCTACGCCCTCGACCACGGCTACGACGCCGCCGTGCAGGTCGATGCCGACGGCCAGCACGACCCCGCGTACGTGCCCGCGCTGCTGGCCGCCCTGGACACCGCGGACCTCGCGGTCGGCGCGCGCTTCGCGGGCGTCGGCGACTACCAGGTGCGCGGGCCGCGGCGCTGGACGATGCGGCTGCTGTCGCTCGTGCTGTCCGCGCTCGCCGGCACCCGGCTGACCGACTCCACGTCCGGCTTCCGGGCCTGCAACGGCGACCTCATCGCCTTCTTCGCCCGCTGGTACCCGGCCGAATACCTGGGCGACACCGTCGAGAGCATGGTGGGGGCGCTGCGCCGCGGCTACCACGTGTGCCAGGTGCCGGTCGCGATGCGGCCGCGCGCGGCGGGCGCGCCCAGCCAGTCCGCGGGCCGCGCCCTGGTCTACCTCGCCCGCACCGGCCTGGTGCTGCTGCTCGCGCTGACCCGCCGGGTGCCCGCCCCGACCCGCGCCGACCTGCCCCGTATGCCGCACACCCCAGGAGCCCACCGGTGAACGGCGGCGGCGTGCGGTTCGACGTGATGATCCCGTACTACGGGGACGTCGCCCTGCTCCGGGCGGCGGTGCGCAGCGTGCAGGCGCAGGACGGGGACGACTGGCGGCTCACCGTCGTGGACGACGGGCGCGAGCCGGGCGTGCCGGAGTGGTTCGCCGGGCTCGACGACCCGCGCGTGCACTACCTGCGCAACCCCGAGAACCTCGGGGTGACCGGCAACTTCAACCGCTGCGTCGAACTGGCCCGCGCACCCTACGTCGTGCTCATGGGCTGCGACGACCTGATGCTGCCCGGCTACCTGCAGACCGTGCGGCGCGCGCTGCGCCGCTCCCCCGGCGCCGTCATGGTGCAGCCGGGCGTGCAGGTCGTGGACGCCGACGGACGGCCCTGCCGCACCCTCACCGACACCGCGAAGAAGCGGCTGTACGCGCCCGGCCGGGTGCGCCGGGCCCCCGCGCTGCTCGGCGGCGAGGACCTGGCGGTGTCGCTGCTGCGCGGCAACTGGCTCTACTTCCCCTCCGTGTGCTGGCGCACCGACGCGCTGCGCCGCCACCCCTTCCGCGCCGACCTGGGCGTGATCCAGGACCTGGCCGTCGTCCTCGACCTGCTGCTGGACGGCGGGCGGCTGGCCACCGACCCGGAGATCTGCTTCCGCTACCGGCGGCACGCGGAGAGCGCGTCCGCCGCGCAGGCCGCGACCGGCGCCCGCTTCGACGAGGCCCGCGACTTCTTCCTCGGCGCCTGCGCGCGGCTGCTCGCCCACGGGTGGCCGCGCGCCGCCCGCGCGGCCCGCCGCCACTGGTCCTCCCGGCTGCACGCCCTGACGCTGCTGCCGGCCGCCGTGTCCTCCCGCCCGGCGGCGCAGGCCCTGCTGCGGCACGCCTTCGCCCCGCGCCGGGCCCCGTGGCCGGAGGCCCCGCCGGTCCGTGCGCCGGGGGCACCCGGCGCGGACCCCGCCGGGACCGGGCCCGTACCGGAGGCGGCCCAGGCGGCCCGGCCCGGTGGGCGGGACGCCGACGGGCCGCCGGACTCCCCTCGGCCAACCCGGCCGTACCAGCTGTGACGTGAAAGGCGTGAAAGACCCGCGATGTCCGACACCACCACCCCCGACTACACCGCCCGCCTGCTGGGGCGGCGGCTGCTGCCCACCCAGGCGCCCTACCGCTGGAACCTGCGCCGGCTGCGGCTGGGCAGAACACTGGACGTCGGCTGCGGGGTGGGCCGCAACCTCCAGCACTGCCCGCCGGGCAGCGTCGGCGTCGACCACAACCCGTACTCGGTCGCCGCGGCCCGCGAACGCGGCCTGACCGCGTACACCCCCGACGAGTTCACCGCCGCGGGCTTCGTGCCCGGCGCCTTCGACGCCCTGCTGTGCGCGCATGTCCTGGAGCACCTCGACGGCGACACGGCCACCGCGCTGCTGGACGCCTACCTGCCGTACGTACGGCCCGGCGGGCGCGTCGTGCTGATCACCCCGCAGGAGGCGGGCTTCGCGAGCGACGCCACGCACGTGCGCTACGTGGGCTTCGAGGAGCTGGCCAAGGAGGCCGCGACCGCCGGGCTCGCGATCCGCCGGACGTACTCCTTCCCGCTGCCGCGGCGGGCCGGACGGATCTTCAAGTACAACGAGTTCGTGATGGTCTGCGCGGTGCCCGCAGCCCCCTCGGCGGACCGCCGGACCGCCAGGTGAGCGTCGACGCACCGCCGTCCGGGGCCCGCCGCCTGCCGCTGCCGCCGGCCGCGCTGCGGCGGGCCGCCGACCGCGTCCCGCCGCACGCCCGGCTGCCCCTCGCGGTCGCCGCGGCCTGCGAGTTCGTGCTGCTGCTGTGGTGGCTGGCCTTCTACCCGGGCCTGATGAGCTTCGACACGGTCACCTACGTCTGGCAGGTGACGACCGGTCACTGGCGCAGCGACCACTCCGTCGCCTACGACGTGCTGGTGTGGCTGTCGCTCCAGATCACCGGCGGCCTCGGCGCGCTGACCTTCCTCCAGACGGTGGTGCTGGCCGCCGGACTCGGCTACGCCTGCCACGGCCTGCGCGCCCTCGGCGTGCGCGGCCGGTGGGCGGCCCTCGCCCCGCTGGTGGTCGTGCTGATCCCGTCCACCGGCACGTTCGGCATCTTCGTGTGGAAGGACAGCGCCTACGCCATCGCCGCCGTGCTGGCCTTCGGCGCGTGCGCGCACCTGGCCGTGCGGCAGCGGCCCACGGCCCACTGGTGGATGCTGGCCGCGGCCATGACCGGCCTGTCGCTCTTCCGCAACAACGCCTACCCCGCGGTCGTCGTCGCGGGCCTGGTGCTGCTCGCCGCGATCCCGCGCTGGTGGCGCCGGATCGCCGCGGTCACGCTGATCCCGACCGCGGTCGCGCTCGGCCTGAACTTCGCCGTCTACCCGGCGATCGGCATCCAGTCACCGCGCACCAGCTCGTACTACGCCTTCAACTACGCCGACATCGCCGTCGCCTACCACCGCGCCCCGCAGTCCTTCCGCGGCTCCGACCTCGCGGTGATGCGGCAGGTCGCACCGCTCGCACACTGGTCGGGCGGCGGCGCCAACTGCGCCTGGGTCGACCCGCTCATGGCCCCGCCGTTCGACCGGCCCGCCGCCGAGCGCCTCAACGGCCGGCTGATGGGCGTGTGGAAGCACGTACTCACCCAGCGGCCCGACCTGATGATCTCCGCGCACCTGTGCCGCGGACGCATCGCCTGGGCCCTGCCCCACAACGACACCGACATCTACGTCCAGCCGCCGGTGATCCCCGCCGACCGCTTCGGCTACGCCCTCCCCGGCCACCCCATGGCCGGCAGCCGCTGGCTGCCCGCGCTGCGCACCGGCGTACCCTCCGCGACCCTGCACCGCGCGGGCGTGTGGGCCTACACCGCCGCCCGCGCACCCGAACTGACCTGGCTGCTGTGGACCGGCTCCCTGTGGTGCTGGGCGACGTACCTGATCGTGGCCCGGGTGATGCGGCGGCGCCCGCTGCGCGCCGCCCTCGCACTCGCCGCCACCACCGCGGGACTGCAGATCGCGGTGCTGGTCGCGACACCCGCGGGGCTCTTCCGCTACATGGCGGCGCCCGTGCTGCTGGGCTTCCTGTCGGTGCCGCTGCTCGCCGCGGCGCACCCCGCCGACCGGCCGCCCGCGGAACCGGTCCCGGCCTGGCGCCGCCCCTTCCGCGGCCGGTCGGCTCCCCCGCGCCCGGAGGAGGAGGCGGCGGCGTGAGGACGCGGGGGCCCGCGGCTGCGGGGCGGGGGGAAGGGACCGGGTGGGGTCGGTGGGACCGGTGGTGACGGGGACGGCGGGGGACGGGACCGGGTGGGGAGCAGCGGTGACGGGCGCGGGGTGGGGCCGGTGGTGACGGGGACGGCGCGGGTCACGGTCGCACCGCGCGTGCGGGCGTGGCGGCCGTCGCCGTACGCGGTGGCCGGGAGCGCGTTCTGGCTGCTGATCGCCGTGGTGGCCTGGCACACCCCGGTGATGTCGGACTTCGGGCAGCACGCCTCCGCCGTCCAGCGCGTCCGGGACGACCCGTGGCACCCGGCGAACCCGCTGCTGGACGAATCCGGCGCCGGGAGCCCGTACTACTCGCCGTACATCGTCGCGCTGGGGCTGGCCGCCCGGCTGACCGGGGCCGCCGGGTGGGAGGCCGTGCGCTGGGCCGGGCCGCTCAACCTCGCGGTGCTCGTCACGGGTGTCGGCGCCTACGCCCGCACGCTGAGCACGCGCCGCCTCGCACCGGTGTACGCGCTGCTCGCCTTCACGCTGCTGTGGGGGGTGCGGGGCAAGGAGTGGAGCGGCTTCTGCGGGGTGTGGTCGCTGACCCGCGGGGCCTCGTACCCGAGCACCTTCGCCGTCGGGGTGACCTTCCTGCTGTGGGCCTGGACCGACCGGCTGGCCCGGCGCGGAGGCTCGTGGTGGCAGCACGCGGGGCTCGGGGCGGCGGGCGGGGCGCTGCTGCTGATCCACCCGATCACCGCGCTGGGCGCCGCCGTCGGCATCGCGGCGACGGTGGCGGGGCGGCAGCGCGGGCGGTCCCGCACGGTGTGGCTGCGCTGGGCCCTCACCGCGGCGGCGGGCGTCGCGGCAGCGGCGGCCTGGCCGTACTTCGACGTCTTCGCGCTGGCCGGTGACACCACCGTGGACGCGGTGCACCGCCGCCTCTACACCCACCCCTGGCAGTGGTACGGCCTCGCCCTGGCCGGGCTCCCGGCGCTGGCCCTGCGGGTGCGGCGGCGGCCGCGCGACCCGCTGGTGCTGATGTTCGCCGCCGACGCCCTCCTCGCCGGATACGGGTGGGTGAGCGGGCACTACACCTACGGGCGGGTCATCGGGCTGCTGCTCGTGCCGCCGCAGTTCGCGCTCGCGGTGGAGCTGGCGGCCGTACCGCCGTGGACCCGGCTGCGCGCGGTGCTCGCGCCGCTGGCCGCGGTGGCGCTGGGCTTCGCGCTCTTCGCCCAGGTCGGCGCGGTGGTGCCGCAGCGCTGGCTGCCCGCCGCGACCCCGCACCCGGCGCGCTGGCCGGACTACCGCTGGGTCGCGGACCGGGTGCCAGCGGGCGGCACCGTCCTGACGGACGACAACGTGCCGCTGCACGTGCTGCCCGCCTACGGCCTCTTCCTGGCCGCCCCGACATGGCCCGACCCGTCGACCCCGGCCGCCGAGCGCGCCCGCCGCTGGGCCGACGTCCGGACGTACTTCGCCCGCGGCACCTCACCCGCGCGCCGCTCGGCCATCGCCCGCCGCTACGGCGCGCGGTGGCTGCTGCTGCCCGCGGACCGCCCGTCCCCGCGCGGCGTCACCCTGGTCGCCGTCTCCCCGCACACGGGCGAGCGTCTCTTCCGCCTCGGACCGTAGGGCCGGTGGCCCGGCGGGGGGCCGGGGCCGTGGGGCCCGGCCGTGGGACCGGGGCGGGGTCCGGGCGGGAGCCCGGGGCCGGCTGCGGGGCCTGCTCAGGTTCCGGCGGGGGGCCGTGGGGGCGCCGGGCCGTACCGGCGCCCCCACGGCCCGGCCGGCTCAGCGGTGCGTGCGCAGCAGCGTCCGGAAGGTGCGCATCGCCACCGACAGGCTCGCCAGGTCGAACTCCTCGGCGCCCTGGATCTCCTCCAGCGTCGTCCGCGCCCGGCCGATCAGACCGGAGTTCTGGTCCTCCCAGGCCTGGTAGCGCTGCTCGGGTGTCGCCACGTCGTCCCCGGCGGACAGCACGTCGGCGGTCAGCGCCGCGTGCGCCGCGAAGAGGTCCTCACGGATGGCGGCGCGGGCCATCGACTGCCAGCGGTCGGACCGGGGCAGCAGGATGATCCGGTCGAGCAGCTGGGTGATCTGCAGCCGGTCGGCGAGGTCGAAGTAGACCTCCGCGACGTCCAGCGGCTCCTTGCCGCTGCGGTGCGCGACCTCCACGATGTCCAGCGCCGGGAAGGCCGAGGAGAGCCCGGCGACCCGGGTGGCCAGGTCCTCCGGCACCCCGCTGCCGGTCATCTCGCCGTGCACGGTGTCGAACCACTCCAGGTCGGCGCCGCGCAGCAGCTTCGGCAACTGCGACCAGACCGCGGCCACCCCGTCCTCGAAGTGGTCGATGGTCTCGGCGATCTGCAGGGGCTGCAGCCGGTTGTTGAGCAGCCAGCGGGTGGCGCGCTCGACCAGCCGCCGCGAGTGCAGCCGGATCCGGGTCTGCACGTCGGCGGTCACCTGGTTGTCCAGCGCCTCGACGTCGTCCCAGATCCCGCCGAGGCCGAAGATCGTCCGGGCCGCGGTGTGCGCCCGCACGATCTCCTCGGTGGTCGCGCCGATCTCCTCCCGGAAGCGGTGCAGGAAGGTCGTACCGGCGGTGTTGATCGTGTCGTTGACCAGCAGCGTGGTGATGATCTCGCGGTGCAGCGCGTGGGCGTCGATCTGCGCGGCGAAGCGTTCGCGCAGCGGCACGGGGAAGTACGCGTGCAGCAGCCCGCGCAGATACGGGTCGTCGGGCAGGCCCGTGCCGATCAGCTCGTCGGCCGTGGTGATCTTGGCGTAGGCGAGGACCACCGCCATCTCCGGCTCGCTCAGGCCCTGTCCGGCGCCCGCCCGCTCGCGGATCTGCCGGTCGGTGGGCAGGAACTCCAGCGCCCGGTCCAGGTGGCCGTCACGCACCAGCCGCCGGATGAACCGCTGGTGCGCCTGGAGCAGGCTGCCGGCCTGCGCCATGCTGTTGCCGAGCGCGACGTTCTGCGCGTAGTTGTTGCGCAGCACCAGGTTGCCGACCTCGTGCGTCATCTCCGCCAGCAGCGTGTTGCGCTGCTTGACCGTCAGATCGCCGTCGGTGACCAGACCGTTGAGCAGGATCTTGATGTTGACCTCGTGGTCGGAGGCGTCCACGCCGGCGCTGTTGTCGATCGCGTCGGTGTCGATCCGCCCGCCGGTGCCCTCCGGGCCGCCGGAGCGGGCGAACTCGATCCGGCCCAGCTGGGTGAAGCCCAGGTTGCCGCCCTCGCCGACCACCTTGACGCGCAGATCCGTGCCGTCGATGCGGATCGCGTCGTTGGCCTTGTCGCCGACGTCGAGCTGGCTCTCGGTGGAGGCCTTGACGTACGTGCCGATGCCGCCGTTCCACAACAGGTCCACGGGGGCCTGGAGGATCGCCTTCATCAGCTCGGCCGGGGTGAGCTTGGCCGGGCCCGGTCCCTTCTCGATCCCGAGGGCCGCCCGGACCGCCGCGCTGACCGGGATGGACTTGGCCGTGCGCGGATAGACGCCGCCGCCGGTCGAGATGACCGAGGTGTCGTAGTCGGCCCAGCTGGAGCGGGGCAGCTCGAACAGCCGGCGCCGCTCGGCGTAGGAGGTGGCGGCGTCCGGGTCGGGGTCCAGGAAGATGTGCCGGTGGTCGAAGGCGGCGACCAGCCGGATGTGCTCCGACAGCAGCATGCCGTTGCCGAACACGTCACCGGACATGTCGCCGATGCCGACGACCGTGAAGTCCTCCTCCTGGGTGTTGACGCCCATCTCCCGGAAGTGCCGCTTGACCGACTCCCAGGCACCGGAGGAGGTGATGGCCATCTTCTTGTGGTCGTAGCCGACCGAGCCGCCGGAGGCGAAGGCGTCGCCGAGCCAGAAGCCGTAGGAGATCGCGACCTCGTTGGCGATGTCGGAGAAGGACGCGGTGCCCTTGTCGGCGGCCACCACCAGGTAGGTGTCGTCGCCGTCGTGCCGCACCACGTTCTGCGGGGGGACGACCTCGCCGGCCACCAGGTTGTCGGTGATGTCGAGCAGGCCGGAGATGAAGGTCTTGTAGCAGTCGATGCCCTCGGCGAGCCATGCGTCGCGGTCGGCGGCCGGGTCGGGCAGCCGCTTGCCGACGAAGCCGCCCTTGGCGCCGACCGGCACGATGACCGTGTTCTTCACCATCTGCGCCTTGACCAGGCCCAGCACCTCGGTGCGGAAGTCCTCCCGGCGGTCGGACCAGCGCAGGCCGCCGCGCGCGACCTTGCCGAAGCGCAGGTGCACGCCCTCCACCCGCGGGGAGTACACCCAGATCTCGTACGCGGGCCGGGGCGCGGGCAGTTCGGGGATGGCCTGCGGGTCGAACTTCATCGACAGGTAGCGGTGCGGCTGCCCGTCCTCGGCGCGCTGGAAGTAGTTGGTGCGCAGCGTCGCCTTGATCAGGCTGAGGAAGGAGCGCAGGATGCGGTCCTCGTCGAGGCTCGCGACCTGGTCGAGCGCGCCGTCCAGCTCCTCCAGGATGCCGTCGGTGAGTTCGCTGCCGGCCCGCTGGTGGTCGGGTGACAGCCGCGCCTGGAAGAGGTTGACCAGCAGCCGGGTGGTGTGGACGTTGGTGCGGAGGGTGTCCTCCATGTAGTCCTGGCTGAAGGTGGACCCGGCCTGCCGCAGGTACTTGGCGTAGGCGCGCAGCACCATCGCCTGCCGCCAGTCCAGACCCGCGCGCAGCACCAGGGAGTTGAAGCCGTCGTTCTCCGCGCGGTCGGTCCAGGCCGCGGCGAAGGCCTCCTGGAAGCGCTCGCGGGCGTCCTCCCCGAGGTCGCCGAGCGCGGGGTCGAGCCGCAGCCCGAAGTCGTAGACCCACACCCGGGAGCCGTCGGAGCGGCGCAGCGCGTAGGGGCGTTCGTCGACGACCTCGACGCCGAGCCGCTGGAGCACCGGCAGCACCGCGGACAGCGACACCGGCGCCCCGGTGCGGTAGATCTTGAAGCGGCGCTCCTCGGGAGCGGCGCCCACCGGCTCGTACAGGCTGAGGGTGAAGTCGTCCTCGCCGAGGTGCTCGAAGTGCTGGAGGTCGGCGACGGCCACCCGCGGCGGGAAGTCGGCGCGGTAGCCGTCGGGGAAGGCCTGCCCGTAGCGGCGCAGCAGCTCGGCCGCCCGCTCCTCGCCGCACTCGGCCGTCAGCGCCTCGGCGAAGCCGTCGGACCACGACCGGGTGGCCTCCGACAGCCGGTTCTCGATGTGCTCGACGTCGGAGTCGGTCAGCTCGCGCAGCGAGCCGCCGGGATCGATACGGATCACGAAGTGCAGCCGGGAGAGCACCGATTCGGTGTTCCAGGCGGTGAAGTCGACGCTGTGGCCGCCCAGTTCCTCCTGGAGGATGTTCGTCAGCCGCAGCCGCACCGCGGTGGTGTAGCGGTCCCGCGGCAGGTAGACCAGCGCGGAGAAGTAGCGGCCGTACTCGTCCTGCCGCAGGAACAGCCGGAGTTTGCGGCGCTCCTGGAGGTAGAGCACGCTGGTGGCGATGGACTGGAGCGTCTCGGCGGGGGTCTGGAACAGCTCGTCGCGCGGGTAGGTCTCCAGGATCTGGAGCAGGTCGCGGCCGTCGTGGCTGTCGGCGGAGAAGCCGGCGCCCGCGAGCACCTCCTCGACCTTGCGGCGGACCACCGGCACCCGCCGTACCGACTCGGTGTAGGCGGCCGACGAGAAGAGCCCCAGGAAGCGCCGCTCGCCGATGACGTTGCCCTCGGCGTCGAACTTCTTCACGCCGACGTAGTCCAGGTAGGACGGGCGGTGCACCGTGGAGCGGCTGTTGGCCTTGGTCAGGATGAGCAGCTTGTGCTCCCTGGCCTTGGCCCGCGCGTCGGCCGGCAGCCTGCTGAACGAGGGCGAGTTGGGGTGCCCCGGGTGGCCGGGGTGGGTGCTGTCGGCCCGCGGGTGCTGCGGGTCGGAGCGCAGGATGCCCAGGCCCGTCCCCGGCACGGCGACCAGCACGTCCTCGCTGCCGCCGTCCTCGCCGGATTCGGTGATCAGCTCGTACTCGCGGAAGCCGAGGTAGGTGAAGTGGTCGCCGTCGAGCCAGCGCAGCAGCTCCAGGGCGTCGTCGATCTCCCGCTGCGGCAGCGGCGGCGGGCTCGCCGCCAGCTCGTCGGCGATGGACTGCGCGGCCTGCCGCATCTTGGCCCAGTCCTCGACGGACTCCCGCACGTCGGACAGCACCCGACGGAGGTCGGCGGTGATCTCCTGGAGGTCGGCCCGGTCGGTCTCACGGTCGATCTCGACATGGATCCAGGACTCGACCAGCGCGTCGTGCGGCAGCGCCCCGCTGTCCGGCTCCGTGCCGGCGGGCAGGATCTCCAGCAGCTTGCCCGTCAGGTCCCGGCGGACGGTGAACTGCGGGTGGACCACCACGTGGATCGCCCGGTTGGCCTGCGTCAGCGCGTTGGTCACCGAGTCCACGAGGAAGGGCATGTCGTCGGTGACGACCTCGACGACGGTGTGGCTGCACTGCCACCCGTTCTCCTCCACCGTGGGGGTGTGCACCCGGACGTTGGCGGTGCCCTGCGGGCGTACCTCGGCGAGCCGGTAGTGCGACAGCGCCGCCCCGAAGATGTCGTCCGGATCGCGGTCGACCAGGTCTTCCGGTGCGCTGTGCAGGTAGTACCGCTGGAGGAACGCGCTCAGGGCCTCCGCGTCGAGTCCCTGGCCGGGCAGCCTCCCCTGCTGGCTGTGCTCACCGACCTGCGCCGCCTGCGCCAGCCGTTCGGCCTTGGTTTCGTCCAGCTTGCTCTGCATGTCTTCTGACTCCTGTCGCGCGCCATTGCGTGACGTCGGTTGATGGCACGACGTACCGGTACGCGGGGTTTCCGCTACGGGACGACGCTATGCCGGGAAAGGGGTCAGTCGTGCGCGTCGGCACGAACCCGCCCCTGGAGAACGGATCACCAGTGATCACGGCGTCCAGGCTATCGCTCCGCCCGGGAGGGCTGTCAGGCGACGTCTTCGTACAAATGCACCGGCCACCTTTGGCCCCGATGGACAGAATGCCGCCGCGATCGGGCCCCGACCTGCGGCGATCCGTCAGGACGCTATTCGCTCGGCCTGCTCGACCGCCTCGGCCAGGCTGTCCACCACCGGCACCCCGGCCGCTTCCAGAGCCGCTCTGCTGTGCGAACCCCCGGTGTAGAGCACGGCGCGCACTCCGGCGTGCGCGGCGGCGGCCGCGTCGTCCAGGGCGTCGCCGATGACCACGACCCGGCGCGGGTCGATGTCGCCGAGCGAGCTGACGTGGCGGACCATCTGCTCGGACTTTCCGGCCGTCGAGGCGTCCTTGCGGCCGTCGACCCGCACGAAGCGCTCGGTGATGCCGTGCGAGGCCACGAACGGGACCAGTTCGGCGTGCGGCGCGAGCGAGCACAGCGACTGCGTCAGCCCCGCCGCCTGCCGCGCGGCGAGCAGGTCGGCGGCGCCCTCGGCGAGGCCGCAGGACTGCGCCAGCCGCCAGTAGTGCCGGTGGAAGGCGCTGTCCATGACCTCCCACTCGGCGTCCGAGGGCAGCCGGCCGGTCAGCCGCTCGTAGAACCGGGGCACGGGCACGCAGTACAGCTCGCGGTAGCGGTCGAGGGTGATCGGGGGCAGTCCGATCTCGGCGAAGGAGGCGTTGGTGGCCTCGATCACCGCGTCGATGTCGTGGAGGAGGGTCCCGTTCCAGTCCCATACGAGATGCGTGCTCATGGAAGGAACCGTACTCGCGTGAGCCCCCACCGGGTCTCACGGCCTGTGGATAACTCCACCCGCAGTGCGACATTCCGAACACCCGACAGGCGCACGGTCGGACCGTACGCACATACGGGTGATGGGCCGACCGGTGGACCCGCGGTTCACCCGATCAGGTTGGGGATTTCCTGCGTCGCGTACCAGAGCAGCTCGTGGTCCTCGGCGCCGTCCACCGTGAACTGCGCGTCGTCGTCCCCCGCGTCGGCGGCGCCCAGCGCGGCCGCGGCCGCGGACACGTCGCCCTCGGCCTCGTCGGAGTCCAGGTGGACGGCGGCCGCGTCGGACAGCGGCACCGGGCGGCTCAGCCGCACCTCGCCCAGCGCGGACGGGTCCAGCCCCCGGTCGGGGTCGAAGCGCACGGCGGCGTCGGGCACGTCCACCGCGACGACCGTGCGGCGTCGTGGCAGGTCGGGCTGGACGGCCAGCAGCCGCAGGGACGCCTGGGCGGCCCGGGACAGCGCCGCGTACTCCAGTTCCTCTATGTCGTCGGAGACGTACCACTCGCGCAGACTCGGCGTCACGGCGAAGGCGTCGATCGGCGCGGGCCCCACCTCGCCCGCCTTGTACGCCTCGGCAAGTCCCGCAATGGTCGTCGGAATATAGACGCGCATGGCGTGAAGCATACGTGCGCAACCAGCCTCACAGGTGAATTCCGCGGCGGCCTCGCACAGCGCCCGACGCGTTTGCCCATCCGCCGGGGCGCCCCCTAGAACCGGACTACCAGCCAGTAACGATCTTGGGGAGCCACCGTGCCGCAGCCACCGCACCAGCCCGCCGCCTCCGCCCCGCTTCCCGCCGCCGGCGCGCCGCCCCGCAGGCCGCGGGGCGCGGGCGCGGCCCCGCCCGGCCGCCGGGACCCGCGCCGCCCCGGCGGGCGGCCGCCCGCGGGCCGGGTGCCGGGCGGGGTGCTGCGCCCGCAGTCGCCGCACGACTGGTTCGCCGGCCGGCTGCTGGACGTCCTGACCGGGCGGCAGCCGCTGACGATGCTGGCCGGAAAGGTGCGCGACGAGGCGTACCAGCGGCTGTGGGAGCTGCACGCCCGGCGCGCGGACTGGCGCCCGCGCGGTGCCCGCGGCCGTACCCCATTCGTGTACCGCTGCCACCCCTTCCGCACGGCCGGCGGGGCGCTGGAGGTCTGCGCGGTGGTGTGCCTGGGCCAGGACGTCTTCCGCGCGCTGGCCTTCCGGCTGGAGGCCGGCGGCCCGGACGCCGCCACCGGCTACGGGCCCGAGCGCTGGCGCTGCACCGCCGTGGAGGCGGCCTGACGCGGCCCGGGGCCGGGGCGCCCTGGACGCGCGGACAGGCTCGCGCAGATCGGCGAAGTGGCGCAGGAGGGCGTCCAGCGGGGCGGGGGACGCGGGAGGTTCGGCGGGGGAAACGGTCGAGGTCATCGGACGTC
>NZ_JBSGHL010000059.1:0-53766 GCF_053604375.1 Streptomyces sp. NPDC004031 | reverse complement strand
TCGAGCCGCACGAACCGCATGAGCCGCACGAGCCGTAGGGGCGCCTGGGCGCGGACCGGCCCCGGATCCGTACCCCGCGCATGGTCCGCAACCGGCCATCGGGGCGAGGGACGGTGCCCCCGGACGGGGCGTGATCGTTTGGGAGGGTGACGGCCGCGGGCGCTCGCGGCCGGGGTCCCCCGCGGGAGGCGGTGGGGGGAGCACGCGAGGAGGGCGGCGCCGCATGACCTCGACCGAAGTCCGTGTCATCTGCGGGGAGCGGGTCGGACTGCCCGCCGCCCTGGTGGGCGCCGCCCGGCGGCTCGCGCCCTTCGCCAGCACGGTGCCCGACGACGTGGAGAGGCAGTTGCGCTGCACGCTGGAACGGCACTCGCTGGGCGACCACCACGCCTTCGTCATGGAGCTGCCGGGCCGCGCGCACGGCGCGGTGTGGACGCGCTGGATCCGCGGACGGCGGCCCGCGACCGTCTTCGTCCTGCCCGACTGCACGGGCACCGGCCCGCCGCCCGCGTACGAGCCGTGCTGCGAGTTCGCCGCCCATCCGGGCGCGCACAGCTGGGAGTTGCGGGACGGGCGGGACTTCCGCTGACCGTGCGGCGGACCCCGGAAGGAGCGCCGGGCCCGCCGTCGACCCCCGCCGCGAGGTACCCGGTTCAGGCCCCCGCCAGCTCCGCCAGCCGCCGCGCCCGGTCCTCCGTCAGCGCCCGCGGCGGCTGCCCCGCCGCGACCTCGCGGTGCGCCTTCCAGCCGCGCGCCCACAGGCCCGCCGCCCAGGCCGCCGCGCGCTCGTCCGGGGTGAACTCCCGTTCCGCCGCGGCCTCGTACGCCGTGAGGAAGGCGGCGGTATCCTCGACGGAGGGGGCCACGTCCGCCGCCGCGAACCCGGCGAGCACCGCCTCGGGCGCCAGGACGAGGCTGTCCCAGTCGTAGGCGACGTACAGTTCCTCGCCGCGCCAGCGGAAGTTCTCTGGCAGCCATTCGCCGTGGCCGACGACGTACGGCTCCCGGCACGCCGCGAGGCGCTCACGGGCGCGGCGGCCCGCGTGTTCCAGCCAGTCGGGGCCGGTCACCGGGCCGCGGGCGGGGTCGGCGTCCTCGGCGGTCGGCCACACGCCGGGCTCGTCGTGGTCCCAGCGGTTCCAGGACGGCTTCGGGTCGAGGTCGGCGCGGGCGGCCGACGGGGCGGCGAGCCGCACCATCCGCGCGAGCGCGGCGGCGTACGGGCGGGGGTCGCGGCCCGAGGTCGGGGTGCGGCCACCGCCCTCGACGAGCGCCTCGACCGTGGCCGTCCACCGTCCGAGCGGGGTGGGCGGCAGGATCGGCTCGGGGGCCGGGAAGCCCGCGGCGTACAGCGCGCTCTGCACGGCGAAGCAGTGCGCGACGCGCGGGGCGGTCTCGCGGACCTTCACCACGACCTGCCGACCGTCGGCGAGTCCGGCGCCGACCACGACGGACAGCCGCCCGCCGCGGAACCGCTCGGCGGCGACCGGCGACGCGAGGTGGCGCGCGCACCACTGCGCGAGCAGCGCCGCGTCGACCCGGGGAAGCTCCATGGCGCGCCACCCTACTCACGCGGCGGCCCCCCGCGGGCCGGAAACGGAACGCGGCGGCGGAGGGTGCGGGGGGGCTCCGCCGCGCAGCGGGCGGATTGTCAGTGGTGGCGCGTAGCGTCGTCGGCATGGGTGCTCGTATCGATCTCACGCTCGACGCCGACGACGTCGCCGTGCTCACCGCTTTCTGGAAGACCGCGCTCGGTTACGTGGACGAGCCGCCGCCCGCGCCGTTCGCGACGCGTGACGAGTGGCTGGCCTCCTTCGGTATCGACCCGGCGGACGCCGCCAGCGAGGGGGCCTGGCTGTGCGACCCGGACGGGGCGGGCCCGCGGCTGTCGATCCTGCGCGTTCCGGAACCGAAGACGGCGAAGAACCGGCTGCACGTCGACATACGCGTGGCGGGCGGCCAGGCCGGGGTCGAGGCGGAGAAGGCCCGCCTGGTCGCCGCGGGGGCACGCGTGGTGAGGCAGGACGAGGACCACTGCGTGCTCGGCGACCCGGAGGGCAACGAGTTCTGCGTCGCGCCTGACCGCCGGCGCTGACCGGCGCGGCGGCCGACCCGTAGGGGGGAGGTCCGGACGGGCGGGGTCGGGACGGGGCGCGGCCCGTGCGGGAGCCGTGCGGTCCGTCACCGCTGAGTGCCTGTCAGGGCACAACTGGGAGACGGAGCACGGCTACCGGCCCCGTGGCCGGTAGTCTCCATGCCGCCAGGAGCAACTTCGGGGACGAGGCGGTCAGAGGATGAGCGGGGCGGGCGGGGCCGGAGGGTCCGGCGAGGTTTTCCAGCCACTCGAGGCGGACGATCCGGCGTCGGTGGGGGCGTATCGGCTGGCGGCGCGGCTCGGCGCGGGCGGGATGGGCAAGGTCTACCTGTCCCACACGCCCGCTGGGCGGCCCGTCGCCGTCAAGGTGATCCGGCCGGAATTCGCGGAGGACGCGGAATTCCGCCGCCGGTTCAAGCAGGAGGTGCAGGCCGCGCAGCGCGTGCAGGGCCTGTACACCGCGCCGGTCATCGACAGCGACGCGGACGGTACGCGGCCGTGGCTGGCCACCGCCTTCGTGCCGGGGCCGACGCTGGCGTCCGCGGTCGCCGAGCACGGGCCGCTGCCGGTGCCGACGGTGCTGCTGCTGGTCGCCGGGATCGCGGAGGCGCTGGAGGCCGTGCACGGCGCCGGGCTCGTGCACCGCGACCTGAAGCCGTCCAACGTGCTGCTGGCCTCCGACGGCCCGCGCGTCATCGATTTCGGCATCGCCCGCGCCGCCGACGCCACCGCGCTGACCGGCAGCGGCGTCACGATCGGCACGCCCGCCTTCATGGCGCCCGAGCAGGCCTCCGGGCGGGAGATCACGCCCGCCACGGACATCTTCGCGCTCGGCCAGGTCGCCGCCTACGCCGCACTCGGCGCGCCCGCGTACGGGGACGGCCCCTCGCACGCCGTGCTCTACCGGATCGTGCACGAGGAGCCGGACCTGGCGACGCTGCCGGAGGAGCTGCGCCCGCTGGTGCACCGCTGCCTGGCGAAGGACCCGGCGGAACGGCCCTCGCTGGCCGACGTCGTGGGGATGTGCCGGGCGGCCTCGCAGCAGACGGAGCTGCGCCGCCCCGAGCAGTGGCTGCCGGTCGCGCTGGCCGCGGAGATCCCGGCGCGGCACGTCGCGCCCGAGTCGCCCGCCACGCCCCCGGCCCCGTCGGCCCCGCCCGCGTCCGCCCCGGCGGCAGCGGCCCCCGCCACCCCGCCGCCGGCCGCGCCCACCGCGCCGCCCGCCCCGGCCACTCCGCCGCCGCCCGCCGCGTCCCCGGCGGACGCCGTCCCGCAGACGCCCCCGCCGACGCCGACCCGGCCGGACGTGGCACCGACCCCGCCCCCGGTCCAGGCCCCGGCGCCTCAGACCCCGGCTCCGGCCGCGCAGCCCCCGGTCGAGCCCGCGCAGCCGGTCCAGCACGCGCAGCCCGCCGCCTACGCCTCCCCGCAGCCGCAGGCCCAGCCGGGCGGCGAGCAGGGTGTCCCGGCGGCCTACGCCTACCCGGCCACGCACCCCGCCGGTCCCGGCGGCGCCCCGGCGTACGGCTATCCGCAGGGCGGCTCCCCGTACGCGCCCCAGGGTCAGTTCGGCGCCCCGAACGGCCCGACCGCGCCGACCCCGGCCGGCAGCGGCGCGGGCGCCCCGCCGCCCCGGCGCATGGGGCGCGGCAAGCGGGTGGCCATCGCCGTCGGCGTCGCGGTCGTCGTCATCGCGGCGGCGGTCGGCGCCGCCGTCGCGCTGAACGGCGGCGGCAAGAGCGACGACCAGGCCGACAAGCCGACGACGCACACCTCCGCGCCCGTCACCACCGCGGCGCCGACGACCGAGCCGGAGCCGACCGACGCGGCCGACAGCGGCGGCGACACCGGCACCCCGGACGACCAGCCGTCCAGCCAGGCCGACCCCAACCCGCAGCCGGAGCCGCACAACGGCATCCAGCTGCCCGCCGGTTACCACCTGAGCTTCGCCGACAGCGAGCTGACCCCGCAGAACGACACGGACGACGACTTCTCCTACAGCTGCGCGAACGACCCGTGCAGCCTGAAGGCCTACGACACCAAGCTCGTGCTGCTCGACACCGGCGAGGAGGGCTCGCTCGCCACGTGCCTGCACGACACCCGCTTCACCCAGGAGATCAGCGTGGCCCGGGTGTCCCCCGGCAGCCAGATCTGCGCCCGCACCCCCGAGGGCACGGTCGCGCTGATCACCTACAAGAGCGCTTCGAAGGCCACCGAGACCAGCACCTACGTGGTGCTGGACATCACCTTGTGGCGCAACGCGCTGCCGCCGCAGGAAGAGAGCTGAGCCACGCGAAGCGCCCCGGCCCCGCAGTCGCCTGCGGGGCCGGGGCGCTTCGTCGTCCGCACGCGCAAACAGCGCGTGAACGGATCAGGCGCGGGAACGGATCAGGCGCGGGGGGTGATCTTCGTCAGGCCGTTGATGATGCGGTCCATCGCGTCGCCGCCCGTCGGGTCGGTGAGGTTGGCGAGCAGCTTGAGGGCGAAGCGCATCAGCATCGGGTGGGTCAGGCCGCGTTCCGTGCACAGCTGGAGGACCTTCGGGTTGCCGATGAGCTTCACGAAGGCGCGGCCGAGCGTGTAGTAGCCGCCGTAGGTGTCCTTGAGGATCTTCGGGTAGCGCTGGAGGGCGAGTTCGCGCTGCGCCGGGGTGGTGCGGGCGTGTGCCTGCGTGATGACGTCGGCGGCGAGCTGGCCGGATTCCATCGCGTAGGCGATGCCCTCGCCGTTGAACGGGTTGACGAGGCCGCCCGCGTCGCCGACGAGCAGCAGGCCGCGGGTGTAGTGCGGCTGGCGGTTGAAGGCCATCGGGAGGGCGGCGCCGCGGATGGGCTGCGTCATGTTCTCCTCGGTGTAGCCCCAGTCCTCGGGCATGCCGGCGACCCAGGCCTTGAGGACCTCGCGCCAGTCCAGCTCGCGGAAGGCCGCGGAGGAGTTGAGGATGCCGAGGCCGACGTTGGAGGTGCCGTCGCCGAGGCCGAAGATCCAGCCGTAGCCGGGCAGTTGGCGCGGGACGGAGCCGCGCCGGTCCCACAGCTCCAGCCACGATTCGAGGTAGTCGTCCTCGTGCCGCGGGGAGGTGAAGTAGGTGCGCACCGCGACGCCCATCGGGCGGTCCTCGCGGCGGTGCAGGCCCATCGCGAGGGAGAGCCGGGTGGAGTTGCCGTCGGCGGCGACGACGAGGGGGGCGTTGAAGGCCAGCGGGGTCTTCTCGACGCCGAGCTTGGCGGTCACGCCGGTGATACGGCCGGTGCGCTCGTCGATGATCGGGCCGGAGACGTTGCAGCGCTCGTAGAGCCGCGCGCCCGCCTTCACGGCCTGCTGGGCGAGGAGTTCGTCGAAGTCCTCGCGGCGGCGGACGAGCCCGTAGTCCGGGTAGGCGGCCAGGTCCGGCCAGTCCATCTCCAGGCGCAGGCCGCCGCTGATGATGCGCAGGCCCTTGTTGCGCAGCCAGCCCGCCTCTTCGGAGATGTCGATGCCCATCGACACGAGCTGTTTGGTGGCGCGCGGGGTGAGGCCGTCGCCGCACACCTTCTCGCGCGGGAAGGACGTCTTCTCCAGCAGCAGGACGTCGAGCCCCGCCTTCGCCAGGTAGTACGCGGTCGTCGAACCGGCGGGGCCGGCGCCGACGACGATCACGTCGGCGGTGCGCTCGGACAGGGCGGTGTCGGGCACGGTGGCTCTCCCGTAGTGCGGCGAGGGACGGCATGACGGCGCCGGGCCGCGGGCCCGGTTGCCCCCGAGTCTATGAGCCCCCGCCGCGGTCGGGCGGCGGCGGGGGCGTACGGACCGGCCGGGTCCGCCGTTCGCCGGGCCTCAGCCCATGGTCTTCGCCCCGTCCAGGGCCTCGCGGATGATGTCCGCGTGCCCGGCGTGCTGCGCGGTCTCGGCGACGATGTGCAGGAAGGTGCGGCGGGCGCTCCACCGCGCGTCGCCCTCGTGCCACGGCGCCTTGGGCAGCAGGTGGGAGGCGTCGAGGTCCGGCAGTGACGCGACCAGCTCGTCCGTGCGGCGCGCGGCCTCGTCGTACGCGGCGAGGACGCCCGCGAGCGTCTCGCCGGGCTGCATGCGGAACTCGGCGGCGCGCGCGGCGAAGTCGGCCTCCGTCATGGCCGTGAAGTCGGGCATCGCGGAGGCGCCCTCGACGACGAAGTTCGCCCAGGAGCTTTCGACCGAGGTCACGTGCTTGATGAGGCCGCCGATGCACAGCTCGCTCACGGTGGTCCGCTGCCCGGCCTGCTCGTCGGTGAGGTCGCGGGCGGTGAAGCGCAGGAAGTGGCGGTGCTTGCCGAGCACTTCCAGCAGGTCGGCGCGCTCCCCGGTGGGTGCGGGGGCGGCGGCCGCCGGGTCGCCGTTCTGCTGCTGGTCGAGGGTGCCGGTCCCGGTCATGGTGGTCCGCCTTCCGCTGTCCGCAAGGGCTCTCCTTGGGGTGCGACACCCACGCTAGAAGCCCTTGCGGACAGCTTCGGTCCGCAAAGGGGACCGGTGACCGGGACCGTTTGTCACGCCTGCGGCGGCGTGCCCTCCCCCTCGTCGCGCTGGGCCGCCTCGCGCTTGGTCAGCCGGTCGGGCTGGACCACCCCGAGGTCGTGCACCTCCTGCGTGGGCGTGGGCGTGGGCGGCTGCGGCGCGGGAGCCGGAGCGGGCTCAGGAGCCGGGGCCGGGGCCGGTGCCGCGCCCTGCCCGGGGGCGGGCTGCGTCGGCACGTACGCCCCGCCCTGCGGCTGCCCGTAGCCCTGCGCGGCGCCGTGCGGCGCAGGCGGCGCGTACGGGGACGGGCCCGCGTACGCCGGGGTGCCGGGCTCGTCCCCGCGGCCGAAGACGTGCCGGAGGAACGGGGCGACCAGGACACCGCCGAAGGACCACAGCAGCGCGAACAGCAGCGCCTGCCCCGCGTCGGTGCCGACGTGCTCGTGCCCGTTGGTGCCCTCCGCGAGGCTGAAGGTGTAGAGGCCGCTCACACCGATCCCGCCGATCACGACCAGCACCCAGAACATCAGGGTGAAGGCGCCCGCGACCGCGAACTGCTGGGCCCGGTCCCGCACCCGGCTCGACGCGATCAGGCCGATGGCCAGCGCGCACAGCGCCCCGCCGAGGACGGCGAGCGGCGTGGCCGAGCCGTCCCAGTAGTCGTTGAGCTTGCTCAGGCCGAAGGACACGCTGTGCGAGCTGCGCCCGCTGCCGCCGGTCGCGGTGACCTTGAAGGGGGCGCCCCAGCCGAGGCCGAGACCGGCGAGCCCGAGGTTCGGCAGCAGCAGCGCGGCCGCGATCAGGCCGGGGGTCTCCAGCTCGTGGTGGTAGCCGATGCCGATCGCGTAGACGACGGCACCGGCGAACAGCACGGTGACGACGAGCGCGAGCAGCGCCGTGCTCAGCACGCGGTAGACGGTGCCGAACCGGGTCCGCAGCGCGGGCCCGTCGAGGACCACCAGCGAGGTCACCAGGGCGAGCAGGAAGGACCACAGCAGGACGCGCCAGGGGCCCGAGTGCAGTTCGATGCCGTTGAGGGACGGCTGCGCGTAGAAGGCCAGGGCCGTCGACACGACGCCGGTCAGCAGCGCGACGCGCGCGGCCGTCTCCGGGCCGGGGCTGCGCAGCCGCACCGAGCGCAGGCAGAGGATCAGCGCGAGCAGCCAGACGAGCGTGACGCCGAGGGGGACGACGGACAGATGGGCGCTGCGGGTCGTCGTCAGGCAGTCGTCGGCCGCGAGGTGGTCGCTGTAGGTCCGGGGGGAGCTGTCGGTGCGGTAGCTGCCGAAGGTGCTGCCGTCGCTGCTGTCGCCGTAGTAGTCGCTGCCGTCGTCGCCGCTGCTGTCACCGTAGTAGTCGCCGCTGCTGTCGCCGAAGTCCCCGCTGCTGTCGCCGAAATCGCCGCTGCTGTCGCCGTAGTCGCCGCCGCCGCTGCTGAAGTCGTCGCCGTTGTCGTAACCGTCGCTGCCGTCGTCGCCGCTGCTGTCGCCGTAGTCGCCGCCGCTGCTGCTGAAGTCGTCGCCGTTGTCACCGCCGTCCGAGAAGCCGGAGCCGGAGTCGCCGCCGTCCGAGCACCTGTCGCCGTACAGGCTGGGCACGTTGGCGTGGCCGCCGAGGCCCTGGACGGTCAGCGCGAGGGCTATCCGGGTGCGGGTCTGCCAGCTGACCTCGTCGCTCTTCAGGGAGTGCTGCGACCAGGTGCCGAGCCCGGCCGCGATGACGAACAGCACCACCGCCGGGACGACCGCGGCCATCACCGCCGGGCCCCAGCCGCCGGAGAAGACCCGGCGGACGAACAGCGCGGCCGGCGACGGCGGTACGGGCGGGCCCGGCACCCCCGGCGCGGCCGGCGGCGGTCCGCCGGCCCCCGGGAAGGTCGCCGTGGGTGCGGCGTACGCGGGCGGCGGGGGTGGCGGTGGCGGTACGGGGGTGACCTGCGTGGGCGTCGGTGGGACGGGCGGAGCGGGAGGCGGGGTCGCTGGCGCCGGACCGGCCGCGGGCGGTGCGGCCGCGGGAAGTTCGCGGCCGCACTTCATGCAGAAGCGGGCGGAGGCGTCCGAGACAGGGTTCCCACACGTGGGGCAGTACGACATACGGGGCTACTCCGTCGGTCGGGGGGATACGCGCTCCCCAGCACAGACACCGCAGCCTAGGGGTCAGTTCCCTTCCCGGACACCCGAATGGCCCAGTCCCCGGGGCCGTTGGACGGGCTGTCGGACGGCTCAGGCCGCCGGGCGTGTCGCGCGGTGCAGCGCGACGATGCCGCCCGTCAGGTTGCGCCACGCGACCTTGCCCCAGCCCGCCTTCTGCAACCGCCCGGCGAGCGCGCGCTGGTCGGGCCACTCGCGGATCGACTCGGCGAGGTAGACGTACGCGTCGGGGTTGCTGCTCACGGCCTTCGCGACCGGCGGCAGCGCCCGCATCAGGTACTCGGTGTAGACGGTGGCGAACGGCCGGAACGTCGGCTGGCTGAACTCGCAGATCACCAGCCGCCCGCCGGGCCTGGCCACCCGCAGCATCTCGCGCAGCGCGGCATCCGTCTCCTGCACGTTGCGCAGCGCGAAGGAGATCGTCACGGCGTCGAACACCCCGTCCGCGAACGGCAGCCGCGTCGCGTCCCCGGCGGTGAGCGGCAGTTCGGGATGCCGCTTCTTGCCCTCGCGCAGCATCCCCAGCGAGAAGTCGCACGGGACGACGCTCGCCCCGGCGGCGGCGAACGGCAGCGACGACGTCGCCGTCCCCGCCCCCAGGTCGAGCACCCGCTCCCCCGGCCGGACGTCCAGCGCCTGCGCCACGGCCTTGCGCCACAGCCTGCTCTGCCCCAGCGACAGCACGTCGTTGGTCAGGTCGTACCGCGCCGCGACGTCGTCGAACATCCCGGCGACGTCCTGCGGCTGCTTCTCCAGCGATGCGCGCGTCACGTTCCCACCTTAATCTCCGTGCGGGGCAGGCCCCTTCGGTGCCCTGGGGTCACGCCGGGGTGATCTGGAGCTCGGGGTGGGCGGTGCCGCCCGGGATCGCGGTGGAGGACAGGTGGGAGACCACGTGGTCGTCCACCGGGTCGTTCGCGGGGTCGGTGTGGACGACGAGGTGCTCGTACGTCGTGGCGCGCTGGGCGGGGACGCGGCCCGCGGCGCGGATGAGGTGGATCAGCTCCATGCGGTTGGAGCGGTGCTTGGCGCCCGCGGAGGAGACGACGTTCTCCTCCAGCATGACCGAGCCGAGGTCGTCGGCGCCGTAGTGCAGGGAGAGCTGGCCGACCTCCTTGCCGGTGGTGAGCCAGGAGCCCTGGATGTGGGCGACGTTGTCGAGGAACAGCCGGGCGATGGCGATCATCCGCAGGTACTCGAAGAGCGTGGCCTGCGTCTGGCCCTTCAGGTGGTTGTTCTCCGGCTGGTAGGTGTAGGGGATGAACGCGCGGAAGCCGCCCGTGCGGTCCTGGACGTCGCGGATCATCCGCAGGTGCTCGATGCGCTCGGCGTTGGTCTCGCCGGTGCCCATGAGCATCGTGGTGGTGGACTCCACACCGAGGCGGTGCGCGGTCTCCATGATCTCCAGCCAGCGCTCGCCGGACTCCTTGAGCGGCGCGATGGCCTTGCGCGGGCGTTCGGGGAGCAGTTCGGCGCCCGCCCCGGCGAAGGAGTCGAGACCGGCGGCGTGGATCCGGCGGATGGCCTCCTCGGCGCTGACGCCGGAGATCCGGGCCATGTGGTCGACCTCGGAGGCACCCAGCGAGTGGATCACCAGCTGCGGGAACTCCCGCTTGATCGCGGCGAAGTGCTCCTCGTAGTACTCCACCCCGTAGTCCGGGTGGTGCCCGCCCTGGAACATGATCTGCGTGCCGCCCAGCTCGACGGTCTCGGCGCAGCGCCGCAGGATGTCGTCGAGGCCGCGGCTCCAGCCCTTCGCGGTGTCCTTGGGGGCCGCGTAGAAGGCGCAGAACTTGCAGGCCGTGACGCACACGTTGGTGTAGTTGATGTTCCGCTCGATGATGTACGTCGCGATGTGCTCGGTGCCCGCGAAGCGGCGGCGGCGTACGGCGTCGGCGGCGGCGCCGAGCGCGTGCAGGGGGGCGTCGCGGTAGAGCGCGAGCGCCTCCTCGGCGGTGATGCGGCCGCCGGCGGCGGCGCGTTCGAGGACGGCTGCGTGGTCGCTCACCAGGGAGTCCCTTCCGGAAAGGCGCAGGCGGGGGGCCGCCGACGGCACGGGCACGACACGGGCCAGCGTACGCCGCCCGCGCGGTCAGCTCGGGGGCAGGAGGGTGACCTCGGCCTCGCGGGGGAAGCCCACCCGGCGGGCGAACTCCGCGATGCCCGCCAACTGCTCGGCGCCCAGCGAGAAGTCGAGGGTCGTGAAGTAGCGGCGCAGCAGGTCGGCGTCGAAGGACTCCCAGCGGGCGGCCTGCTCGGCGACCTTCTCGACCTCCTCCAGCGACAGGTCGCGGGAGGAGAGGAAGGCGCGGTGGACGTCGTGGACGGCCTCCGGGTGCGCGGCCAGGTAGTCGCGGCGGGCGGCCCAGATCGCGAAGACGAAAGGCAGCCCCGTCCAGTCCTTCCACATCTGCCCCAGGTCGTGGACCTCCAGGCCGAGTCGCGGCGCGTCGTGCAGCGAGGCCCGCAGCGCCGCGTCGCCGATCAGGACGGCGGCCTGCGCCTCCTGCATCATCAGCGACAGGTCGGGCGGGCAGCGGTAGTAGTCGGGCGTCACTCCGTACCGCTCGGTGAGCAGCAGCTCGGCCAGCCGGACGGAGGTGCGGCTGGTGGAGCCGAGCGCCACCCGCTGGCCGTCGAGGCGGTCGAGCGGGAGCTGGCTGACGATGACGCACGACATGACCGGGCCGTCGCAGCCGACCGCGATGTCGGGGAGGGCGACCAGCTCGTCGGCGTGCCGCAGGTACTCCATGAGCGTGACCGGGCCGATGTCCAGGTCACCGGCCACGAGCTGGGCGCTGAGCTTCTCCGGGGTGTCCTTGGTGAGCTGGAGGTCCAGCAGCGCGCCGGTTCTGGCCAGGCCCCAGTAGAGGGGGACGCAGTTGAGGAACTGGATGTGTCCGACCCTCGGGCGGAGGGGTCCGGGGCCGTCGGTGTGCGCTGAAGTGTCCACCTGGTGGACGCTACTCCTCGTGTCGCCGCGCCCCGCGCAGGGCCCCCCGCGCGTGCCGGAGAATCGATCTTGGATCCCTTCCGTCGCCACGAGGGGTCATGCTAGGCTCCTCGCAAGTTGCAGTTTGGTTTCCCTTGCAGTACAGAGCCTGCGGAGCATGTAACCCGCAGGCTCTTGTCGTTTTCAGACTTCGCAGTTGCAGGTTCTGGAGCAGGGCGACCCTTTGGCCCAAGGAGGGCTTTAAATGGCTACCGGAACCGTCAAGTGGTTCAACGCTGAAAAGGGCTTCGGCTTCATCGCCCAGGACGGCGGCGGCCCGGATGTCTTCGTTCACTACTCCGCGATCAACGCCACCGGCTTCCGCTCCCTCGAGGAGAACCAGGCGGTGTCCTTCGACGTCACGCAGGGCCCGAAGGGCCCGCAGGCGGAGAACGTCACCCCCGCCTAGTCGGTCGCCTGACCTTCTAGTCAGTCCGGCGGCGCATGTCCGCGCCCAGAACCTGTAGTACCAAGGGGCCGCCTCACTCCGGTGAGGCGGCCCCTGCCTTTACCCGCGGCCGGGGGGCCTCATCCGGCACGGCGGGCGTACAGCGCGTCGATGTCCGCGGCGAAGTCCCGGGCGACCGCCGCCCGGCGGATCTTCAGGGACGGGGTGAGGTGCCCGCCGTCCTCGGTGAAGTCGACCGCCAGCACCCGGAAGCGGCGGATGGACTCCGCGCGCGACACCGTCGCGTTGGCCTCGTCCACCGCCTTCTGCAGCTCCGCCAGCAGCTCCGCGTCCTCGGCCAGCTCCGCCGGGCCCAGGCCCTCCTTGTGCCGCATCCGCTGCCAGTGCGCGAGCCCGTCCGGCTCCAGGGTGAGCAGCGCGCCGACGTACGGGCGGTTGTCGCCCACCACCATGCACTGGCCGACCAGCGGATGGGCCCGCAGCCGGTCCTCCAGCGGGGCCGGGGCGACGTTCTTGCCGCCCGCGGTGATGATGATCTCCTTCTTCCGCCCGGTGATCGTCAGATAGCCCTCGGCGTCCAGCTCACCGACGTCCCCCGTCGGGAACCACCCCTCAAGGGCAGGGAAGGGCCCCTCGTCGTTCCAGTACCCGGCGAAGACCTGCCCGCCGCGCAGCAGCACCTCGCCGTCCGCGCCGATCCGGACCGCCGTGCCCGGCAGCGGCCAGCCCACCGTGCCCAGCCGCGGGTGCAGCGGCGGGGTGACAGTGGCGGCCGCGGTGGTCTCCGTCAGGCCGTAGCCCTCGAAGACCATCACCCCGGCGCCCGCGTAGAAGGCCGCGAGGCGCGCGCCCAGCGGGGAGCCGCCGCAGATCGCGTACCGCACCTTGCCGCCCAGCGCCGCCCGGATCCGCCGGTAGACCAGCGGGTCGTAGAGCGCGTGCGCGAGCCGCAGCCCCAGACCCGGCCCGTCGCCCGTACCCGTCTGCCGGGCGACCTGCGCCCGCCCGTACGCCTGCGCGATCCGCGCGGCCCGGTCGAAGGACGCCGCCCGGCCGATCTTCTCGGCGGTCGCCCGGCCGGTGTTGTAGACCTTCTCCAGCACGTACGGGATCGCCAGCAGGAAGGTCGGCCGGAAGCCCGCCAGATCCGCGAGCAGGTCCTCGGTCGCGATGCTCGGCGCGTGCCCCAGCCGCACCCGGGCCCGCAGGCAGCCCACCGCGACCATCCGCCCGAACACGTGCGACAGCGGCAGGAAGAGCAGGGTGGACGCGGGCTCGCTGCTCACCGACTTGAACACCGGGTGCAGCAGCTCGATCGCGTTGTCGACCTCGGCGAAGAAGTTGCCGTGCGTGAGGATGCAGCCCTTGGGCCGGCCCGTCGTCCCCGAGGTGTAGATGAGCGTCGCGACGGTGTCCGGCGCCATCGACTGCCGCCGCGAGGTGACCAGCGCGTCCGGCAGCGTACGGCCGTCCGCCGCGATCTGGTCCAGCACGCCGGTGTCGAGCTGCCACAGCTCCCGCAGCTCCGGCAGCCGCCCGCGCACCGCGCTGACCATACGGGCCTGGTCCACGCTCTCCACCGCGCAGGCCGCGGCGCCCGAGTCCGCAAGGATCCACTCCGTCTGCGACGCGGAGGACGTCGGATAGACCGGCACGGTGACCAGACCCGCGGCCCACGCCGCGAAGTCCAGCAGCGTCCACGCGTACGAGGTCCGCGCCATGACCGCGAGCCGGTCACCGGGCCTGAGCCCGGCGGCGATCAGCCCCTTCGCGAGCCCCAGCACCTCCCGGCGGAAGTCCTCCGCCGTGACGTCGTGCCAGGCGCCGTCCGGCGCTTTGCGGCTGAGGACGACGTCGTCGGGGGCCTCGTCGGCGTTCGTGAACGGGATGTCGGCGAGGGAGCCCCGCTTCGGCGGGTCCACCAGCGGTCTGACGGAGGCGGTGACGACCCGGCCGTTCTCGACCCGGACCTCGGGCCTTTCCCCCGGCGGGGGGAGCGTCTTGCGTATGGGCATACGTACGGCTCCTTGAGGGTGAGGGTTCCGCTACCGCGGAGGGTGAGCGTTTTCAGGGGCGTGGGAGGTACCTCCCACGCCCCTGAAAAACGGGGCACCGCCCTACGCAGCAGGGGCGCTCAGGGGCGGGTGAGGACCGCGGTGACGCCCTGGCCGCCCGCGGCGCAGATGGAGACGAGCCCCCGCGCGGGCGAGGCCTCACCGGCGAGGTGGTGGGCCAGCGTGGCGACGATCCGCGCACCCGTCGCGGCGAACGGGTGCCCCGTGGCGAGGGAGGACCCGGCGACGTTGAGCCGGGCGCGGTCCAGGGAGCCCAGCGCGGCGTCGAGCCCCAGCCGGGACACGCAGTAGTCCTTGTCCTCCCACGCGGCGAGCGTGGCCAGCACCTGGGAGGCGAAGGCCTCGTGGATCTCGTAGTGGGTGAAGTCGTCGAGCCCGAGCCCGGCACGGGAGAGCATGCGCGGCACCGCGTAGGCGGGGGCCATGAGCAGCCCCTCCGCTCCGGAGACGAAGTCGACCGCGGCCGTCTCGTAGGCGGTGAGGAAGGCGAGGGGTTCGAGGCCGTGGGCGGCGGCCCATTCCTCGGAGGCGAGCAGGACGACGGCGGCGCCGTCGGTGAGCGGGGTGGAGTTGCCCGCGGTCATCGTGCCGTCGGGGCCGCCGTAGACGGGGCGGAGCCGGGCGAGTTTCTCGGGCGTGGAGTCGGGGCGGAGGTTCTGGTCGCGGGCGAGTCCGCGGAAGGGGGTGACGAGCGGCTCGAAGAAGCCCCGGTCGTAGGCGGCGGCGAGCCGCTGGTGGCTGGCGGCGGCGAGTTCGTCCTGGGCCTCGCGGGTGATGCCCCACTGCGCGGCGGTGAGCGCGGCGTGCTCGCCCATGGAAAGGCCGGTGCGCGGTTCGGCGTTGCGCGGGATGTCGGGGACGAGGTGCCGGGGGCGTACGGCGGCGAGCGCGCGGGCCCGGCCGCCGAGGGTCCTGGCGCGGCGGGCGGCGAGGAGGGTGCGGCGCAGCTGGTCGTTGACGCCGAGGGGCGCGTCGCTGGTGGTGTCGGCGCCGCCCGCGATGCCGCTGTCGATGACGCCGAGGGCGATCTTCGCGGCGACGGCGAAGACGGCCTGGAGGCCGGTGCCACAGGCCTGCTGGACGTCGTAGGCGGGGGTGTCGGGGGCGAGGACGGAGCCGAGGACGGTCTCGCGGGCGAGGTTGAAGTCGCGGCTGTGCTTGAGGACGGCGCCCGCGGTGAACTCCCCCACCCGCTCGCCCGCCAGGCCGGTGCGTTCGGCCAGGCCGTTCAGCGCGGCCGTGAGCATGTCCTGGTTGGACGCGGTGGCGTAGGGGCCGTCTGCGCGTGCGAAGGGGATGCGGTTGCCGGCGATGACGGCGACGCGGCGGACGGTCTGCATGCGGTCTCCCGATCTTCCGATCTGCGTGACTCACCAGTAGCCTTACCGCCGGTAAACTTACTCCAGAGTAAGGAGAAGGCCAATGGCCGATCGCTATCTCCGCGCCACCGGCACCGCACCCGGCCGCTTCCTCGCCCGCCGCCTGGGCCTTCCCCTGCCCGTCCCGCTGCGCCGCTACTCGGCGCGGACACCGGAACTGCCCGGCCCCGTCCTGCGGATCGCCGCGGGCGAGGCACCACCCGCGGCGGGCGGGACGCCGTACGGCGGGATCGTCGTCGACGCCTGCGGGATCGACGAGCCCGGCGCGCTCGGCGGCCTGCACGCCGCCCTGCACCCGCTCGCCCGCTCGCTCGCCCCCTGCGGACGCGTCGTCGTGCTCGGCGGACGGCCGCAGGACGGCGACATCGCGCACGCGGCCGCGCAGCAGGCGCTGGAGGGCTTCGTCCGGTCGTTCGGCAAGGAGATCGGGCGGGGCAGCACCGTCAACCTCGTCCGGCTCGCCCCCGGCGCCGAGCCGGACGCGGCGCTGGACTTCCTGCTCTCGCCGCGCTCGGCGTACGTCAGCGGCCAGGTCGTCGAGGTCGGCCCGGCGGCCCCCCGGCCCGAGGGACCGCGCACCGCGCTCGTCACCGGGGCCGCGCGCGGCATCGGCGCGGCCGTCGCCGAGACGCTGGCCCGCGACGGGGCGAACGTCGTCCTGCTCGACGTGCCGCAGGCGGGCGACGCGCTCGCCCAGGTCGCCGCGCGTCTCGGCGGCAAGGCCCTCACGCTCGACATCACCGCGCCCGACGCGGGCGAGCGCATCGCCGCGGCCCTGCCCGGCGGCGGCCTCGACGTCCTCGTCCACAACGCGGGCATCACCCGCGACCGCAAGCTCGCCAACATGGCCGCCGACCGCTGGAACACCGTCGTCGACGTCAACCTCGGCAGCGTCCTGCGCACCACCGCCGCGCTCCTCAAGGCAGGTGCCGTCGCCGACCACGCGCGCATCGTCGGCACCGCGTCCATCGCGGGCATCGCCGGTAACGTCGGCCAGACCAACTACGCCGCCTCCAAGGCCGGGATCATCGGCTGGGTACGCGCCCTCGCCGCCGACGCGGAACTGCGCGAACGCGGCATCACCGCCAACGCGGTCGCGCCCGGCTTCATCGAGACCGCGATGACCGCGGCCGTCCCCCTGGTCATCCGCGAGGCCGGCCGCCGGATGAACTCCCTCGGCCAGGGCGGGCACCCCGAGGACGTCGCCGAGACCGTCAACTGGCTCGCGGCGGGGGCCTCCGGCGGGATCAACGGGCAGGTCGTCCGCGTCTGCGGCCAGTCGCTGCTGGGCGCCTGACATGGCGCCACTGCTCCTGACACTCGGCCGCGGCGCGCTCACCGGGCTCACCAAGCGCCCCTCCGCCGCCTCCCGCCTCACCCCCGCCCGGCTCACCCGCGAGGCCGTCCGCGTCGGCCCCGCGCGGGCCGCCGCGTACGCCCGCGTCTGCGGGTACGAGCCAGGGCCCGTCCTCCCCCTCACCTACCCGCACATCCTCGGCTTCCCGCTCGCCGCGCGGCTCATGGCCGCCCGCGCGTTCCCGCTGCCGCTGCTCGGGCTCGTCCACACGTCGATCACGGTGCGGCGGCTGCACGCCCTGACCGTCACCGACCGGCCCGACCTCACCGTCCGCACGGAGGGCCTGCGGCCGCACCGGCGCGGTACGGAGGTCGTCGTCGTGACCGAGGCGCACCTCTCGGGCCGACTGGTGTGGCAGGACGCCAGCACGTACCTGGCCAGGCACCGGGTGCCGGACCAGGACGCCTCGGGGGCCGCCGCCCCCGGCCCCCGCCTCCCCCTCGTCGAGACCTGGCAACTGCCCGGCGACCTCGGGCGCCGGCACGCCCGGGTGAGCGGCGACTACAACCCCATCCACCTCTCGGCCCCCACCGCCCGCCCCTTCGGCTTCCCCCGCGCGATCGTCCACGGCATGTGGACGGTGGCGCGGTGCGGGGCGCTCGCCGCTGAGGCGAACGTTCTTGAGGCCGAGTTCCGCCGGCCCGTCCTGCTGCCCTCGACCGTCGAGTTCGCCGCGTCCGGCTCCGCCTTCGAGGTCCGCTCCCCCTCCGGCGTCCACGTGGTGGGCACGATGAGCTGACCTCGCCGGTCGGGCATCTCGCACTGCCGCGCGGGGCGAGCGTTCTGCGCTGCCGCGCGGGGCACCCGTTTTTAGGGGCGCGGGAAACTGCGCGCTCAGCCCACCACCGTGGTGCGGGTCGTCACCGGACCGAGGGGGCGATTCGGTTCGCGCCGGACCACCGGCCGGTGAGTGGTTGCTCGCGCAGTTCCCCGCGCCCCTAAAAACGGGCGCGGCCCCCTGCGCAGGGCGGACTCACCGTTCCCCCAGGGCCTCCGCCGGAAGCGCGGAGAGGGTGGCGAGGGCGGCCAGGAGGGTGGAGGCCTGGGCCTCCGTCAGGTGGCGGGACAGGAGGGCGTTCTCGCGGGACTGGATCGCGCCCTGCGCGGCATCGCGGAGGCGGAGGCCTTCCGGGGTGAGGGCGAGGAGGCGGACGCGGCGGTCGGAGGGGTCCGGCGTGCGGGTGATGAGGCCGCGGGCCTCCAGATCGGCGAGGACCTCGATGATGCGGGTCTTGTCGGCGCCGATGGCCTCCGCGAGAGCGGCCTGGCTGCGCAGGGGTTCGGGGTCGAGCCCGAGGAGGACGGAGTAGGCCCACATGGTGAGCCCGTGCTCGCGCAGCACGGGGAGTTCCGCCGCGGTGAGCGCGCGGCCGAGGGGGACGATCATCGCGGCGAGGTCCTTGCGGGGCGGGCGGCGGCGATCGGCGGACATCGCAGGAACTCCCTTGACAGATAATAAGCTCTCGCAGACGATAAGCACATGCCTACCGTTATGGAGCGGCTCCGTGACCTCGACGCACGCGCGGTGCGCCTGAGCACCGGGCTCGTCCGGGAATCGACCGTAGCCGATCTGCGCCGCCCCACCCCCTGCGAGGGCTGGGACCTCGCGGATCTGCTGGGGCACATGACGGCCCAGCACCGTGGTTTCGCCGCCGCCGCACGGGGGGCGGGCGGCGAGGCCGCGGTCTGGGCCGTCGCACAGGACGCGGACCCGGCGGCCGCGTACGAGGCCGCCGCTGCGGACGTCGTCGCCGCTTTCGCCGCCGTGGACGACCCCGAACAGCCGTTCACCCTGGCCGAGTTCAGCACCGGCCCGGACTTCCCCGCCCGCCTGGCGGTGGGCTTCCACTTCCTGGACTACGTGGTGCACGCCTGGGACGTCGCGGTGACCCTCGGCGTCCCCTTCACCCCCGACGCCGACCTGGTCGAGGCCGCGCTCCCGATCGCCCTCGCCGTACCGCCCGCCTCCCCCGTCTTCGCCGACCCGCTGCCCGCGGCGCCGGACGCCGACGCGCTGACCCGCGTCCTGACCTGGCTGGGCCGCAGCCCGCGGGACTAAGGCAGCGCCACCGTCACGTGCGGTGCGAGGGCGCGCAGCAGGTCGGCCGCGTCGAACATCTCGCCCGCCGGGGCGACGCCGACCGTGGCCGTACGCCCGTCGAGGATCCGTGCCACCGCCTCGACGGCGAGGGGCGCGCTCACCGCGTAGATGTCCCGGCCGCTCGCGGTGGCCCGGCGGCGTTCCGTTCCGCGGCGCAGTTCGACGTCCACGACGAAGGTCTGCTCCGAGCGGCCGTCCGCGCCGGGGGCGGGCGGCGGGGTGTCGGGGGACGACAGTTCCTCGACCGCCTCGACCGTCATGTAGCCGCGCACCTCGGGCACGGGCAGGTGGCGCGGGATGGTGACGGAGTCGGCCATGGTGAAGTCGGCGACGACCGCGCGGCGGCCGAGCGGGCCGGGGAAGTGCCATTCCTCGGTCGGCAGCGGGTCGTCGTGGTAGGTGAGCCGTCCGCCGCTGAAGCGGACCCGGCGGCCGCCGCGCCGCTCGTGCGAGACGGCACCGGAGGCACGCGTGCCCGGTGTGGGGTGCCAGCCGCTCAGCCCGTAGGCGACATGGGCCTCGTCGGCGGACGTCCAGTCGCCCATCGCGGCGGTGGCCAGCAGGTCGCCGAGGCCGCCGTAGAAGGCCATGGCGGGGACGACGACCGCGCCCGCGGCCTTCGCGCGGTCCGCGTAGCGCTCGAAGGTGTCGTGGTTGGCCTCGATCTCGGCGGCCACGTCCACGTACGGGATCCCGGCGCGCAGCGCGGCCTCGACCACCGGGCCCGCGGTCGCCGCGAAGGGGCCCGCGCAGTTGACGACGGCCGCGGTCCCGGCGAGGGCCCGGTCCAGGGCCGCCGGGTCGTCCGCCGACGCCGGGCGGACGTCGTGAAGGCCCCGCTCGGCCGCGAGTTCCGCCAGCCGCCCCGCGTCCCGCCCGGCGGGCACGGGCACGAAGCCCCGGCGGGCCAGTTCCGCCACCACGAAACGCCCCGTGTGCCCGTAGGCCCCGAACACCGCGACCTTCCGCCCCGTCCCCGTCCCCGCGTCCATCAGCTCTCCCGTTCCGTACGCCGTCCCCGCGCGGTGGTGTCCGCCGCGATCCGTACGGCCATCCTGGCGGGCGGGCCGGACGGCGACGAGTGTCCGGAACGACAGCACCCGTACACTTCCGGACATGACCACGGTCGCGCTCGCCGTCAGCGAGGGAATGCTGCACTTCGAACTGTCCCTGGCCACCGAGGTCTTCGGCGCCAAGCCGGACGCCGTCCCGGGGCCCTGGTACGACCTGGAGACGTGCGGTACGGCCCCGGTACGGGTCGGCCGCTTCCTGCTGGAGCCCGAGCACGGGCTCGACCGGCTCGCGTCCGCCCACACCGTGATCGTCCCCGGCTGGGCGGATCCGGACGTCACCCCGCCCGCGGACCTGGTCGACGCCGTACGGGCCGCCCACGACGCGGGCGCCCGGGTGGCCTCGCTCTGCACGGGCGCCTTCGTGCTCGCCGCGGCCGGGCTGCTGGACGGCCTGCGCGCCACCACGCACTGGGCCCACACCCGCGAACTGGCCGCGCTGCACCCGCGCGTCGAGGTCGACCCCGACGTCCTCTACGTCGACAACGGCCGGGTGCTGACCTCCGCGGGCAAGGCCGCCGCCATGGACCTGTGCCTGCACCTCGTCCGCCTCGACCGCGGCTCGTCCGTCGCCAACGCCGTCGCCCGGCGACTGGTCGT
Organism: Streptomyces sp. NPDC004031; assembly: GCF_053604375.1. NCBI lineage: Bacteria > Bacillati > Actinomycetota > Actinomycetes > Kitasatosporales > Streptomycetaceae > Streptomyces > Streptomyces sp. NPDC004031. The sequence continues at coordinate 33,068 of NZ_JBSGHL010000059.1, read as the reverse complement.
ACCCCCGCACCGGGAAGGCGGCCAGGCCCAGTTCGTCCACACCCCCGTCGCCGCCCCCGGCCGCCACCCCCTCGCCGAACTGCTGCCCTGGGCACTGCGGCACCTCGACCGGCCGCTGACGGTCGAAGACCTCGCCCGGCAGGCCCGGATGAGCTCACGCCACCTCGGCCGGCACTTCCGGTCCGTGACGGGCACGACGCCGCTCCAGTGGCTGCTCGCCCAGCGCGTCCGGCGCGCACAGGAACTGCTGGAGACCACCGACCGCGGCATCGACGCGGTCGCCGCCGCGACCGGCCTGGGCTCGGCCGCCACCCTGCGCCGCCACTTCCACCGCGTGGTCGGCGTCCCGCCCGACACCTACCGCCGCACCTTCCGCGCGGAGGCACGCGAGGGCTAGACGGTCTGGGCCAGGCCCGTCCAGGCGAAGGTCATGAGGGAGGCGGCCAGATCGTGCGGGGGCGGCGGTTCGGACGTCGCCGACGCCCACGCCGCGAGCGACTCCGCGGCCCCCACCAGCGCGTACGCGTACGGTGCGACGGTCCGGGTGTCGGGGGCGCCGCACGCCGCCGCGATGAGTTCCGCGACGAAGTCGACGATCCGCGCCCGCAGCCCCGCCACCTGCGCGGCGAACGGCTCACCGACCGTACGGGCCTGCGCGTAGAGCACCGTCCAGCCGTCGGGGTGCGCCGCGGTGTGCTCGAAGAAGCCGAGCAGCCCGCTCCACAACTGCCGCTCCGGCGGCGCGTCCGCCGCGACCGCGTCGCGTACGGCCGCGGTCAGCGCGTCCGCCTCACGCCGGATGCACGCGGTGAACAGGGCGTCCTTGGACTCCAGGTACAGATACACCAGCGGCTTGCTGACGCCCGCCGCCTCCGCGATCTCGTCCATCGACGCGGCACGGAAACCGCGGCGCGCGAACACCGCGACGGCGGCGTCGAGCATCTGCCGCTCGCGTTCGGCCCGCGGGACCCGCTTGCCCCCCGCCGCGGGCATCAGGCGGTGCGCGCGGCGCCGTCCCGCGCGGCGTCGTCCGCCGCGTCCTCCTGCTGCTGGTTCGCGATGAGGTTCTGCCGGGTGCGCTCGACCTTGTCGGACACCTGGGTCGCCGCCTGCTCGCGCACATTGCGCAGCAGGACGAAGCTCAGCGGGGCGGACACGATGAGGGCCAGCAGGGCGACCCACAGGTAGTTCGAGTCACCGAGCCCGGCCGGCAGGACACGCAGCCGGACCAGCCCCCAGATGACACCGAAGCTCGCGACGATGAGGCCGAAGCGCATGGCGGTGTACCTAAGCATGTTCCCAGTGAAGCACGCCGCCCCCTCCCCACCGGGGGCGGCCCCCCGAACCCCGCCCTTGCGCAGGGCCCGCGCCCCTGAATACGCGCACCGCCCTATGGGGCTGGGGAGCTACAGGGTCAGGAGCATCATGATGTCGTCGCGGTCGTCGCCCGGGGCCACCCGGATCGCGTCGGGGACGCGCCCGACCTCCTTGTAGCCGCATCCCGCGTAGAAGGAGTCGACCCCGGTGCCGCCCCGGCACGTGAGGCGGATCGCCTCGATGCCGGGGAGGGTGCGGGCGGTCGCCTCCGCCGCGGACATCAGGGTGCGGCCGTAGCCGCGGCCCTGGTGGCGGGGGTGGACCATCACCGTGTAGAGCCACAGCCAGTGGGTCATGAGCCGGTGCTCGTTGAAGGCGAGGAAGACCGTCCCGGCCACCGCGCCGTCCTCGTCGCGGCCGACGAGCAGCCTGCGGCTGCCGTCCGCGACCGCGGCGAGGGACGCGTCGAGGGTGGGGCGGATGTCCTCGGGGGTGACGGGGGGCACGAAGCCGACCGCGCCGTCCGCGTTGGTGACGTCCGTCCAGAGCGCGAGGATGCCCTCGCGGAGCGCGTCGTCCAGCACGGGGTCCAGCTCGCACGTAAGGGTCATACCTTCAGAGTAGCCATTACGTGGAGCCGGGTCCCCATGAGGCGGGTCACACCCGCATGGGCTGCGGGGCGTCGCGGCGGGAGTCGTCCGGGCCCGGGTACTCACGGATGATCTCGTAGCGCGTGTTGCGCTCGACCGGGCGGAAGCCCGCGTCGCGGATGAGGTCGAGGATGTCGTCGCGGGTGAGCTTGTTGGGGGTGCCGTAGTCGTCCGCGTCGTGGGTGATCTTGTACTCGACGACCGAGCCGTCCATGTCGTCGGCGCCGTGGTTGAGGGCGAGCTGCGCGGTGGACAGGCCGTGCATGACCCAGAAGACCTTGACGTGCGGCACGTTGTCGAAGAGCAGCCGGGAGACGGCGAAGGTCTTGAGCGCCTCCGCGCCGGTGGCCATCGTGGTGCGGGCCTGGAGGGTGTTGCGGACCTTGCCGTCCTTCATGTCCACGAAGTCGTGCTGGTAGCGCAGCGGGATGAAGACCTGGAAGCCGCCGGTCTCGTCCTGCAGCTCACGCAGCCGCAGCACGTGGTCGACGCGGTGCCGGGGCTCCTCGATGTGGCCGTAGAGCATGGTGCAGGGGGTCTTGAGGCCCTTGGAGTGCGCCAGCCGGTGGATGCGGGACCAGTCCTCCCAGTGGGTGCGGTGGTCCACGATGTGCTGGCGCACCTCCCAGTCGAAGATCTCCGCGCCGCCACCGGTGAGGGATTCCAGGCCCGCGTCGATCAGCTCGTCGAGGATGTCGGAGGCGGACATCCCCGAGATGGTCTCGAAGTGGTGGATCTCGGTGGCGGTGAAGGCCTTGAGCGAGACCTGCGGCAGCGCCTCCTTGAGGGCCTTGAGCGAGCGCGGGTAGTAGCGCCAGGGCAGCGTGGGGTGCAGGCCGTTGACGATGTGCAGCTCGGTGAGGTTGTCGCCCTCCATGGCCTTGGCCAGCCGGACGGCCTCCTCGATGCGCATGGTGTACGCGTCCTTCTCGCCCGGCTTGCGCTGGAAGGAGCAGTACGCGCACGAGGCGGTGCACACGTTCGTCATGTTGAGGTGGCGGTTGACGTTGAAGTGGACGACGTCGCCGTTCTTCTGCGTGCGCACGTGGTGCGCGAGGCCGCCGAGCCACGCCAGGTCGTCGGACTCGTAGAGGGCGATGCCGTCCTCACGCGTCAGCCGCTCGCCCGCGTAGACCTTCTCTTCCAGCTCCCGCTTGAGCCCCGCGTCCATGTGCTTCTCCTCCTGCCGGGATCGACCGCCCGGCGTCCGACACTACGCTCCGCTTTCCTCGGGCAGCGCGCCGACCCGGTTCTCCCACTTCGTCGACAGCACGATCGTGGTACGGGTGCGGGCCACGCCCTTGGTGCCGGACAGCCGGCGGATGGTGGCCTCCAGGCCGTCCACGTCGTTGACCCGGACCTTGAGCATGTACGAGTCGTCCCCGGCGATGAACCAGCAGTCCTCGATCTCGTCGAGGGCGCGCAGCCGCTCGGCGACGTCCTCGTGGTCGGCGGCGTCACTGAGCTGGAGGCCGACGAGCGCGGTCACCCCGAGGCCGAGCGCGGCGGGGGCGACCGTGGCGCGGTAGCCGGTGATCACCCCGGCCTGCTCCAGGCGGTTGATGCGGTCGGTGACGCTGGGGCCGGACAGGCCCACCAGCCGGCCCAGTTCGGCGTACGACGCCCGGCCGTTCTCCCGCAACGCCTGGATGAGCTGTCTGTCCACCGCGTCCATCAGGGGGGACCCTCCTGTTCGTACCGCGACTGCGCTGTCTGGACACGAATCTAAGGCATGGCGGGGCCTGCGCCCTGCGCATCTGCCCGTCCGAGGCCGCCTTGCCAGCGGCGGTACAGGGTGTGCGGGACCCCGGCGGCGTCCAGGGCGCGCCCGGCGACGAAGTCGACGAGGTCCTGGATGTGGGTGGCGCCGGTGTAGAAGGCCGGTGAGGCGGGCAGGACGGCGGCCCCGGCGTCGTCCAGGGCGACCAGGTGGCGCAGCGTCTGGCCGCTCAGCGGGGTCTCGCGCACGGCGACGACGAGCGGGCGGCGCTCCTTGAGGGTCACGCTCGCGGCGCGTTGCAGCAGGTCCTTGGACAGCCCGAGCGCCACCCCGGCCACGCACGCGGTGCTGGCCGGCACGATGAGCATGCCGCGGGCCGGGTACGAGCCGGAGGACGGCCCGGCGGCCAGGTCGCCGGCCGGCCAGTGGCGTACCCGGTCCAGGTCGGGCACGGGGTAGGCGGCCGGGTCGCCGTCGGCGCCGCGGGCGAGCAGCCGGGCGAGGTCGGTCCGCCAGTGGGCGTCGCGGAAGGGTCCGCCGGTCTCGTCCAGCAGGGTGAGCCGGGCCGCGCGGCTCACGACGAGGTCGACGTCCTGGCCCGCGGCCAGCAGCGCGCGCAGCACCGCGGCGGCGTACGGGGTGCCCGAGGCGCCGGAGACGCCCACCACCCACGGGGTGCGGGGCGGCCCGGCCTGCGGTTTCGCGTCCTCCTGGGGCTCCCCGTGCTGTGCGTCGTCCACGCCGACGAGGGTAACCGGCGGCGCCGGAGGCCGCCGCGGAGGGAACCCCGCGGGGGCGATCGGCGTCTTCCAGGAGTAAAGGGAGTGGCGGGGCCGGTCGCCGTCGGGAGACGGCCGGGGGATTCAGGGGGTTGGCCGTGGGTCACGGACACACCGCGCACGGCGGGAGGCGGTCATGAGCGTGTCGGGCACGCTGCTCGCCCCGGTGCGGGCCGGCGGCCGGGTGGCCGCGGCGGGCATCCTGATGGGCGGCTGGCTGGCGCTGCTGTGGGGCATCGAGGCGGTCAACGCGCTGAGCGGTCAGCGGTTGGACACCTACGGGATCTCCCCCCGGCAGGGCAGCGAGCTGCTGGACATCGTGCCGGCCGCCTTCCTGCACGTCGGCTTCTCCCATCTGGCGTCCAACAGCCTGCCGTTGCTCGTGCTGGGCTTCATCGCCGCGCTCAGCGGCATAGCCCGCTACCTCGCGGTGGCCCTGACGGTCATGGTGGTCAGCGGGCTCGGCGTGTGGCTGACGGCGCCCGCGCACAGTGTCACGCTCGGCGCGTCCGGGCTCATCTTCGGCCTGTTCGGGTACCTGGTGGTGCGCGGTTTCGTGGACCACCGGGCGCTGGACGTGATCGTGGGCCTCATCGTCGGCGTGCTCTACGGGTCGATCCTGTGGGGTGTGCTGCCGACGGCCACCGGGGTGTCCTGGCAGGCGCATCTGTTCGGTCTGGTCGGCGGTGTCGTGGCGGCGTTCCTCTTCCGCGACCGCTCGGTGGCGCAGGCCTCCTGACGGAGCGGCTGCTTCCGCTGCCGGATCCCGGCAGCGGGCGGCCCGCACGTCGGCAGACATATCCCGTCGAAAGCACAGCGCCTGCACAGGTAACCTTCAGTCAAGATTGTGCAAAGTCCGCGGGTACGGAAGTGCTCGGCGGCGAACGAGGAGTTCGACATCAACAGCATCCGCAAGGGTCTTGCCGCCGCCGCAGTCGTGGCACTGATAACCGCGGGCGCCGCCGCCTGCGGCGACGACGAGCCCAGCACCCCGCAGGGCAAGGTCACCAACGCGTTCACCAACCTGGGCGACCAGAAGGCCGTCACCGTCGGCCTGTCCTTCGACGGCACGGCGCAGCAGATCTACGCGGCGATGAAGGACCAGGACGACTTCGACCTGTCCGACGCCAAGGTGCTCGCGGGGCTGAGGATCAGCGCCGCGCTCAGCTCCCCCAAGCCCTTCGCCCAGCTCAAGCAGGGCGACAAGGGCGGCAACGTCGGCTTCACCGTCGCCTCGGACGCCTCCGGCGGCAAGGACGGCAGCACGCTCGTCGGCCTGCGCGCGGTGGACGAGAAGGTCTACCTCAAGGTGGACCTCAAGGCCATCGCCGGGCTCGACCCGTCCGACAAGGACCTCCAGGAACTCAACGGCATGCTCGGCTCGGTCGACCAGATGCCGTCCTCCTTCGCCTCCGTCAAGACGCTCGTCAAGGGCGGCTGGGTGTCGCTGGACCCGAAGGGCTTCGAGGACTTCTTCAAGTCCCTGGGCTCGCAGGGCGACGCGGCCTCCGGCGACTCCGGCAGCGACGACCCGCTGTCCGGCCTCGGCCTGCCCACCGGCCTGCCGACCGCGCTGCCCACCGACCTCGCGAACAAGAGCCTCACGCAGCTCATCGACCCGCTGCGCACCTCGCTCACCCGCGACGCCAAGCTCACCGACCTCGGCACGAAGGACGGCGCGGACCACATCCAGGCGTCCATCCCGGCCCGCACCCTCGCCAAGGACCTGCAGAACGGCCTCGGCTCGCTCTCCAAGTCGCTGCCCGGTGACGTCACCAAGAACCTCGACGACGTCCCGAACAAGACGGTCAACGTGGACCTGGCCATCAAGGGCGGCAAGCTCACCCACATCACCGTGGACCTCGCGCAGCTCGACGACACGATCCACGGCAAGCTGCCGCTGGACCTGTCGATCGACGGCGACGCCGCCCCGGTCAGCGCGCCCTCCGGCGCCCAGCAGCTCAACCCGCAGGACCTCATGGGCCTGGTGATGTCGCAGCTCGGCGGCTCGGACGACGGTTCCGACCCGAGCGATTTCTGAGCCGTACGGCTCGGGACCGCGCGCGGCCCCGGTGGTTCAGCCGCCGAGGCCGCGCGCGAGCAGGTCGCACAGCGCGAAGACGAAGAGCGTGATGCCGATGACTCCGTTGACGGTGAAGAACGCCCGGTTGAGCCGGCTCAGGTCGTGCGGCCGGACGATGGAGTGCTCGTAGAGGAAGGCCCCGGCGACGACCGCCAGGCCCGTCCACCACAGGCCGCCCGCGTCGGTCAGCACGCCGTACCAGACCAGCAGCGCGGTGGTCACGACGTGGCTGGCGCGGGCGCCGTGCAGGGCCGCCGGGATGCCGAAGCGCGCGGGCACGGACTTGACGCCGTGCGCCCGGTCGGCGGCCACGTCCTGGCAGCCGAAGATGAGGTCGAAACCGCCGATCCACACCCCGACCGCCAGGCCGAGCACGACCGGGGGCCAGGACCACGAGCCGGTCACCGCGAGCCACGCCCCGACCGGGCCCATCGCCTGGGCCAGGCCCAGGATGGCGTGCGGGAAGTTCGTGAAGCGCTTGCCGTAGGGGTAGACGACCATCGGCACCACCGCGACCGGCGCGAGCACCAGGCACAGCGTGTTGAGCAGCGCGGCCGCGCCCAGGAAGACCGCGAGCGCCACGAGCGCGCCGGTCCACGCGGTGCGCACCGACAGGGCGCCGGTGACGAGTTCGCGGGTGGCGGTGCGCGGGTTGCGGGCGTCGATCTCCCGGTCGATGATCCGGTTGCAGGCCATCGCGAAGGTCCGCAGGCCCACCATCGCCACGGTGACCAGCAGCAGTTCGCCCCAGTGCACATGCCCGTCGTCCCGGAACATCGCGGTGAGCGCCGCGATGTAGGCGAAGGGCAGGGCGAAGACCGAGTGCTCGATCATCACCAGCCGCAGGAAGGCCCGCACCCGGCTCTCGGGCCGGGGACCGCGTCCGACGAGGTCCGGGGTGGCTGTGTCGGCACTCACAGGCCGTACTCCCTCCATCGGCGGTCGACCTTCGCCGCCGTCTCCGGGTCGGAGAGCACCATCTCCGGCCAGCCCCCGTCCCGCGTGTAGCCCTCCTCGGGCAGCTTGCGGGTTGCGTCGATCCCGGCCTTGCCGCCCCAGAACTGCTGGTAGGAGGCGTGGTCCAGATGGTCGACGGGTCCTTCCACGACGGTGAGGTCGCGGGAGTAGTCGGTGTTGCCGAGGGCCCGCCAGGCGACCTCGTGCAGGTCGTGGACGTCGCAGTCGGCGTCCACCACGATGATCAGCTTGGTCAGCGACATCATGTGGGCGCCCCACACCGCGTGCATGACCTTCTGGGCGTGCTTCGGGTACTTCTTGTCGATCGAGACGATCGCGCAGTTGTGGAAGCCGCCCGCCTCCGGCAGGTGGTAGTCCACGATGTCCGGGACGATGACCTTCAACAGCGGCAGGAAGAAGCGCTCGGTCGCGCGGCCCAGCGGCCCGTCCTCGGTCGGCGGCCGGCCCACCACGATCGACTGGAGGACCGGCTTCCTGCGCATCGTCACACAGTCGATGGTGAGCGCCGGGAAGGGCTCCTGCGGGGTGTAGAAGCCGGTGTGGTCGCCGAACGGGCCCTCCGGCAGCGTCTTCCCGGGCTCCAGCCAGCCCTCGATGACGACCTCGGCCTGCGCGGGCACCTGGAGCGGCACCGTCTTGCAGTCGACCAGCTCGATCCGCTTGCCCTGCACGAAGCCCGCGAAGAGGTATTCGTCGATGTCGCCGGGCAGCGGCGCGGTCGCCGCGTACGTCACGGCGGGCGGGCAGCCGAAGGCGATCGCGACGGGCAGCCTCTCGCCGCGCCGCTGGGCGGCCTGGTAATGGTTGCGGCTGTCCTTGTGGATCTGCCAGTGCATACCGATGGTGCGCCGGTCGTGCCGCTGCAACCGGTAGAGGCCGAGGTTGCGGACGCCCGTCTCGGGGTCCTTGGTGTGGGTCAGGCCCAGGTTGAAGAAGGAGCCGCCGTCCTGCGGCCAGGTGAAGAGCGCGGGGAGCGCGTCGAGATCGACGTCGTCCCCGGTCAGCACGACCTCCTGGACGGGCCCGTCCTTGACCTTCTTCGGCGGCACGTGGAGCATCCCGGACAGCTTGCCGAAGGCCTCCCGGACACCGACGAAGCCGTGCGGCAGCTCGGGCTTGAGCAGCCCGGCGATCTTCTCGCTGATCTCCGCGTAGGACTTCAGGCCGAGCGCCTTGAGCAGCCGCCGGTCGGTGCCGTAGACGTTCATCGCGAGCGGCGCGGCCGAGCCCCGCACGTTCTCGAAGAGCAGTGCGGGGCCGCCGGCCTTGTTGACCCGGTCGGTGATCTCGCCGACCTCCAGGTACGGGTCGACCTCGGCGGTGATCCGCCGCAGGTCGCCCTCCTTCTCCAGTGCCCGGAGGAACGAGCGGAGATCGTCGTAAGCCATGGGCCCCAGTCTCGCATCCCGCCGGGCGGCGCCGGGTCAGACCCCGGCGTAGGAGTGTTTGCCGCCGACGAAGATGTTCACGCCGTAGTAGTTGAACAGGAAGCACGCGAAGGCGGCGAGCGCCAGGTAGGCGGCCTTGCGGCCCTTCCAGCCCGCGGTGGCGCGCGCGTGCAGGTAGCAGGCGTAGGCGACCCAGGTGATGAACGCCCAGGTCTCCTTGGGGTCCCAGCCCCAGTAGCGGCCCCAGGCGGCCTGCGCCCAGATCGCGCCCGCGATGATGGTGAACGTCCACAGCGGGAAGACCAGCGCGTTCATCCGGTACGCGAACTTGTCCAGGGTCGCCGCCGCGGGCAGCCGCCGCATGATGTCGCCCCAGCGACCGGTGCTCGCCCTGCCCGCGGCGACCGCGACCTCGTAGTGGTCGCGGAAGAGGAACAGCAGCGTGCCGACGGCCGCGAGGTAGAACACCGCGCCGGAGATGATCGCGCACGACACGTGGATCCACAGCCAGTACGAGTGCAGCGCCGGGACGAGCTGCTCGCTGTTGGTGTAGAGGACGGTCAGTGCCAGACCCAGGTCCAGCAGCACCGTGGTGGTCAGGAACAGCCCGATCCAGCGGACGTTCTTGCGCAGCGCGAGCAGCAGCAGGTACGTGCCGACGGCGACCGCGCCGAAGGTGGTGGAGAACTCGTACATGTTGCCCCACGGGGCGCGCTCCACCGAGGCGGCGCGGAAGGCGACGCCGCCGACGTGCAGCAGCCACGCGAGCACCGTGAAGGAGACGGCGATCCGCCCGTAGAGGTCGCCCTTCTCGTCGCCGCCCGCGGCGCCGGGGCCGTCCTCCATGCCGCGGTCGCTCGCCGAGGCGCGCGTCACGACGGTCGGGCGCTCCAGCGTGACGGTGCCGCCCGCGGTCTTCACCGTGACCTGCTGCGCCGCCTTCTTGCGGGCGGCCTCGGCCGCCTCGGCGGCGGCCAGCTCGGCACGCCCCTCCTCGGTGAGCGCGGCGGACTGCACCGCGATCTTGCTGCGCCCGCCGAAGACCCACTCGGCCAGGTGCGCGAGGAAGGCGAGCGTGTACACGAACATCGCCGAGCGGATCATGTAGTTGCTGTAGTTCGCGAAGTTCTCGTTGACCGCGGCAGCGATGTTCACGCGCGCGCTCCTTCGTCGTCGGTCGCTGTGGTGTCAGGTCCTGACCCGGACTCGGGTGGTGCCGCGTCGTCCCCGTCACTGCCGGGGTCGGGCGTGACGGGTGCGTCGGGGAGCATCTGTACGGCGACGTCGCCCAGCTCGTCGGCGATCCGCGCGGACTCGCTGCGGCCCAGGCCGCCCAGCTCCACGACCGTCCCGCCGCCCTTGCCTGCGCTCGCCCGCACCCAGATCCGGCGGCGCTGGATGAACAGCGAACCGGCCAGGCCGAGGATCGCGCCGATACCGCTGACCAGGGCGCCGAGGTTGCCGGACTGGTGGGAGACGGTGAAGCTGGCCCAGGTCGCGATGCCGTCCAGCCGCAGGGTGCCCGCGCCGTTCGGCAGCGTCATGGTGTCGCCCACGCCGAGCAGGTCGGACAGCGGGGAGCCGTCGGGGTTGGTGAACTGCTTCAGGTGCGTCTCGTCGAGCTTGTAGACGTTCTGCTGGAGCCCGGCGTCCAGGCCCAGGTCGCCGTGGAAGGCGTTGAGGGCCAGCCGCGGGTTCTGGAGCGTCGGGAAGGTCGAGTACATGCCGAGCGTCTTGCTCGTGGCGAAGGTCGGGGCGAGGATGCCGCGGAAGCCGAGCTGGTCCTCCTTGCCGTCCTTGCCGATCGCGTCCGGGGCCTTGATGACGCCGACCGAGGTGAGCGCCGAGTCCTGCGGCAGGAACGGCACGGTGGTGTGCACCACGTTGCCCTGGCCGTCGGTGACGGTGACCTTGACCGCGTAGCCGTGCGAGATGAGGTAGACCTTCTCGCCGCCGATGCTCAGCGGGTGGTTGACCGAGATCGTGCCCTTGGTCGTCTTCGAGTCGTCGGTGCCGGAGTAGTAGCGGATGTTCGCCTGGAACTTCAGGGCGGTGCCCTTCTCCGGGCCGCTCGTGGCGTACCTCGACTCGAAGTTGTCGAGCTTGAAGCCGAAGGGCTGGAGGTCGTCGGCGCCGTACCAGGTGCCGCCGCTGAAGTCGTCGTACGAGGTCAGGTTGTTGACGAAGCCGTCGCCCTCGACGATCAGCTTGCCGCCCTCGGCCTTCTCCAGCGACGTCAGCGCGAAGGCGATCAGCAGGCCGAACAGCGAGACATGGAAGAGCAGATTGCCGAACTCGCGCAGGTAGCCCTTCTCGCCCGCGACCGAGGTGCCCGTCACGCTGGTGCGGAAGCGGCGTCCGCGCAGCACCGTGCGGGCCGCCTCGGTGACCTGCTCCGGGCTCGCGTCGGTGTGCCAGGTGCTGTACGCGGGCAGCCGGGTCAGGTTGCGCGGCGCGGCCGGCGGGCGGGCCCGCAGCTGGCCGACGAACTGCCAGGTGCGCGGCACGATGCAGCCCGCGAGCGACACGAACAGCAGGATGTAGATCGCCGCGAACCACGGCGAGCTGTAGACGTGGAAGAGGCCGAACCGCTCGTACAGCGGTGCCAGCACGGTGTGCCGCGCCTTGAAGGCGTCGACCTTGAGCTGGTCGTTGTGCTGCGGGATGAGCGAGCCGGGGATCGCCGCGAGCGACAGCAGGAAGAGCAGGATCAGCGCGATCCGCATCGAGGTCAGCTGCCGCCACATCCAGCGCAGCCAGCCCAGCACCCCGAGCCCCGGCACCTCGTTCAGGCTGTCGGCGGGGGCGGTGCTCAGCTGCGCGCCGGCCGCGCCCAGGTCGTCGCGGTCGGGCTGCCCGGCGCCGGGCGCGGTCCCGTCCGTCCCGGCGTTCCCGGGTTTCTCCGTGATGCTCATGGGTTCAGACCCCTGAAGTGAAGCCGCTCGACCAGATCTGCATCTGGTAGGTGATGTGTTCCCACACTCCGGTGACCAGCAGGACGCCGACCGCCACGAGCATGACTCCGCCGGTCCGTATGACCCACGCGTAATGCCGCTTGACCCAGGCGAAGGCGCCCAGCGTACGGCGGAAAGCTATGGCCGCCACGATGAACGGCACACCGAGCCCGGCGCAGTAGAAGGCCATCAGCACCGCGCCGCGCACCGCGCTCGCGTCGCTGAAGGCCAGCGTGTTGACGGCCGTCAGGGTCGGTCCGACGCAGGGCGTCCAGCCGAGCCCGAACAGCACACCGAGCAGCGGCGCCCCGGCCAGGCCCATCGTGGGCCGGACGTGGAAGCGGAACTCGCGCTGCGTGACCCCGCCGACCATGCCCATGAAGGCCAGGCCCAGCACGATGGTCAGCGACCCGAAGATCTTGGTCAGGACGTCCTTGTGGACCAGCAGCGTCTGCCCGAAGTTGCCGAACAGCGCCCCGCCGGACACGAAGACCGCGCTGAAGCCGAGCACGAACAGCGCCGCGCCCGCGAGCGTCCGCCCGCGCCGGGCCTCGCCCAGGTCGGTGCCGGTGACACCGGTCACGTACGACAGGTAGCCGGGCACGAGCGGCAGCACGCAGGGCGAGAAGAACGAGATGAGGCCGGCGAACATCGCGACCGGTATGGCGGCGAGCAGCGCGCCGGTCAGGACCGTGTGCGTCTGGTCGAACGCCAGCACGGTCAGCGTGCCGTTCCCGGCCACGTCACTTCTCCGCGACGATCTTGTCGACCATCTCGTTGAGACCGTCCTCGGTGAGCGCGCCGAGGACCCGGGCGGCGATCTTCCCGTGCCGGTCGACGACCAGCGTGGCGGGCAGCGACGCCGGGTTGATGTTGCCCTTGGGGAACTTCAGGATCAGGTTCCCGGCCGGGTCGTACAGGCTCGGGTACGGGATCTTGTAGTGGTCCACGAACCGCTGGGCGGGCGACCGGTCGAGGTCGCGGGTGTTGATGCCGAGGAACTGCACACCCTTGGACACGTCGGCCTGCGACACCGACGCCATGTGCGGCGCCTCCGCGCGGCAGGGCGCGCACCACGAGCCCCAGATGTTGATGACGACGACCTTGCCCTTGTAGGCCGCCAGGTCCGCGTGCCCGCCGTCCACGGTCTCGCCCGCCAGCTCGGGCGCCGCCTTGCGGTCGCCGGCCTTGACGTACGTGATCGTGCCGGCGCCCCCGACGTAGTTCGAGCCGTCGGACGACGTGGACCCGCTCGACGACGAGCACGCGCTCAGCAGCGACGCCACGGCCGCGACACAGGCGAGCGCCGCGGCACGGCGCGGCATACGGCGCCGGGGGGCGCGGGTAGGACTCATGTGAAAAGTTTCGCATGGGCCCCGGAGCGATCTTCCACACCCCCGACACCGGCACCAAAAGCGGCAATCGCCCCAAGTAAGGACCAGGTGATGGCCGCGGGCGCGCCTAGACGACCGGGGCGGGCGGCGAGGCGGTGGTGCCCGCGGGCTTGGGCGCGGGCAGCGTCATGAACTCCTTCCAGCCCTGCGACGGCTTCTCCCCGACCTCCAGCCCGCGCAGCCGCTCCAGCACCGCCGGGTCCTGCGCGTCCAGCCAGTCCGCGAGCTGCCGGAAGGACACCATCCGCACGTCGTCGTGCCCCGCGGCCGCGATGTACGTGAACGCCGCCTCGACCGCGTCCATGTAGATCCCGCCGTTCCACTCCTCGAAGTGGTTGCCGATGTAGAACGGCGCCCGGTTCGTCTGGTACGCCCGCTCGAAGCCCGCGATGTACGACTGCGTGGCCTGCTCGCGCCAGTACGGGTAGTTGCGCGGGTCGGACTGCGTCGCGGCGTGCGACTGGTTGGCCAGCATGTTGTAGTCCATCGACAGCACCTCGAAGGTGTGCCCGGGGAACGGGATGAGCTGGAGCGGGAAGTCCCACAGGCCCAGCTTCTTCGAGGGCCACACCTGGTTGCCGCCCGGCGAGCTGGCGTCGTACCGCCAGCCCAGCGCCGACGCCGTCGGGAGCAGGCTGTTCTGCCCGAGCAGGCACGGGGTGCGGCCGCCGACCAGCTCCTTCTCGTAGTCGAAGGGCAGCGGCTCCTCGCCGTGCCAGCCGGTCTGCGTCTTCCAGGTGGTCACGAAGCTCTTGGCCTGGTCGATCTCGGACTTCCAGTCCGCCGGGGTCCACCGCCCGACGCTGCCGGTGCCGGTGCAGAAGTGGCCGTTGAAGTGCGTGCCGATCTCGTGGCCCTCCAGCCACGCCTGCCGGACGTTGTCGAGCGTCATCTGCAGGTGGTCGTCCGCGAGGTAGCCGATGTCGGAGGCGCCGAGCGGGCTGTTGGGCGGGGCGTAGTTCAGCTTCTTGTCCTCCGGGAGCAGATAGAGCCCGCTCAGGAAGAACGTCATGGACACGCCGTGGTCCGAGGCGAGCTTGCGGAACCGCGGGAAGAGCCCGTTGCCGACCTCGCCCGCGCCGTCCCACGAGAAGACCACGAACTGCGGCGGCGTCTGCCCCGGCTCCAGCCGGTCGACCACCGGCTGGTACGGCTGCGCGCCCGTGTGCGCGGTCGACCCGTCCCCGATGAGGGTCACCGTCCGCGTCGGCGCGTGCGCCCCGCTCGCCCCCGACGGCTCCCCCGTCCGCCGGGCAGCACCCTCCTTGCCGCCCTTCCCCGCCCCGCACCCCGCGACGGCCAGCCCGGCCGCCGCCCCCGCGGTTGTCGCCAGCAGACTCCTTCGGCTCATTCCACTCATGCGTGGGTCCCGTCTCTCGGCACGATGCACTTGCCGTGCGGCTCCGGGGCGGGTGCTCGTGTGGACAGCCCGCCTTGCTGTCCACACGTTCCTCACGCTTTATGTGATTGTGGTCAAATCCTATTAATTACCCCCACATGGTGGACCCCCCTTCCCCCTCCCGGGGGTGCCGGCTCCGCCGGGGGGCTGCGGCCGCGCCGCCGGGCACGCGTTTCGCGCTGCCGAGCGGGGGTCCGCGCTGCCGCGCCGGGCACGCGTTTTTAGGGGCGCGGGGAACTGCGCGAGCAACCCACCACCGGCCGGTGGTCCGGATCGGACCGAAGCGACCCCTTGGGTCGGTATCCGACCCGCGCCCCGGTGGGGGCTGAGCGCGCAGTTCTCCCCCAGAGCTTCGCCTGGGGGTACCCCCACGCGCCCCTGAAAAACGGGTGCCGCCCCCCGCGAAGGGGGCTCTCAGGGGCCTACGCCCCGAACGCCTTGCTCGCCCCCTTCGGGGCCTTCGCCCCGCCCCCACGCAAGTGCACGGGCACAAGATCGATCGCCGGCTCCGAATAGCCGACGGACACGATCTCGTCCCCCCGATACGTAAAGCTCGTGAGGCTCGCCAGCGTGCACTGCCGCCTGCGCGGGTCGTGCCACAGGCGCCTGCGCTCGGCCCATGAGCGCACGACCCAGATCGGCAGCTGGTGGCTGACGGCCACCGCCTCGTGCCCGCGCGCACCGTCCCGCGCGGCGGCCAGCGCCGCGCTCATCCGGACGACCTGGTCGACGTACGGCTCGCCCCAGCTGGGGCGGAAGGGGTTGGTCAGGTACTTCCAGTTCGCGGGGCGGCGCAGCGCGCCGTCGCCGATGCCGAAGGTCTTGCCCTCGAAGATGTTCTGCGCCTCGATGAGGCGGTCGTCGGTGGCGAGCTCCAGGCCGTGCGCCGCGGCGACCGGTGTCGCCGTCTCCTGCGCGCGTTCCAGCGGCGAGGCGACGACGTAGGTGATGTCGCGGTCGGCGAGGTGCTCGGCGACCCGGTCGGCCATCTTGCGGCCCAGCTCGGAGAGGTGGTAACCCGGCGCGCGGCCGTACAGCACCCCGTCGGGGTTGTGGACCTCGCCGTGGCGCATCAGGTGCACCACGGTCAGCTCGTCGGTCCCGGAACTCATGCGCGCGCCTCCGCTGCGGCTCGTGCGGCGGCCGGCAGTGCCGCGGCGACGCGCTCCACGGCCCGCTCGTGGTGCGTGGTGGACACGAACCAGGACTCGAACGCGGACGGGGGCAGGTAGACGCCCTGCGCCAGCATCGAGTGGAAGAACGGGGTGAAGCGGTACGCCTCCTGGCGCTTGGCCGCCTCGAAGTCACGGACGTCGTCGTCCGTGAAGAAGACGGAGAACATACTGCCCGCCGTCTGGATCCGGTGCGCGACCCCCTCCTTGGCCAGGGCCTCGGTGACCAGCGAGCGGATCTGCGCGGAGACGGCGTCGAGGTGCGCGTAGGCCGCGTCGTCCAGCAGCCGCAGCTGGGCGAGACCGGCGGCGGTGGCCACCGGGTTGCCGGACAGGGTGCCTGCCTGGTAGACGGGCCCGGCCGGGGCGAGCAGGGCCATGACGTCGGCGCGGCCGCCGAAGGCCGCCGCCGGAAAGCCGCCGCCCATGACCTTGCCGAAGGTCATGAGGTCGGGGCGGACGCCGTCCAGGCCGTACCAGCCGGCGGCGCTGACCCGGAAGCCCGTCATGACCTCGTCGGAGACGTAGAGGGCGCCGTCGGCGGCGCACAGCTCCTTGAGGGCGGCGTTGAAGCCGTCGCGGGGCGGGACGACGCCCATGTTGCCGGGCGAGGCCTCGGTGATGACGCAGGCGATCTGGCCGGGGTGGGCGGCGAAGGCGGCCCGTACCGCGTCCAGGTCGTTGTACGGGAGCACGATCGTGTCGCCGGTCTGCGCGCCGGTCACGCCGGGGGTGTCGGGCAGTCCGAAGGTCGCCACGCCCGAACCGGCGGCGGCCAGCAGCGCGTCGACGTGACCGTGGTAGCACCCGGCGAACTTCACCACCTTCGCGCGCCCCGTGAACCCGCGGGCGAGCCGGATCGCGGACATGGTCGCCTCGGTGCCGGACGACACCAGCCGCACCTGCTCCAGCGGCTCGACCCGGGCCACCATCGCCTCGGCGAGCTCGACCTCGCCCGCTCCCGGGGTGCCGAAGGACGTGCCGCGCGTCACGGCGTCCTGCACGGCCGCGACGACCTCGGGGTGGGCGTGGCCGAGGATCATCGGGCCCCATGAGCAGACGAGGTCGACGTACTCGCGTCCGTCGGCGTCGGTCAGGTACGGACCCTTGCCGGACACCATGAAACGGGGCGTACCGCCCACGGCGCGGAAGGCGCGGACCGGGGAGTTCACGCCTCCTGGGGTCACGGCCGCCGCGCGGTCGAACAGTTCCTGGGACACTGGTGCTTCGTACGGGTAGCTCACGGATACATGGTCTCAAACGCCGGGCGTTGCGCGACAACGTCTCAACCGTGCATCTGACACGATGATCGGGTTGCATGGTTGGGGCGGCAGATGGTCGGGTAGTGGAATGCAGCAACGGGGTGGCGGTCCGGGCGAAGAGCCGGGAGAGCACGTACCCGACCCCGAGGACGCCGGCCCGACCGGAAAACGCCGTCGCGCCCCGCAGGACCGGCGGAACGCACAGAATTCACAGAGCCCGCAGAACGCGCAGGATCCGCAGAACCGACACGCAGCAGAGCCGAGCAGTCCAGCACCACGCGATCCAGAACACCACGAGCAACAGCAACACCGCGAGCCGCGCGACGAGCGAGACCGGCGCGGGCGCGGACGCCGAACGACCGCAGAGGGCAGGAGCAGGGGTGGCCGAGTGGGGGTGACCTACAAGTACTTCGGCGCGCCCGACGGTGCGACCGCGGCGCGCGTGCCGATCTCCATGCGCCCCGAGGAGCTCGGCGGCGACGAACTCGGCCAGGGCATGTACACCAAGGTCAAGCCGGAGACGATGGCCGCGATGGTCCTCACGGGCATCGAGGGCATACCCCCGAACAAGGTCCCGCCGCTCGAACTCGTCGTCCTGCACCCCGACTACGCCGTGGTCCGGCTGCCCGCCTCCGTCGTGGAGCCGCTGCGCAACGCCAACGAGGAATCCCTCGGCGCCGCCGCCTTCATATGGTCCACGGTCCCCGACCGGCGCGGCCCGCGCGACGCGTTCGTCATCTACCAGATGCTGCACGAATGGCAGGACTTCGCCCGCCGCTGCCAGGAATCCGGCCACCAGCTCTACTGCCTGGTCTGGCCCTAGGTCCGGTCGTTCGGTCCGGCGCCCGGCCGTCCGGACCGTCGCCGGTCCCGTCGCCGGTCCCGGCCGCGTCCCGGAGGTCTCCGGGGTCTCCTCACCGCCCGCCCGCGCCGGCCGCCGTGCCCGGTGTCTCCTCCGCCGCGTCCCACGCGAGCGCCTTGAGCTGCATACGGGCCGCGGGCCCGCAGTCGGGCACGGTCGCCCAGAACGGGTGCGCGGTCACCAGCACGGACAGCCGCACCAGGCGGCGGCGCAGCACCGTGGTCCGAGTGCCTGCGGATGCGGCGAGTTGGCGATAGGTGACGTACCACTCGCGCTGCGCCTGGACGAGGTCGGCGGGAAAGGTGTGGTGGTGCATGCCCGGGATTCAACCACACGGTCGAACGTTTGTACGAGACGCGTGGCCCACATGACCGCAGCGTGTCGCGCACACCACCCGGACCGCGCAATCCGCGGCCCGGCCGCCGGCTCACAGGCAGAGGACCAGGACGCAGATCTCGTGCGGCGGCGTCGTCGGGTCGGTCCCGGCCGGGGGCGTCGAGGTGGCGGGCGGCGGGGTCGCGGAGTCGGTCGGCGCGGGCGTGGTCGCCGTCGGCTGCGGGGCCGCGCTCGTGGGAGCCGGCCGGGCCGCGGACGCCGACGGGGCAGGCTGCGACTGCTGCGCGCCGTCCGCCGCCTGCCGCGGGGCCCGCGTGCGCGGCACGAGCGGGACGGAGCGGGTGTGGCCGGGCGTCGAGGTGGCCGCCGGGTGCGGGGGCGCCGGGGTGCCGGTACGGGACGGGGCCGCGGTAGCGGGCGGCGCGGTGGTGGCGGGCGAGGTCACGGTGGGCAGGGCGTCGCCGACCGGGGTGTCGGGGGCCGCGGCGGCGTTCGTCGTACCGCCGGAGCCGCCGCCGGTCGGCATCGCGGCGATGGTCAGGCCGCCGCCCGCCAGCGCGACCGCGGTCGCCGCGACCGCGCGGCGGCGGTTCCGCCGCCAGCGGGCCTGCGCGTGCCGCCGGGCCGCCCGTCCGCCGCCCGCGCCCGCCGCGGGCAGCGCCCCGGGCAGTGGCTCGGGCTGCGGCTCGGCTGCCGGAGGTCCGGGCGCGGGAAGCGGCCGCGGGCCGTCCGTCACCGGGGCCTCCGTCCGTATCGCGGACAGCGCCGACCTGGCCGGAGTCGTGTACGCCGCGGGACCCGTTTCGGATTCCGGTATCGGCCCGTCCGCGAAATGCGGCGCCCGGTAGGCGGACGCGGGCGGTGCGATATCAGGCGCATAGGCGCCGCAACCCGGGCATACCAGCGCCCCGTTGAGGTTGCGGCGGCATTGGTAGCAGTAGTCCATCGTCTGTTTCCTGCCATGGTTTTCTGTGCTGCCTCGGGTGACCACAAAACGCTAACAGCGGCACCGCGAGGCACTGCGGGGCAGTTGTGAGGCTTTCGAAAAGATCCCCCGCGCAATTCCGGCGAAGTCACCGTCAACCTCGCACCTGGCGTGGCGCTCAGCCGCGGTCGCGCGCATAGCGCAGCAGCACCACCCCGTTCCCGAACGTCCGGCTCTCGGTCAGCCGCAGCCGGGTGCGGTCGGCGGCGGCCGGGAAGAGCCGCTTGCCCGAGCCCAGCAGCACCGGGTGCACGTAGATCAGGTACTCGTCGATCAGGTCGTGCGCGGCGAACGCGGCGGCCAGTTCCGCGCCGCCCAGCGCGAGATCGCCGCCCGGACGCGCCTTGAGGGCCTCGATCTCGGCGGGCACCACCTCGTGCGCCACCGTCGCGTTCCACGCCGCCTCACGCAGCGTGCGGGAATACACGATCTTGGGCATCTCCCGCCAGATCCGGGCGAATTCCCGGACCGGGGCCGGGGCGTGCGGATCCTCGTCGGCGGTCGGCCAGTATTCGGCCATGAGTTCGTACGTGACGCGCCCGTCGAGAAATGCGCCCATGTCACGCAGCTGATCATTGAAGTACCCGTGCAGCTCGTCGTCCACGAGATGCCAGTCGATCTCCCGGTTCGGCCCCTCCATGAAACCGTCGAGCGAAACCGACATCGCCACTACGATTTTCCGCACCGTGCCGCACTCTCCTCTCCGTGTTCGCGTCCGCGCCCGAAGCCGCGGCTCGTCCGGGTGTTCGCACTCCCGGTATCCGGATACTCCTTCCCGGATTGTGCCGCGGGGGTCCGACAATGCGGTGTCACCAGCGCTTTCGGCACGCGCGATAGGCTGCGGACGTAAACCGGAGGACGTACCGCCGGAAGGCGGCAGCGAGACGGCGGGGAGGACGGCACGGTGGACGGGACGGCCCGGGGGGCGCGGATCCAGGACGACACGGTCGGCGGCTACCTGGAGCGGCTGGCCGCCCGCGTACCGGCCCCGGGCGGGGGCGCCGCCGCGGCGCTGCACGCCGCGCAGGGCGCCGCGCTGCTGGCCATGGTCGCCCGCTACTCGACCGGCGAGAAGTACGCCGCGCACGCCGCGGCGATCGGGCGGATCACCGCCGAGAGCGACGAGCTGCGCACGACCGCGCTGGACCTCGCCGCGGCCGACGCCGCCGCCTTCACGGCGGTGACGGACGCGTACGCGCTGCCGCGCGGCGACGACGCGCAGAAGGCCGCGCGCTCGGCGGCCGTCGCGCGGGCTCTCGTGGGCGCGGCCGAGCCGCCGGGCGCGGTCGTCGCGGTGGTCCGCCGGCTCGTCGCCCTCGCCGAGGAGCTGCTGCCGATCGGCAACCGCAACGTCGTCACGGACGTCGCCGCCGCCGCGGAGGCCGCGCGCGCCGCCGCGACCACCGCCCGCGTCAACGTCGAGATCAACCTCGGCGGCATCAAGGACCCCGACACCCGCGCCGCCCTGGCCGCGACCGTCGGGGACGTGGACGACCTCGCGGCCCGCGCCGCGGCGGTGACCGACTCCGTCCGCGCGTCCCTGGCCTGACGGCCGCCCCGCAGCACGTACCGTCGGCCCCCGCCACGTACCGCCGCGCCCCGCGGCACGTACCCCCGGCCCCGCGGCGTGCACCGCCGCAGCCCCCACCGCGTACCGCCCGCCCCGCACCACGTACCGCCCAGCGAGGAGTACCGCCCATGAGCGACAGCACCGCATCCCTCACCGGCGCCGAGTGCGCGGCCGGGTTCCGCGCGGAGGCGCGGGAGATCGCCGAGCGGCTGGTACGCGAGGGCGGGGCGGCGCCGCGGCTGGTGGTCGTGGTGGCGACGGAGGACGAGAGCAGCGCGTGGTACGTGCGCTCCATCACCCGGGCCGCCGCGAAGGCGGGCATCGTCTGCGACACCGTCACGCTGCCCCCGGACACCGAACCGGACCTGATCCGCGAGCAGTTGGCGACGCTGAGCGGCGACGCGACGGTGCACGGGATCATCCTCCAGACGCCGCTGCCGCCCGGCGCGTCCGCCGCCGACCTGGCCGGGGCCATCGCGCCGGGCAAGGACGTGGACGGCGCCAACCCGCTGAGCCTGGGGCGGCTCGCCGCCGGACTGCCCGCCTTCGCCCCGGCCACCGCCGAGGCCGTCGTCCGGCTGCTGGACGCGCACGGGCTCGCGCTCGCGGGGCGTACGGTCACGGTCGTCGGCCGCTCCACGGTCGTCGGCAAGCCGCTGGCCCACCTGCTGCTGGACCGCGACGCGACCGTGACCGTCTGCCACTCCAGGACCGCCGACCTGGCCGCGGTCACACGCGGCGCGGACGTCGTGGTGGCCGCCGCCGGGCGTCCCGGGCTCGTCACCGCCGAGCACCTCGCGCCCGGCGCGGTCGTGGTCGACGTCGGCACCAACCCCACCGAGGACGGCGGCCTGACCGGCGACGTGGACGCGGACTCCGTGCGGGATGTGGCCGCGGCCCTCTCCCCCGTGCCCGGCGGCGTCGGCCCGGTCACCACGGCGCTGCTGCTGCGGCACACCGCCCTGGCGGCGGAGGCGGCGCAGCAGCCGGGGAGCACACGCGTCACGCCGTAGCCGTGACATCTGTCATGGCCGGGTCCGGACGGACGGCTCTGCCGCCGGTACCCCGCCGGCCGCGATGCTCGTGTCATGACGATCACCGAGGCACTTCCCGCGACGGACACCCCTTCTGACGCCCCGTCGGCCGACGCCGCCGCTCCCGTGGAAACCGCGCGGGCGGCGGGGGGCGCCGCGGACTTCCGGCCCGTCCCGGTGTGGTTCTTCGCCTTCGAGGGGCTCATGGGCGCGTCCTTCGACATCCTCAAGGCGCATCCGGACGGCTGGATGGTCATCGCCGCGTGCGCGGCCGTGAACCTGGTGCTGGCCTCCACCGTGCTGCGCGGGCGGCTGAAGATGGCCAAGGCGATGCTCAAGGGCAAGCGCACCCGCAAGATCGCGCTCGGGCTGATCGCGCTGCGGCTCGGCCTGCACGTCCTGCTCGGCGCGGTCGGCATGCACGCGACGTCCGGCTGGGCGCACCTGGCCCTCGCCGCCGGGATGTGCGGCGCCACGGTGGGGCTGCTGGCCTTCGACCAGCGGGTCATGCTGCGGGCCCTGTGCGCGGAGCAGGCGGCCGCGTCCACCGCGCGCTGACCCCCCGGGGCGCGGCCGGGCCCGCCGGAGCCGCCGCATATGCTGCGGGGCAGGACGCCCGCACCCCGAGAGGCAGCAGCATGAGCACCCGTACCGCAGTGGTCACCGGCGCGAGCAGCGGAATCGGTGCCGCCACCGCCCGCAGGCTGGCCGGGGCCGGTTTCCACGTGGTGCTCACCGCGCGCCGCACCGACCGCCTCGACGCGCTCGCGGCGGAGCTGGGGGCCGCGGGTCACAGCGTGTCCGTGCACGCCCTGGACGTGACGGACCGGGCGGCGGTCGACGCCTTCGCGGCGGATCTGGCGGAGCTGCCCCCCGTGCACGTCCTGGTCAACAACGCGGGCGGCGCCCTCGGCACCGACCCGGTCGCGACCGCGGACCCGGCCGACTGGCGGGCGATGTACGAGGTCAACGTCCTGGGTGTGCTGAACGTCACGCAGGCCCTGCTGCCCGCCCTCAGCGCCTCCGGTGACGGCACGATCGTGGTGCTGTCCTCGACCGCGGGCCTGGCGACGTACGAGGGCGGCGGCGGTTACGTGGCCGCCAAGCACGGCGCGCACGTCATCGCCGAGACGCTGCGGCTGGAGCTGAACGGCCACCCGGTGCGGATCATCGAGATCGCGCCCGGCATGGTCAGGACCGAGGAGTTCGCCCTCACCCGCTTCCGCGGCGACACCGACCGCGCCGACGCCGTGTACGCGGGCGTCGCCGAGCCGCTGACCGCGGACGACGTCGCCGACACCGTCTGCTGGGCCGTCACCCGCCCCTCGCACGTCAACGTGGATCTGCTGGTGCTGCGCCCGCGCGCGCAGGCGTCCAACTACAAGGTCCACCGGGAGCAGTAGCCGCTCCCGCCTCCGGAAGGCCCGGCGCACACCGCGCCGGGCGGGCGCGCACGGGCGCGTGCACCGGCTCCTGACGGCACGTCACTTTCCTTCGGGTTCACCCGCACCGGGCGGTTACCGGCGCGTAGATGACGGGAACCATTTCCGCGCGGCTCTTCGCGCGTAGACCCGTACGTCACTCCGACCCCGTTGACTCGTTGGCTCGTGCGAAGAACCGGACACCCCGTCAGTGCCCCACCACCGCCCGGAGGTTCACATGCGCCGCTCCCGCCGTCTGGCCTTACCGCTGGCCGCCGCGTCCCTCGCCCTGCCCGCCGTCCTGACCGCCGCGTCCCCCGCGGGCGCCGCCCCCGCCGACAAGCCGCAGGTGCTCAGCAGCTGGACGCAGACCAGCGCCGCGAGCTACAACGCCTGGCTCGCCGCCCGCAACAACCAGGCCGCCTGGTCGGCGTACGGCTTCGACTGGTCGACGGATTACTGCTCCGACTCCCCCGACAACCCGCTCGGCTTCCCCTTCAAACTCTCCTGCGCCCGCCACGACTTCGGCTACCGCAACTACAAGAAGGCGGGCACCTTCACCGCCAACAAGGCCCGGCTGGACAACATGCTCTACGCCGACCTCAAGCGCGTCTGCGCCGCCTACTCCGGTGTGACCAAGTCCGCGTGCGACTCGACGGCGTGGACGTACTACCACGCCGTCGACATCTTCGGCAGCGCCACGCCTGCCGCGCGGCGCGGCTGAACCACCCGGCGGGCCGGGGCCGTTGTCCCCTCCGGCCCCGGCCCGCCGGTCCCCGTCAGCTGTGGGCGACGGTGAGCGCGTAGAAGGCGACGCGCGCGCCGTTGGTCGTGCTGTCCGAGGAGGACTGGTTGTACGAACCCGCCTTGAAGTACTGCTTGTAGGCGTTGAACGACGACGGGATCGGGTAGTGCGTGACGCTCCCGTTGACCGTCAGGTCGATCGTGTTGCCGCCCGAGACGGCGATCGTGTAGCTCCACTTCGTCCCGACGGCGACATGGCCGACCGTGTGCGTCGTCTGGCCGCCGTCCGGGGAGTTCTCCACGCCCGCGACGATGTCGCCGTTGGAGTGGTAGTACAGCTCGATGAGCGGCTTGGTGGAGGTGCCGCCCGACCCCAGGTGGATCTGCCCGACGCACACGTTGGACGTCACCGACACCACGCGCAGCGTCGCGTCCATCCGGTGCGACCCGGCGAGCGACCAGTCGGCGGCGCTGCCGCTGCGGTTCATCTCGCGCAGCTCGGAGCGCGCGTAGTTGGAGTTGGGCGTGGTGACGCCCTTCTCCGGCGCCCAGAAGGTCATCGCACCGTCGGAGCCGTCGGTGAAGAAGTACGTGTCCTGGTAGCCGCCCGCGCCCTGGAGGCGGGAGGAGGAGATCGTCGTCGGCGAGCCGGGCGAGCCGACCGGCTCCTGGAGCTCCCACACCCCGAGGTCGAAGTTGCCGCCGGGCGCGACGCCGGTGTTCAGCCCGCCGCCGGGGGACGTCGAACCCCCCACCGTCCACTGCTGGTTGGACGCGCCCGTGCACGTCCAGATCTGCAGCCGGTTGCCGTTGGCGCTGGACTTGTCCGTGGCGTCCAGGCACTTGCCCGAGCCGCCGTTGACCAACTGGCCACCGCTGTACGTCCACGCCTGCGCCGCCGTGCCGTTGCAGTCGTAGAGCTGCACCTTCGCGCCACTGGCCGTCGAACCGCCCGTGACGTCCAGGCACTTGCCGAGGGCCCGCACGGTGCTGTCGGAACCGCCGGTCGTCCAGCTCTGCGCGGAGGTGCCGTTGCAGTCGTAGAGCTGCACGGCCGTGCCGTTGGCGGTCGACGCGGCGGCGACGTCCACACACTTGCCGCCGAGCCCGGTGATCGGCCCGGACGTCGCCGCGACGGCCGCGGGCGACACGAGCACTCCGGCGGCCGCGGCCACACCCGCGGCGCTGACGGCCGCGAGCAGTTTCGGGAGGTATGCCATGGGTGGGGGTCCTTTGCCTAGATGGTCTAGTCCAAAGGGTGCGCCCCAGTTGAATAACACGCCCACGTCAGAGGCGTCAACGCCACGCGCCGCGCCAGGCGTTGGCGGCCGGTGGTCCGGCGGGCCCGAGCACCGGGTGTCCGATGAGGCAGCCCTTTCGTACCCGATGGTTTGACCCGCTCCGCGCTGCCCTTTCCGGCCCCCGCACGCGACGGTGTCGGCTGGTGCGATTTCCGGGAACGGGGGGTTCGGTGCGCAAGCGTCAGCACGTCGGCGGTGTCGGCGGCCACGAAGCCGGGACCGGTGCCGGTGCCGGTGCCGGTGCCCCGGGGGTGCGGCCCGGCCGGTCCGCGAGCCGCGCGCTGCGGCTCGGCACCCTGGTCGCCGGGCTCGTCCTCGTCGCCGGAGCCGCCCCCGGCCTGGCCGCGGGCCCGTCCACGTCCCCGGCGGCCGCCAACCAGCCCGTCCAGCCCCAGGTGGTGGACCAGGCGCTCGCGCCCGGGGAGTCCACGCACGTGGCGAAGACCGTGCAGACGCCGACGATCCCGCCGCGGCCGGACGTCGTGCTGATGATCGACGACACCGGCAGCATGAAGGACAGCATCAGCAACGTCGCCGGATCGATGCAGACCGTCGCCACGAACGTCCTCGCCCAGCAGCCCGGCGCACGCTTCGCGCTCACCGCGTACGGCGACGTGACGGACGGCGCGAAGGTCTTCACCGTGGAGCACCGACTGACCTCGGACGTCAGCGATGTGAGCGGGTGGTTCGACGACCTCGACGCGGAGCGCGGCTACGACAGCCCCGGACCCGCCGAGGACTGGATCAACGGGCTCTGGCAGATCGCCAACGGTGCGGACGGGCGGATCACCTTCCGCCCGGAGGCCAGCCCCATCGTCGTCCTCATCGGGGACGCCTCCAGCCACGACCCCAGCGTGGACCACTCGCTCGACTCCACCATCGGCGCCCTCAAGAACGCGGGCGTACGCGTCCTCGCCATCGACATCACGACCGACCTCGGCGACGGCCTCGACGGCGACGGCGACACCCCCGAGAACCACGAGGGCACCCACGACCCCGACGAGGCCACCAAGGTCGTGAACGCCACCGGCGGCAAGCTCATGTCGGGCGTGAACGAGAACGCCGTCGCCCAGGCCATCAGCGACGGCCTGGTCAACCTCCCCACCACCGTCACGTACCAGACCGTCGGCTGCGACCCCGCCCTCACCGTCAGCCTCGACCCCGCCACCAGGACGGTCACCAGCGGCGAGACCGCGTCCTTCGACGAGACGATCGCCGTCGCCCCCGACGCACCGCAGGGCGCCGAACTGACCTGCGCCGTGCAGTTCCTGCTCGACGGCAAGGTGCCCGGCGGCCAGGCCCCGGACGTCGTGACCGCGGCAGCCGTCCGGGGCAGATCCGGTACGAGCCCGGCCCGTACGCCGCCGTCCGGCACGGACGGCGTGACGGGCACACCCGCGGCCCCGCAGCGCGCGTCGGCGGACAGCCCGGCCGGCACCACCGGCGGAACGGGCCTCACGGCGGGCGCGGGCGGCGGCGGCGACGCGGCCTGCGGCCGGGGCCTGGTGGCCGGACTCGGCACCGGCCTGATCGCCGGCCCGGACGGCCTCGTGGCGGGCGCGGGCGCGGGCCTGCTCGGCGGCGTCACGGGCTGCGCCGCCGCGACGGGCGGCACGGACACGGACACCGGTACGTCCACGGGTACGACGACGACCGGGATCTCTGCGGGTACGTCGTCCGGGACGACGACCGGGACGACGACGGGCACGACCTCCGGGACCTCGTCCGGCACCACGACCGGCACCACCACGGGTACGTCCACGGGTACGACGACCGGGACGTCGTCCGGCACGACCACCGGCACCACGACGGGAACCACCACGGGCACCACCGCCGAGACCAGCGCGGGCACGTCAACCGGCACGTCGACCGGCACGTCAACGGGCACCACCACCGGCACCACCGGTGGGCCAGGGACGCCCTTGCCGGAGCCCGCCAACGACTACCAGGAGATCATCGGCATCGCCGTCCGCGACGTCACCGCCCCCGTCGTGACCGTCGACAACCGGTCCGTCGAGGCGCAGGGCTCCCAGGGCGCGCGCATCAGCTACACCGCGACCGCCGTGGACGGCGTGGACGGCCCGCTGCCCGTCACCTGCACGCCCGCCTCCGGGTCGCTCTTCCCGCTCGGCTCGACCACCGTCACGTGCACGGCGACCGACAGCGCGGGCAACACCGGCAGCGCGCAGGCGACGTTCACGGTGCTGCCGAAGCCCATCCCCGACCAGGCGGACCTGACCGTCCGCATCGGCGTCGGGCCCGCGCCGACGTACACGGGCGCGCGTACCGTCGCGCAGGTCACGATCAGCAACGCGGGGCCGCGCGCCGCGACCGGCGTGGTCGTGTCGTCGGTGTGGCCGGCGACCGCCGCGGGCGGGAGCAGCGTCGGGGCGCCGACGGCGTGCACGCCCGCGAAGCCGTGCACGATCCCGCCCGGCGGCCGGGTCACGCTGCTCCAGCAGGGCGTCTTCCACGTGCCGCTCACGGGCACGGTGCGGGTGAGCGTGCACGGCTCGCCCGCCGACCCGCGGACGGCGGACAACACCGCGACCGCGCCGATCCGCGTCCTCCAGCCGAAGCTGACGGTCAGCCCGTCGGTCGTCCGGCCCGGCGACGTGGTCGTGGTGCGCGGCACGGACTTCCCGCCCGGCACGGCCGTGCCGCTGGCGTGGAGCCGCGGGATCACCGCCCGGACCGATCCGGCGCTCGTCGCGCCGGACGGCACGTTCGCCGCGCAGGTGGTGGTCCTGCCGCGCGACCTGCTGGGCTCGCGGGACGTGACGGCCACGCCGGCCGGTTACGACCCGCCGGTGCCGCAGCCGGTGCTGGTCGTGCAACAGACCGTGCAGCCACCGGACTTCGCGGCCCGCAGCTGAACCCCGTCCGTACGAGCCGGCACGGCAGGAGGCACGCCCATGATCCATGAGGTCGACGAGGCCCTGCGCGCCCTCTTCCGCGCGGACCCGCTCGCGGGCGGCCAGGTCGCGGTCGTCTTCGACGCGCCCACCCGGGACTGGGCGGCCAAGGTCAACGCCCCCACCGTCAACCTCTACCTGTACGACATCCGCGAGGACATGCGGCGGCGCGAGCGCGGCCTGCTCAACGAGTACGACGAGCACGGCACCGTCACGGCCCGGCGCCGCCCGCCGCGCTACTTCAAGCTGTCGTACCTGATCACCGCCTGGACGCGCCGCCCGGAGGACGAACACCGGCTGCTGTCCTCGCTGTTGCTGTGCCTGCTGCGCTACGAGGCGCTGTCGCCCGAGCGGTTCAGCGGCACGCTGTCCGAACTCGGCATCTCCGTACCGATGAGCGTCGCCCTGCCGCCGCCGGAGGACCGGTCGTTCGCGGACGTGTGGAGCGCGCTCGGCGGCGAGTTGAAGCCGTCGCTCGACCTGGTGATCAGCGTGCCCGTGACGGAGTCGCCGGTGTACGCGGCGGGTCCGCCGGTCGGCGAGGACGGGCTGCGGCTCGGCTTCTCCGAGGGCGTCCCGCCGCCCGGGGCGTCAGCGGAGCACCCGCCCGCCCGGATGCCGTCCGGGGCCGAACTCCCCGTCTACGGCAGCAGGCCGAACGTCCCCCCGGCGCCGCCCCGCGAGCCGCGCGAGCCCCGCCGGTCGGGCATCACGTCCCGTGTGGCGGAGGACACGTGACGCCGGAGCCGTACGGCGTCGGCGCCGGGTCCGCCGACCTCAGCCTGCGGCACCTGCTCGCGCGGGCCGCGCTCGTCGAGGAGCGGGTGCGGCGCGCGGTGACCGCCCGGCAGGCGGTGGACCCGCAGCCGGACGACGCCTTCCGCGGGCTCTACCTCAGCGACGAGACGGTACGGCGGCTGCTGGACGAGGGCCGCTCGCTCGCCGGACCCGACCACACCGACGCCGAACGCCTCGCGGAGGCGGAGGCGCTGGCGGACGCGTCCGAGCACACCGGGCGCGACACGTCCCGGTTGCGGCACCTCGCCCGCACCTTCGGCCTCACCCCGCTCGACGTCGAGATCCTGCTCATCGCGCTCGTCCCCGACCTGGACGACCGCTTCGAGCAGTTCTACGGCTACCTCAACGACCATGTCGCGCGCTGCCGCCCCACCGTCGGACTCGCCCTCGGGCTGTGCGGGAGGGCGGCCGCCGATCCACGGGCGCGGGCCCGGCTCGCGCCGCAGGCGCCACTGCGGGCGGGCGGGCTGCTGGTCGTCGAGGAGGCCGAACGCCCTTTCCTGGGACGGTCGTTGCGCGTGCCCGACCGTGTCGCGGGCCATCTGCTCGGGGACGACACCCCCGACCCGCGGCTCGCCGACCTGCTCACGTCCTGGCACGACGTCCCCGGCGTCGGCGACCCGGACGTCCTCGCCCGCGCCCTCACCCACGGTGTCCGGCTGGCCCACCTGCGCGAGGACCAGGGCGGCGCCGGAACCGCGCTGGCCGCGGCGGCGCTGCCGCGCTCGGGCCACCCCGTCCTCGGTGTCGACCTCACCCGCCTGGCCCAGGACCCGCACCCCGCGGAAGCCGTCCGCGCCCTGGCCCGCGAGGCGCGGCTCACCGGCGCGGGCCTGGTGTGCGCGCCCCTCGAAGCGCTCACGCCCGAGCACACGGAGGCGCTGCGACTGCTGGCCGACACCGCGCCGCTCACCGTCCTGGTCGGGCGCACCCCCTGGGACGCCGCCTGGTCCGCGCGCCCTCCGCTGCTGCTGCACGCCCCCCGGGTGGACCCGGCGACCCGGGCCGCACTGTGGGCCCGCACCTACCAGGCCCCGGTGCCGGACGACCTCGACATACGGCGCACCCTCGCGCCCTTCCTCCTCACCCCGGACCAGATCACCCGCGCCGCCCGCTCCACCGCGCAGGCCGCGCTGCTCACGGACGGCCCGCTGGACGCCGACCACGTACGGGCCGGGGCCCGCGCCCAGAACGCGGCGGGCCTGGACCGGCTGGCCCGGCGCATCGAACCCGCCGTGGGCTGGGACGACCTCGTCCTGCCCGCCGACCCCCTCGCCCAGCTCCACGAACTGGCCGCCCGCGCACGGCACCGCGACCTCGTCCTCGGCGCGTGGGGCATGCGGCCGGGCGGCGGGCGCGGCCGCGGTGTCACCGCCCTGTTCGCCGGTGACTCCGGCACGGGCAAGACGATGTCCGCGGAGGTCGTCGCGAAGGACCTGGGGCTCGACCTCTACACGGTCGACCTGGCGACCGTCATCGACAAGTACATCGGCGAGACCGAGAAGAACCTCGAACGCATCTTCAGCGAAGCCGCGGGCGTCAACGGCGTCCTCCTCTTCGACGAGGCCGACGCGATCTTCGGCAAACGCTCGGAGGTCAAGGACGCGCACGACCGCTACGCCAACGTCGAGAGCGCGTACCTGCTCCAGCGGATGGAGACCTTCGACGGCCTGGCCATCCTCGCGACGAACCTGCGCGCCAACCTCGACGACGCCTTCACCCGCCGCCTCGACCTCGTCGTCGACTTCCCCCTCCCCGACGCGGACCAACGCCACCTCCTCTGGCACCGCGCCCTCCACCCCGTCCTCCCCCCGTCGTCCCCCCTCGACCTCGCCTTCTGCGCCGAATCCTTCGAGCTGGCCGGCGGCAACATCCGCTCCGTCGCCGTGACCGCCGCCTACCTCGCGGCAGAAGCCGGCACCCCCCTGACGATGCCGATGCTCATCCACGCGGTGCAGCGCGAATACCAGAAGCTCGGCCGCCTGACCCTCCCCTCCGAATTCGGCGAGTACGCGCACCTGCTCACGACGTGAGCCCAGGGTGCAAAGCCCTCAGGCCCAGGGGGGCGCACCTTCGTCGTCGGCGATCTGCCGATCGAGCTCGTCTCCGTACGCCCGGTCCTCGATCAGATCCGCCTCGGTGGCGACACGCCATCGGACGGGTCCGAGGGTAGTGAGCATGTCCGCGAAAGCCTCACTGACGCGCACTACTTCCAGCGGCTTCCTCTCGGCCGCCTCCAGGAATCTGACGTCCTCGATCCTGCTCTCCAACAGGTAGGACTCGCCCCACTTGAAGAGTCCGATATGCATTCCGAGCGAGTTCGCCACCAGAGCAGGAACGTCCTCGAATTCTCCCTCTTCGAAGGTGAGATTCAGCGCCTGCTCAACCGCATTCCGCACACGTCCGAACGACTCGCTCGCGTTCGCCCGGACCGAGAATTCAAGAACTTTCACCACGACACCCTCCAAGGCGCGCACCCGTCATCCGCGATGATCCTAGCCCACTCGATGGGGATGGAGCAGTTCATTGCCCGGGTTCGCTCCGGCGCAGGATCACCTTGGAATCGCCGATCCCCTTGACTTCCGGAAATGCGCCCTGCAGCGCCTGTGCGACTCGAAGACTGAGCCTGAGAAGTTCTGGCGCGTAGACAGCGTCGCCCTTGATCCATTTCGTCCGCTGCCCGAGCCCCTTACGTTCCGCAATTCTTTCAAAATCCTCGGGGTCGATCACGTACATATCAACGTCGAAGTCCTTCGGATCGTAATGGGTCTTCCCCTTCTGCGGGCCACGCCAGCCGGACTCCATGCTGCCCCGATACTGGATCGGATTTCCCCGGTACCGGAAGCCCCCGACAACCGACTCGATGAGCTGCTTCTTCCTGTCGAACTCCTCCTTCCAGATCTCTACACCCTTGACATTGATCGTTCTGTTGATCGCCTCGGGCTCGAGGTCAGGTATACCGGTCTTCGCAGCCCACTCCTTGAGATTCTGCAGAGCCTGCTCCGCCTGCGAGGTCATCCGGCTGATTCTGTCCGTGGCAGCCGACGGGCGGTTCGGCTCCCCACGCGCCGGATACCATTCCTTGTAGATGCTCCTGAACGTGGCCACATTGTCCCGAGTGAACGACTCCAGCCAGGGAAGTATCTGAGCCTCATAGCCCGCCTTCACCTTCGGATCCTCAATGGATTCGATGTAGTGCCTGAAGTAGTCGATCCTGGCGTGCGCCGTACTGAACTTCTCCGTAAGGTCCCTGGGATTGACGGACGCCATGACGACATCGACGTCGCCCCCCTTGGGGGTGAAGGTGAGGGAATGGGAATCACCGACCATGTCGAACGGCACCCGGACGACGGGCCGATCACCTGAGGCCGGTGCGTCCTTTCCATCACCCTTGCCCCTGCCCTCGTTCTTCTTCTTGCCGAACTTCGACTTGAGCTTCGCCCAGATCTTCTTGCCGATCTTGGCGATGAAGCCGACGATTTTGTCGATGACGCGGTTGACGGGTCTGGCGACGGCGTGGAAGACGGATTTGACTTTGGATGCGAGGTTGCCGATGCCGAGGAGGGAGGCGAGGAGGCCGAGGAGGGTGGGGATGGCGGCGGCGAGGGCTGTTTCGACCATTTTGGGGACGCCGGCGGTGCCGCCGTTCGCGATGGCGATGACGGCGTCGAGGACGGCTTGCACGAACTCGACGACCTGGGCGCCCTGGTTGATGACGAAGGAGACGATGTCGACGATGGCTTTGACGGCGCGGACGAACGCGGAGGCGGGGTTGAGGAGGGAGAGGATCCAGGTGATGCCGGCGATGATGACGGTGGGGATCAGGTAGGTGGTGAGTTTGCCGAGGATGGTGGCTTTGAGGTCGCCGGTCTCCTTGACGATCTCCTGCTCGACCCCGGCCGGGCCTTCCCTGGCGAGTTTCTGGGCGACGGGCACGGATTTCTCGACCTCGGTCATGGCCTGGTCGGGGATGCCCTTGGCGGTGATGCGGGCGCGGATGTTGGCC
>NZ_JBSGHL010000058.1:0-53776 GCF_053604375.1 Streptomyces sp. NPDC004031 | reverse complement strand
CGGGAGGAATCGGAGGAGGAGGATCTGGCTGACACTTTCCTGCCCTTCGGACGTACGGGGGAGGAGAGGCGCCCCGGAGGGTGGTGGGGCGCCCGCCGAGACGGACAACGTTGTCATCGGACCGGCAAGTGATGCTCCTCCGGCTTTTACAACGTTGTCAAGATCCTTGCCGCCGTTCGCCGTTCGCTCTTCGCCGTTCGCGACCGGCGGGCCGGCGGAGCGGTGAGGCGCTCGTCGAGGCGACCGGCCCGACCGTCGGCCGGTACCCGGGGCGGCGCCGGGCACGGCCCCGGCGCGGCCCGGTGCGGGCCCCGAACGCGGGCCCGCACCGGGGGGCGGTGCTACGCGGGGTTGTCCGCGCGGGGGCCGACCGGGGTGCTCGCCGGGGACAGGGTGCTGGTGCCCTTCACCGTGAGCCAGCTGGTGCGGTAGACCGGGACGGCGGTCGGGACGACCCGGGGGTCCGGCTGCGCGCCGGTCGGGGTCGGGGTGAGGTAGAAGTCCGCCTGGACCCGCTCCTTCGTCACGTCCAGCACGGTGAAGCCGTGGCCGACCCCGTCGAGGTAGCGCACCCACGGGTTGACCTGGCGTGAGGAGGCGATGAGCTGCTCGACGGTGGCCACGACCTCCTCGGGGGTGACCGCGGGGTTGCGGGCCTGGAGCTGCGGGGCGACCTGCTCGTAGAAGCCGTCCGAGGTCACGGACGGCGTGACGAACTCGACGGCGGCCGGGGTGTAGCCGGTCGTGCCCGGCGCCGTGGCCCCGGCGGTGGCGGGGATCTCCGTCGCCCACGAGGAGTGGATGTCGCCGGTGAGGACGACGACGTCGCCCGGCGAGGCGGCGTAGGCGGCCGTGACCGCGGCCTGGTCGGCCTGGTAGCCGTCCCACTGGTCGGAGTTGACCAGCAGCGCGGTGTCCGGCAGCGGGCCGCCGTTGCTCTTGATCGCGGCGGGTGCCAGGGCGGCGGCGGGGAAGCGGACCGGCGTCTGCACGACCTGGTTGCCGATCAGGTGCCAGCCGTCGTCGGACCTGAGGCCCGCCTTGAGCCACGCGAGCTGCTCCGGCTCGGGAAGGTGCCGGGCGGGGTCGGCCAGCGCCGCGTCGGACCGGTCGGTGAGACCGGGCAGCGCGGTCGGGATGAAGCCGCCGCCCTGGCCGGTGAAGCCCGGGAATTCGACCTGGCGGCTGCGGTTCTGGCGGGTCTCCAGGATGGAGAGGGAGCCGAGCGTGCCGAAGGTGAAGCGGCGGAAGAAGCGGATTCCCCGGTGCGGCACCCGCCGGCTCTGGTCGGGCAGACGGAACGGCATCCACTCCAGGTACGCCTGGTACGCCGCCTCACGGCGCTGCTGGAACTGCGCGGCGGTCGTGCCCGCGTCCTGGTTCTCGGCGCCCGTGTCCCAGGCGTTGTTGGCCACCTCGTGGTCGTCGAAGATCGTGATCCACGGGTGGGCGTTGTGCGCGGCCTGGGCGTCGGGGTCGGCCTTGTGGATGGCGTGGCGCAGCCGGTAGTCCCGCAGCGTCAGCAGGGTGTTGGCGGGCTCGGCGTCGCGGATGCCGACGAGCTCGGCGGGGCCGTAGCGGCCGTCCGGGTCGGAGGCGTCCGAGACCGGGCCGTTGGGATATTCGTAGATGTAGTCGCCCACATGCAGGACGAAGTCCAGGTCGTCGCGGGTGGCGATCTGCCGGTAGGCCGTGAAGTACCCGCCGGTGTAGTTGGAGCAGGTGACCAGGGCGAAGCGGAGGGCGTGGGACCGGCCGGGGACGTCCGGGGCGGTCCGGGTGCGCCCGACGGGGCTGGTCTCGCCCGCGGCCCTGAAGCGGTAGAAGTACCGGGTGTACGGCTTCAGCCCCTCGACGTCGACCTTGACGGTGTGGTCGCTGTCCGGGTGGGTGAGGTGGTCGCCGCGCCGGACGACCCGGGTGAAGTGGCGGTCGCGCGCCACCTCCCAGGTCACGTGCGTGCGGGCGCCGAGGCCGCTGCCCGGGGTCGCCACCGGGTCCTTCGGGCCCCGGCGCGGCGGGGTCACCCGGGTCCAGATGACGACCGCGGTGCCGGTCGGGTCACCGCTGGCGACGCCGTAGCCGAACACGCCCCTGTGGGCGGGCGCGGCGGCCGCCTCGGCGTCGAAGGAACGGGCGGAGAAGGTGAAGGCCAGCGCGCCTGCCGTGACGGCCGCGCCCTTGAGCGTGGCGCGGCGGGTCACGGGGCCGGGAGAGGAAGGAGTCACGAGCGGAACGTGCCAGCGGCGGGTGAATACCGGATCGGACCCGTGGTGAACAGCGGGCGCAGGCGGCGGGAACAGCGGTGGAACACCCCGGGATGCGCGCCGCGGTCAGGACGACGCGGTGCACGACGGTTCGGCCTCGGCGGCGGCGTGGTGGGAGGGGTGGCCGGTGCTGCCCTCGGTGTACGGGTGGTGGGGCTGGGGATGCCGGTGCTCCTGCAAACACGTTCGGCCGGAAAGTGATCATGCTGTGACCTCGTGCCGCAAGCGCCCGGAGGTGATGGCCACTACCGTTCCCCCGTGCCGACGAACGACGACATGCCCGCAGGTCACCGTCACATAAGCGACGACGAGTGGAACGACTTCGTCCTGCGCTTCGCCAGGGAGACCGCCACCGCCCCCGTGCCCGGTGCGGCCCCCGCGCGGAGGCGGAAGCGGACGCTGCCGTGGGTCGCCGGGGCCTCGGCGGTGGCGGCGGTGGTCGCGGCCGTCCTCGTGCTGAGGCCGGCCGGCCCCTCGCCCCACACGGCCGTCGCGGCGACCGCGCCCACCGCGCGTGCGTCCGCGCCGAGCCCCGCGGCCTCCACCGTGAACCCCGCCGCGGTACGGGCGATGGTCCCGCTGGCGGAAGCGTTCCCGGAACAGGTCGCGGGCGGCGCCGACACGTTCACCAGGGTGGCCATGGTCACGATGCCGTCCTGCACCGCACCCGACTCGGTCGGACCCCGGCTGATCGCCATGATCGACGCGAGCGCGGGCTGCGTCGGCGAGGAGGTCGCCCTCTACAAGGACGCGCACGACGACCAGTTCAACCTGGCGGTGTTCACGATGAACGAGCCGCAGGACATGCTGAAAATGGTGACCGAACTGACGTTGGCCGTCGACGACTACGAGGTGGCCGCCCAGGTCCCGCCGCCCGGGTCGGGCCTGCCCACCCTGCCCGCCGACAGCGGCATGGTGCAGGCCTTCACCGGCCAGGTGCGGGCCATGGTGATCGGGACGGCCCAGTGGTCGGACGGCCGGACGAGCGACTACCAGCAGCTCGTCGACCGTCTGCAGCCGCTGCTCACCGCGGTCTCCCGGAACGTCGCCGCCTACGAGACCGCGCGGTAGCCAGCACCGTCCGCCCCGGAGGGCGGAGGGCGGGGTGAAGCCGACGTAGGCGTTGACGTTGTACCCGAGCCCGGACGGCAGCCACGCGCCGGACTTCACCGGAGTCGAACGCCTTGTTCCGGCCGGAGCGCCGCGTGGGCGGCAGTTGCCTCATCCGCCCGTCCGGCGGACGGGACCGGACAGCCGAGGGCAGGAAACCGGCTCGGCCGCAACTCCGCGGAAGGCATGAAATCCGCGGAATCGCAAATCCGGGGAGGGCACAGAATTCCTCGGTCCGCACATCCACCGGAGGGCATGAAATCCGTTCGGGTGCAAGGACATTGACGGGAAAAACCCTGGTTGACAGTGCCATGGGCTTTGTTTATGGTCCGTTCTCCCTGGTGCTCGCCCGCCGATACCCGAAGGTGTTCATGACTGTTCCCGTCTCGTTGCCGAAATTCAGGCAGCAGTTGGTTCTCGCCGTTCTCATGCTCTGTTCCCTGCTGATCTGGCTGGACAACACCGTGCTGAGCACGGCCCTGGAAACCCTCGCCGACCCGGATCGCGGACTCGGGGCCGACCCCGGTCAGCTGCAGTGGGCGACGGGGTCGTACACCCTGGCCTTCGCCACGCTGATGTTCACCGCGGGCGCGCTGGGCGACCGCTTCGGGCACCGGACCGTGTTCGCGGCCGGGCTGGTGGTCTTCGCCGGGGCGTCGCTGTGGGCGGCGTACGCGGGCGACGCGGGGCAGCTGATCGCCGCGCGAGCGGCCATGGGGGTGGGCAGCGCACTCGTCACGCCCGCCAACCTGGCCATTCTCATGTGGACCTTCACCGGGCCCGCGCGGGCCGCCGCGATCGGCATTTTCTCGACGTCGGCCGGTGTCGGAATGGCTGCCGGTCCGGTACTGGCGGGATTCCTGCTCGACCATTTCTGGTGGGGCTCGGTGTTCCTGATCAACGTCCCCGTCGCGGCGCTGGCCCTGGCCGGGCTCGCCGTGCTGGTGCCGAATTTCCGCAGCCCGGCGCGGCGTCCGCTGGATCCGGCCGGAATGCTGCTGTCGGTCAGCGCCCTGGTGGCCCTGGCCTACGGGCTGATCCGGGCGGGGCAGGTGGCCGCGTGGGGGCGGACCGACGTCTGGGCGCCGATCGCCGCCGGTCTGCTCCTGCTGGCCGTCTTCGTCGTCGTCGAACTGCGGGCGAAGGCACCCGGCTTCGACCCGCGGCTGCTCGCGCAACGCGCGTTCGGCGGCGGGAACGCCGCCCTCGGCCTGCTGCTCTTCGGCGTTGCCGCCGTCACCTTCTTCAACGCGTTCTACCTCCAGGGCGCGCTCGGGTACTCACCGATGCGGGCGGGTCTGGCCAATGTCCCGACGGCCGTCGGCGCGCTCGCGGGCGCGCCCCTGGGCACCCGCCTGGTCCGCCGCCTGTCGCTGCGGGCCGTCGCGGTGCCCGCGCTGGCCGTGGCCGCGCTGTCGATGGGCGGGTACGGCTTCCTCGGACTGCACACGCCACCGGTGTGGATCGAGATCCTGCTGCTGGTCCAGGGCCTCTCGGTCGGCACGGTGATCGGCCCGGTCACGGCCGCGCTGATCGGCGACCTGCCGCTGGACCGGGCCGGGGCGGGGTCGGCCGTCACCAACACCGTGCGGCAGACCGGCGGCGTGCTCGGCATCGCGGTCGGCGGCACGATCATGTCGCTGGTGTACCGGCGTGCGATCGAGCCCTCGCTGAAGGGCGCGCCGGGCGCGGTGCGGGAGCAGGCGCGCGTCTCCCCCGAACAGGCCCGGCACGTCGCCGCCGTCGCGCACCGGCCGGACATCGCGCGGGCCGCCGACCGTGCGTTCGTCCACGCCCTGCACGTGGGGGCGGGCTGGATCGCGGCCGTCGCCCTCCTCGGAGCGGCGGTCCTGCTCGCGGCCCTGCCGCGCGCCGGGCGGAAGGAGCGTCAGGTCCCGCGGGCGGCCGAGGAGAAGGAGCTGCGCGCGGTGTGAGGCCCGCGCGGCGGACCCCGGCGACGGTGGTGCTCCCGGCCGTCAGACCGGGTTGTCAGAGCAGGCCGATACCTTCTGCCACATGCCGACCTTGACGCAGACATACGCCTACCGCGGGGCCTCGACGCTCTCCTCCGAGGGGGAGTTGCGGCTGGCCACGTCCGGCGCCGTGACCCCGGACGGGTGGTCGGGGGAGGCGCGGTTCTTCGCCGGGGCCCTGCGCTATCCGCAGGAGGCCGCCGCGGCGCTGCTGGCCGTCGCGGACGTCGCCGCCGCCGACTACCGGCGGCGCCGGTCGGGGCTGCTGGACCCGGTGGTGACCGGGCACGGGAACCGGCTGCGGTTCGAGTCCTTCTCGGCGTGCGGGGGCGTCTACGCGCAGCTGGAGGTGCTGGCGGACGGCCTCGACGGGGTGACCGGGTACGGGACGACCAATGTGGACGTCAATCTGCCGCTGCGGGACGCGCTGTCGGCGGTCCGGCCGGGGGAGGCGCTGCACCTGCGGGTCGGGCCGGAGGAGCTGGAGGTGCGCGCCGCGGCGAGCCGGGAGCCGGTCGTCGAGCGCAAGGTGGCGCTGCCGGAGCGGTGGGTCCGCGGATTCGGCGAGGTCCAGGCGGTCCTGGCCGGATTCGACGAGCGGGCGCGCGTCCCCGCCGCGGCCGCGGTGCGCTTCCTGCGGTCGCTGCCGCGCGGAGGGTCCGGCCCGGCGCAGTGGGCGGTGGCCGCGGGCGGCGCGCTGCGGCTGACGTCCCGGCCGGTCCCCGGAGCGGTGTGCCTGCCCGGACCGGAGCGGCTGGGCGCGCTCACGCGGGTGCTGCGCTTCGCGCGGGCGCTGACGCTGTACGGTCCGCCGCCCGCGCCCGGCGGGGAGCCGCAGGCCGGGGCCTGGGAGGTCGAACTGCCGGGGATGCGGCTGCTGCTGGTGCTCTCGCCGGACACCGCCCGCGGCTTCTCCGGCGAAGGGGCGAACCTCCAGGGGATGCTCCCGGCGGAGGAGGAGCGGGACGCCGTCGCGGTCGGCGAGTGCCTGGCCTGGCAGGCCCGGATCGACGTACGGGAGCTGGCGCGGCGGTGCGGGCTCACCGAGGAACGGGTGCGGGCGGCGCTGGCCGTGCTCGCCGGAGCGGGACGGATCGGGTACTGCCCGGCGGAGGCCGGGTACTTCCACCGCGAACTGCCCTTCGACGCCGAGGCGGTGGCACGCTGCAACCCGCGTCTGGGCGGCGCCCGCGCCCTCGTCGCCGAGGGCCGTGTACGCCTCACGGCATGGGACGGGGCCGAGGGATCGGCGGCGGTCGACGACGGGCGGCAGCACGTCCGCCGCACCCGGGCGGGCTGGTCCTGCACCTGCGAGTGGTGGGCCCGGTACGGGGGCGGGCGGGGCCCCTGCAAGCACGTCCTGGGAGTGCAGCTCGCGCTCCGGGGGCGGGAGTCGGCCGGCGGCACGGTACGGGCAGGGGCAGGGGCATGACGACGGTGGACGGTACGGGGGCTATGACGGCTACGACGGCTATGGCGGTGACGACGGGCACGACGCGTACGACAGCCACGGCGGCACCTGCCGGGGCGGCGAAGGGCCCCGCGGCGGAGGGCCCCGAAGTAAAGGGCCCCGCGGTCGAGTGGGACGAACTGCGCGCCCTCATCGCGGGCCAGGTGCCGCAGCGGGTCGTCGCGCGCCTCGCGCCCTTCCCGGTGTCCCGGCTGCGGCAACTGCAGCCCCACGTCAAGGCGCTGCGCATCCGGCTGCGGCGCGACATGTCCGAGGCCGGGAAATACGTCGAGGCCTACGACCAGGTGGCCGCGACGTACGTCGCCGGGATCCTGTGCTCGGCCACCCCGCACCAGGCCTTCGGCTGGCTGACGCAGCGCCGGTTGTTCACCACGAGCTGGCCGCTCCCCGGCGGCGGCGCGCGGAGCGTGGACGCCCGGGACATCCTCGACCTGCTGCTGCTCGACCACCGCGATCCCGCGTGGCAGCGCGACCTCGCCCTCCGGCTGGCCGCATGGCTGCCGACCGATCAGGGCCTGGCGCCCTGGCTGGTCACCTACGGTCTGGCCGTACGGTCGGGCACGCGGCTGCCCGCGACGGACGGCTTCATCCGCGGCTGGGTCTCCGAGGGCAGTCTGATGCGCTACGGACGCCACCACCAGACGTGGGAACGGCCCGCGGTCCAGTTCCAGCCGGAGCCGGAGCCGCGCCCCAGGACGCTGCTGTCCTGGCTGCGCGCCGAACCGCGGCTGCGCGAGTTCCTCCCGCGGCTCTTCGAAGTGGAGGGCGTCGGAGCCGAGTTCGCCGACCGCTACGCGGTGCACTTCGGCGCCGACAACGACTGGCCCACGGCGCTGGCGGCGCTCGCCGCGGAAGGCGTCCTCGACCGGGACGAACTGCTCGACCTGTGCCTGGCGAAGCTGCTGCGCGGCGACCGGCCGGGCACGCTGCGCGGCTTCACGGCGCTGCACGACCGGATCGCCCCGACCCCGGACGAGACGGCCGCCCGCGCCGGCATGTACGTCCGCCTCGCCGCCGACGGCGCCGGAACCGTCGCCAGGACGGCCCAGAAACTCCTCAAGGACCTGGACGCCGCGGGCCGCCTGGAGCCCGCGGACTTCGCCGAGCTGTGCGCGGCCGTCCTCACCCGGCCCGAGACCGCCCTCGCCACGACCCAGCTCGGCTGGATGGACAAGGCCGTACGCCGGGATCCGGCGCGGGCCCCCGGGCTCGTCGCCACCGCGGCGCTCGCGTTCGGCCACCCCGCCGCGTCCGTCCAGGAACGGGCGCTCGGCCTCGCCGCCCGCCGGCTCGCGCTCGCCGGCCCCGAGGTGCGCGAGCAACTGCGGGAAGCCGCCGGGTCGCTCGACGCGGCCCTGCGGGGGGACGCCGCGCGCCTGCTGGGGGAGCAGCGGGCCGCCGAGGCGGAGCCCCCGCGGCTCCCCGGCGTGCCCGTCCGCAGACTGCCCCCGGCGGTCGCCTCACCGGCCGAACTCGCCGAGCGGTACGCGGCACTCCTCGCCGCGCGCCGCGTCGAACCGATGGAGCTGGAGCGGGTGCTGGAAGGCGCGGTGGCCCTGCACCACGCCGACGCGCCCGCGGTCGCGGCCGCCTTCGCGCCGCTCGCCGCCCGGCGCCCCGCCCGGACGGGGGTCACCGGCTGGTCGGCGACGGTCGTGAGCGTGGCCCTGGCCTGCCTCATGGACGTCCTCGCCGGGCGCCCCGCGAGAGCCGCGCACGAGGCACACCGCCACCTGATCCGTGAACGTTTCACGAGCGTGAACCACGTACCGGTCCGGCGCATCCACGAGATCGCCGGCCGACTGCCCTCCCGCCGGGCGCCGTTCCTGCTCGCCACACCCACGGCGCCGGACGGCTCGATCGACCCGGAGGTGCTCGCCCGGCGGCTGGACCGCTACCGGGCCGACTCCGTGCGGCCCTGGCCGGACGACCTCGAACAGTCCCTGCTGAGGATTCCCGCCGCGGCGCGCGCCGAGCTGACCGCACGGGTACGGGTCGTGGCTGGACGGAAGAGGGCACGCGTCGTCCTGCCGGTCCTCACCGGATTCCACACCCAGCCGCTGGGGAGCCCCGAGATACCGCAGGGCTGGGGCCAGGAGGTCAGCGTGCCCCGTGTCGCGCCCCTCATGACCACGGCCGTCCCCCCGCGGGCGGGCACGCTCGCCTTCGTCCTGGCGCAGACCCCCGACCCGCTGCGGCCCGACCCGTACCTGTGGCCCCGGACGGACCCGGGTTCGGACGACCTGATCGGCGCGTGGCCCGGTATCGTCCCCCACCACCCGGAGCTGATCGCCGCCCACGCGCTGCCCCGGCTCCTCCGCCAGGCCGGCACCGGCGCGCCGAACGACGCCGACCGCGTGCTGCCGCTGCTCGCGGAAGCGAGTGGCGCCCCCGGCCCGGTGGTGCACCTCGCCCTCGGCTGCGTCCTGACGGCGGCGGGCGGGGAGAGCCGCACCGCGGCCGTCGACGCGCTGCTCACGCTGGCCGCGCGCGGCCGCCTGGACGCGCCCGCGCTCGGCGCCGCCCTCGCCGCGCTGTGGCAGGAGGGCATCGCCCGGCCCAACCGCTTCGTGGCCGCGCTCGGCGACGCCGCCCGCGCCGGGGCCTGCGCACAGGTGTGGGACGTCGTCCGCGCCCTGACCGGCGCCGTCGCCGCGGACCCCGGCCGCAGGGGACTGCCGGATCTGCTGGCGCTGGGCGCGGAATGCGCCGCGACCGCCCGCATACGCGCCGACGTACCCGAGATCGACGCCTTGGCGGCGCTGGCCCGGCCCGCGCGGGTGGCGAAGGAGGCGAAGCGGCTCCGGGAGATCCTCCGGGGCTGACGCCCGCACGCGGCAGGAGCGGCCTCGGGCCGCCCGGCGGTGCCCACGCGAACCGCCGTGGCCGGGAGGGTCTCCCGGCCACGGCGGGCCCGGTCGGCTGCGGGTGTCAGCCCGCCAGGGCGGGCGCCTTGGCGGCCTCGTCCGCGGGCGCGGCGGCTTCGGCCGCGCGGGCGGCGCGGCGGGGGAGGGCCGTCATGAGGACGGCGACCACGACGAGCGCGCCGACCATCCAGAGCATCGCGTGCTCGAACGCGCGCACCGGGGTCGAGCCGGTGAAGGCGAGCGAGACCAGTGCGAGGCCGAAGGCGTTGCCCAGCTGGTTGGTGGTGTTGATCAGGCCGGAGGCCGAGCCCGCGTGCTCCTGCGGTACGTCGGACAGCACCGCGTCCGTCAGCGGCGAGAAGATCATGCCCATGCCCAGGCCCATCACGACCAGCGGCAGGGCCATCTGCCAGGAGTGGACGGAGTGTCCGTACCGGGCGGCCGTCCCGATGTAGAGCAGGGCGCCGACGGCGGTGACCAGCGCCCCGGCCTGGAGCACCAGGCGGCCGAAGCGCGGCACCAGCAGCTGGACCGACATACCGGCCGAGGCCGAGCACGCGACGGTGAACGGCAGTCCGGTGAGCCCGGCGTGCAGCGGGGACCAGCCGAGGGCGATCTGCATGTACAGCGTCCAGACCAGGAAGAAGATGCCGCACGCGGCGCCGAAGACGAGCTGGACGCCGATGCCCGCGGCGAAGCTGCGTGCCCGGAACAGGACCAGTTCGACCAGCGGCGAACCGTCCCTGGCGGCCTTGGCCCGCTCGTAGCGGACGAACACCGCGAGGACGGCGAGCCCGCCGGCCATCATCGCGTACCCCCACAGCGGCCAGCCGTTCTCCCGGCCCTGGACCAGCGGGTACATCAGCAGCAGCAGTCCCGCGGTGGCCAGGGCCACGCCGACCAGGTCGAGCCGGAGCGCCTGCGGGGCCTTCGACTCGTCGATGAAGCGGCGGCCGAGGAGCAGTCCGGCGATCCCGAAGGGCAGGTTGATCAGGAAGATCGGCCGCCACTCCAGCCCGAGGATGTTCCACTGCGTCAGCAGCGCGCCGAGCAGCGGGCCCGTGACGGCCGCCAGCCCGATGATCGCGCCGAACATGCCGAAGACCTTGCCGCGTTCCTCACCGGAGAAGGTCGCGTGGATGATCGACAGCACCTGGGGCACCATCAGCGCGGCCGTCACACCCTGCAGCATGCGGGTCGCCACCAGCATCTCGGGGTTGGCGGCCAGCCCGCACAGCAGCGACGCCACCGTGAAGCCCGCGGTGCCGAGGAGGAACACCCGCTTGCGGCCGTAGATGTCGCCCAGCCGCCCGCCGGTGATCAGGCCGACCGCGAACGCCAGGGCGTAACCGGCGGTGATCCACTGCACCGCGCTGAAGCCGGCGCCGGTGTCGCGCTGGATGCTGGGGACGGCGATGTTGACGATGGTCGCGTCGACCAGATCCATGAAACTCGCCGTCATCACCACGGCGAGGGCGATCCAGCGCCTGCGCTCGGTATTCATTCCTGGGCTCCTGCCTGCCTCGTTCGCTGACAGGCCCTACGCTATGAGCCATGTAGGACAGAAATTGTCCTATATGGCGCGGACTCTGGAAATCATGATGGACACCCCGGCACGACTGCTGAATCTGCTCTCCTTGCTGCAGACCCCGAGAGAATGGTCCGGTACCGAACTGGCCGAACGGCTCGCGGTGACCACCCGCACCGTCCGGCGGGACGTCGACCGGCTGCGTGAGCTGGGCTACCCCGTCGAGGCCACGATGGGCTCGGCCGGCGGCTACCGCCTGGTCGCGGGCAAGGCGCTGCCGCCGCTGCTGCTGGACGACGAGGAGGCCGTCGCCATCGCCGTCGGCCTGCGCGCGGCGGCGGGCGGCGCGGTGGACGGCATCGAGGAGGCGTCACTGCGCGCGCTGACCAAGCTGGAGCAGGTGCTGCCGTCGCGGCTGCGGCACCGGGTGGGCGCGCTGGGCTCGGCGGTCGTGACGATGACGGGCGGCGGCCCGCGCGTCGAGCCGTCCGCGCTGACCGTCCTGGCCGGGGCGATCGCCAACCACGAGACCGTCCGCTTCGCCTACCGCGCGGGCGACGGCGCCGAGTCCCGCCGGCACGTCGAACCGCAG
This sequence comes from Streptomyces sp. NPDC004031, assembly GCF_053604375.1. Lineage (NCBI taxonomy): Bacteria > Bacillati > Actinomycetota > Actinomycetes > Kitasatosporales > Streptomycetaceae > Streptomyces > Streptomyces sp. NPDC004031. Next base: position 41,968 of record NZ_JBSGHL010000058.1, on the reverse strand, counting down.
CGGCTGGTCGCCAGCGCCCGGCGCTGGTACCTGGTGGCCTGGGACCTGGCGCGCGACGACTGGCGCATCTTCCGGGCCGACCGGCTCACCGACGTCACCGCGACCGGCGCCCGCGCGGCGCACCGGGTGCTTCCGGCCGCCGACGCGGCGGAGTTCGTCGAGTCCAAGCTGCGCAACCTGTGGCCCACGGCCCCGGCCGTGGTGGACGTGGACGCGCCCGCCGACGTCCTGCGGGCGCGGCTCGGGCAGGCGCCGGGCGAGGTCGTCGCGCTCCCCGACGGCACGTCACGCTGGCAGGTGGACGCCGACCGGATCGACTGGATGGCGGTTCGCCTGCTGATGCTGAACCTGCCCTTCCACGTCCAGTCGCCACCGGCCCTGATCGAGCGCCTGCGCGCCTTCGGCGACCGGGCGCGCGAGGCGACGTCGTGACGCCCGGCCACGGCGGTGCGCCCGGCGCGGTGACGGCGGTTCAGGCGGCGAGGTCGCCCTGGGCGATGACCTTCTCGATCCGCACCCGGACCAGCGTCTCGCCGGGGACGCCGTTGCGGGCGCCGAACTCCTCGGCCCGGTCCGCGCCCATGTAGCGGCCGGCGATCAGGCCCGCCCAGCGGCGCAGCTCGTCCGGCTCCTCGGAGAGGGTGGCCACGCCCTCGACGAGCACGAAGGAGAACGGCGGCTGCTCGTCGTCCACGCACACCATCACCCGCGGGTCGCGGGCGAGCGTGCGGCCCTTGACCGTGTCGCGGCCGGTGGTGAGGACCAGTTCGTCGCCGTCCAGCAGGAACCAGACCGGCGCCACGTGCGGACGGCCGTCGGCGCGGGTGGTGGCGAGCTTGGCGGTGCGGGTGCCGTGGGCGAGGAAGGCCCGCCACTGCGGCTCGGTCATCTGCGGCATGGCCCCATCATGGCTGGTCCGGCCCGTTCGGGTGCGGTTCGCGGGGCGGCGTGTCGGCGGCGGCGGGCGGGGCGTTGGAAAGGCCGGGGGAAGATCGTGACGGTGGCTGGAGGTGCCGATGGGCGAGGTCCGGATGCTCACATGGAGCGTCGAGGAGACCGGTGGGGTCGAGACGTCGTGGGTCGAGTGGGAGGAAGGGGCGCTGCGGGGCAGAGGCCGGGCGGTCGGGGTGCGGCCGGAGCCGTACTGGGTGGAGTACGTCCTGGAGACCGACGAGCGGTACGCCACCCGGCGGCTGACCGTCAGCGCCGAGGACTCCTCCGGCGCCCGGCGGCTGGAGCTGCGGCAGCAGGACGGCAGCTGGACGGCGGACGGCCGCCCGCTGCCGGAACTGGCGGGCGCCCTCGACTGCGACCTGGGCATGTCCCCGCTGACGAACACCATGCCGGTGCTGCGGCACGGCCTGCACCGCGGCGGGGCGCACGACTTCCTGGTGGCCTTCGTGTCCGTGCCCGGCCTCGCGGTGCGGGCGGCGCGGCAGAGCTACACCCACCTGGGCCGCACGGACGGCGGCGGGCGGGTGCGGTACGCCTCCGGGGACTACCGCAGCGACCTGGAGTTCGACCGGGACGGGCTGGTCGTGGTCTATCCGGGGATGGCCCGCCGGGTGCCGTGACGCGCCCGCGGCGGGCACGTCCCCGTCCGTCCGGCGGGCCGATCGCCGCCGGATAGCTGCTCGATAGTCGGCCTCGGTTCACTCGTGATCGTGAACGAGAGGCGGCCCGCCCGCCTCGGGGGAAGCGGGAGCGAGGTGGACGATGACAGCAGCGGTGGGCACGGACCGCGACTTCAGCGGTGCCCTTCTGGTGCCGGGCAGCCCGCAGTACGAGGCGGCCCGGCAGGTGTGGAACGGCATGATCGACCGCCGTCCCGCGGCCGTCGCCCGGTGCCGGGACGCCGCGGACGTGAGCGCGGCCCTGCGGTACGCCGACCGGGCCGGGCTCGCGGTGACCGTGCGCGGCGGCGGCCACAACGTGGCGGGGACCGCCGTCGCCGACGGCGCCCTGATGATCGACCTGTCGCCGATGAACGACGTGGTGGTCGACCCGGCGGCGGCCCTCGTCCGGGCCGGCGGCGGCTGCCTGCTGCGGGACGTGGACCGGGCGACGACCCGGTACGGGCTGGCGTGCCCGGCCGGGGTGGTCTCCCACACCGGCCTGGGCGGGCTGGCGCTCGGCGGCGGCTACGGCTGGCTGGCCCGCACCTGGGGGCTGACGTGCGACCACCTGGTGGCCGCCGAGGTCGTGCTCGCGGACGGCACCGTGGTCGAGGCCGACGACGACAGCCACCCGGAGCTGCTGTGGGCGCTGCGCGGCGGCGGCGGCAACTTCGGTGTCGTCACCCGCTTCACCCTGGCGCTGCGGCCGGTCGGGCCGGTGTACTTCCGGCGCGCGGTCTACGAGCTGTCCGAGGCCGTCCCGGTGCTCGCCGCCTACCAGGCGTTCGCCGAGCAGCAGTCCGACGACGTCCACGCGGTGGGCTCGATCCACCATGTGACCGCGAACGACTGGGTGCCCGCGGCGCTGGCCGGCCGGCCCGCGCTCTTCCTGTCCGTCGCCTGCTTCGGCGACCCGGCCGAGGGGCCGGAGTCCACCGACGGGCTGTTCGAGGCGGTGGAGCCGGTCGCCGGGACGGTGGGCCTGCTCGACTACCGCACCCTCCAGTCGCTCGGCGACACCTCCGAGCCGCACGGCAACCGCTACTACACCAAGTCCGGCTACCTGACCGAGGTGTCCGGCGCCGCGGCCGAACTGGCCCTGGCCGGGGCGGACATGTGCTCCCAGGCCTCCTCGGTCGACTTCGAGTTCCTGCGCGGCGCCATCACCCGCCCCTCCGGCGCCGCGCGCTCCGCCTTCCCCAACCGGGAGGCCCCCTACATCTGCACCGCCTCCGCGCAGTGGACCGACCCGGCCCAGGACGCGCCGAACGCCGCCTGGGCCCGCCGCACCCTGGACCGGCTGGTCCCCTGGAACCACGGCGGGGTGTACGTCAACTACCTCCAGGACGCCGAGTCCTCCGACGCCGGGGTCTCCCGGGTGGTCGGTGCCTACGGCGCGCCCCGCTACCGGCGGCTGGCCGAGGCCAAGAGCCGCTACGACCCGGGGAACCGCTTCCGCTCCAACCAGAACGTCCGGCCTTCGCGGTGACGCGACGGGAGAAGGAGAGAGCAGCATGCTGACGAACCTGCACGGACAACCCCCCACCGGCCCGGCGGCGCCGGGCACCGCCAAGGCCCCGGGCACCTGGCGCGGCGCCCCCGACGACTTCCTCGCCTCGCTGCGTTCCCCCTGGTACCGCCTGATCACCGATCTGGAGGACCTGGTGCTGCGGGCGACGGTGGAGTACGCGCACGGCCGCGGGCTGCGCGCGATGTACCTGCCCATGACCACCAGGACCATCACCTGCCCGACCGGCCTGGGCAGCGACTCCGAGCCGGTGCCCGTGACCGTCGGCGGGGTGGACACCTACCTCCCCGACTCCCTCCAGTTCCTGCTGGAGTACGGCTGCCGGCTCGCACCGGAGGGCTGCTACGCCGTCATGCCGTCCTTCCGCGGCGAGCAGCCCGACGCCACGCACCTGAACCAGTTCGTGCACAGCGAGGCGGAGATCCCCGGCGGCCTGGACGACCTGATCGAGTACGTCGAGGGGTACGTCCGCCATCTGGCCGGCGCGTTTCTCGGCACCTACGGCGACCGGCTCCAGGAGTGGACCGGCGACGTCTCCCACCTGGAGCGGATGGCCGCGCACCGCACCCCCTTCGCGCGGCTCACCTTCGACGAGGCCGCCCGCCTGCTGCGGAACGACGAGGGGACGGTCCGGGACGAGGGGGAGTGGCGGGTGCTCACCAAGAAGGGCGAGCGGCTGCTGATGGACCGGGTCGACGAGTTCGTCTGGGTCACGCATTTCGACCACCTGTCGAACCCCTTCTACCAGGCCTTCGCCGACGGCACCCAGCGCTCCGCGAACAACGCCGACCTGCTGTTCGGCATGGGCGAGGTGGTCGGCTCCGGCGAACGCCACACCGGGAGCGCCGACATCCGCAAGGCGCTCGCCGTGCACGGCGTGCCGGAGGGCGACTACGCCTGGTACGTGCGCATGAAGGAGGAGTTCCCGCTGCGGACCTCCGGGTTCGGCATGGGCGTGGAGCGGTTCTTGATGTGGGCGCTCGGCCACGACGACATCCGGGACATCCCGCTGATCTCCCGGGTGGCCGAGGAGAAGAAGTGGCCCAGCAGCGTCTACCGCCCGTGACCCGAGGAGCCGAGACATGCCGAAGTTGCTGTTCGCCAACCCCAACAGCCGTGCGATGGTGGCGCGGCCGGAGGACATACCGCCGGACGTGCGGCCGTTCTACGACGTCATCGGTGACCGCCTGCTGTGGACGCTGGGCCGCGGGGACGTGGCCGTCGTCCCCGGCCCGGTCAACAAGGACTTCCTGGCCTACCTGGCCGGCACCCTGGGCCTGCTGCCCGAGGAGTTCACCGTCCTGAGCCTGCGCGACTACGGCGGGACCGGCTGGTACCCGGGCGACCGCCCCGAACTGGCCGCGGAACTGCGGTCGGTCGTCGAACGCAGCGGGCTCGGCCCGGACCGCTGGACGGTCGGCTGCTACCTGCACGACCGCGACATCGCCGGATGGCAGCGGGCGCTGGGGCTGGACCCCGGCCCGGCCGAGGTGTTCGCGCAGAACATGGTCGAACTGGTCAACACCAAGTCCGTCTTCCGCGCCATGGCGGTGGCCGCCGGGGTGCCGGTGCCCGAGGGCCTGGTCGTCGACCCCGGCCCCGAACTCGTGGACGCCGTCGCGGACCTGCTGCCCCGTACCGGTTCCGTCATCGTCAAGCAGGACCAGAACTCCGGCGGCGACGGCAACGTCCTGGTCACCACCGACCCCGACGTGGTGGGGCTCGGCGCCTACCGGGTGCTGCGCCTGGACGCTCCCGGACGGGAGGCCGTGCGGGCGGCGCTCGACGGCATCGGACTGGCCGGCGCCCCGGCCCTGCCCCGCTACACCTGCGCCGCCCGGATCGTCGTCGAGGTCTACCACCCGCACGCCAGGACGCTGTCCTCGGAGGTGTACGTGCCCGCGTACACCGCCCCGGTGCTGCTCAACTACGGCCATATGCGCATGGAACCGGTGTGGAAGGGCTACGTCTTCCCGCCGCAGGACCTGCCGGGCCCGCTGCACGCGGCGCTGTGCGCGGACAGCCAGCAGATCGCCCTGCTGGCCCAGCGGCTCGGCTACCAGGGGCTGATGAACATCGACGCGGTCGTGGACCCGGCCGGGCGCATGCTCTTCACCGAGTTCAACGGGCGGGCCGGGGGCGCCACCAACATCGACGTCATGGCCCGCCGGCTGGTCGGCGAGGACTACCTGCGCTCGCACGTCGTCATGTCGCACAACGCGCTGCCCGCCCGCAGCCTGGCCGTCCTGCTCGACCACCTGGCGGAGCAGGACCTGCTCTTCGCGCCCGAGCGGCGCAGCGGCGTGGTCGTGGCCACCGACAGCTCGGCGACGACCGGGACCGTGGAGATCGTCTCCTTCGGCACCGACCGGCGCCAGGCCGAGGAACTGGAGACGCGCGTCGAGGACTACCTGCGCGGCGCCGCCGCCGCGTGAGCGGCCCGCGACCGGGGCGGCGGCCGTCACCGTGCGGCCGCCGCCCCAGCGCCGCAGCACAGCCACACCAGCACAGCACGGCACCACCGCACCGGCACCACCCGGCATCACGCACCAGGAGAGTGGACATGCAGATAGGAATTCTCGGTTGGGACCGGGAGGAGACGGAGTCGGTCGGACTGCTGGAGGCCGGCACCCGGCGGGGCCATGACGTCACACTGTTCACGCTCGACGACATCGTGCTGGCCCACACCGCGACGGGGCCGCAGGCGTACGTGCAGGGCCTTCCCGCCGCGCGCTTCGACGTGGTGATGTCACGGGCCGAGCTGCGCTCCGCGAGCTTCCGCGCCGACCACGAGCGGTACGCGCTGCTCTGCGAGACCCCGGGGATCACCGTGATCGACCCGGCGGCCACGTATCTGGCCACCGAGCACAAGCTGCAGAGCATGGCGCGGCTGGGCGCGGCCGGGCTGCCGATCGCGCCGACCCGCTCCTGCGCGAGCCGCGCGGACGTCGCCGAGGCGCTCGCGCAGTGGGGCCCGGTCGTCCTCAAACCGACCTTCGGGTACGGCGGCACCGACGTGGAGCGGGTGTACGGCCTGGAGTCCGACGGCGGCACCGTCGACCGGCTGCTGGCCGATCACGGTGTGCTGATGTGCCAGCCCTACCTCCCGCACCCCGAGGGCGACGTCCGGATCACCCTGGTCGGCGACGAGGCGGTCCTCAACTGCCGCCGCGTCCCGCCCGGCGGGGACCGCTGGCGGGCCAACGTCATGCAGGGCGCGCGCTCGGTGGACTTCGATGCGCCCGAGGAGATGCTGGACGTCGCCCGGCGCGCCGCGCGGGTGATGGGGCTGACCGTCGCGGCGCTGGACTTCCTCCCCGCCCCCGGCGGCGACGGCTTCCTGATCATCGAGATCAACAACACCCCCGGCTGGTACTTCGTGCCGCAAGAGCGGCAGGAGCGGATCGCGGAGTCCGTCTACCGGCTGGTGGAGGCCCGGATGCGCGGGACTTCGACGCACGAGGACCCGATGCGCGACGTCCTGACGCCCGCCGAGCACGTGCGCGCGGACCGGGCGCGGCTGGAGGCGGGCTCGCTCCATGGCTGAGACGACGAGCGGCACGGCCCGCGGCGCGCGGGAGACGGCGCGGGCGGGTCAGGCGGCGGACGCCGTGGACCCCCCGGACGCCGTGGACGCTCCCGACGCCGTGGACGGTCCCGGGCCCCGTCCGGGCCGGTGGGCGCGGCGCCGGCAGGATCTGAAGGAACTGCCCCGCGCGGTCAAGCTGGCCCTCGGCTCGGTGTTCGTGATGAACGCCGCGACCTACGTGGCCTTCCCCCTGCTGGCGGTCAAGCTCAGCACGGTCGACCACGCCACGACCGCGCAGACCGGCGTCGCCCTGACCGTCTTCCTGCTGGCCGCCCGGCTGATCCCGGTGCTGGCCGGGCCGCTGGCGGACCGTTACGACCCCCGGCTGGTCATGGGGTCCGGAGCGGTGGCCCGCGGGGTCGGCTTCATCGGGCTCGGGCTGTGCGACGGGCAGGGCCTGCTGCTGGTGGCGGCGTTCCTCGCCGGGGCCGGGGCGATCTACGAGGCCCCGGCCAGCGCGCTGCTGGCCGCCCAGCCCGAACCCATCAGGTCGCGGGCCTTCGTCCTGGAGAACGCGCTGCTCAACGCCGGTGTCATCGGTGGTCCCGCGCTGGCCGCCGCGCTGCTGGTGATGGGGACGCGGGCGCCCTTCGTGGCCAGCGGGGTGCTGTTCGTCCTCATGGTCGGGGTGGTCCGGCAGATGGGTGCCCCGGACGGCGCGGCCGTCGGCGGCGGGGCGGGCGCGGACGGCGGTCCCGGCGAGCCGGAGCACAGCGTGCTCGGGCACGTCAAGGCGGTGCTCCGCAACCGCGCCTTTGTGGCCTTCTGGGTGCTGATGCTGCCGTGGTGGTTCCTCTTCACCCAGCTCGGCGTGGCCGTCCCGCTGCGCTCGGAGGCGCTCGCGGGCACCGGCTGGATCAGCGTGCTCTACCTCGGCAACGGTGTCACCGGCATGGTCGGCATCGGCTTCGTGAAGGCGCTGAGCGACCGGCTGGGCGCCCGTGCGATGCCCGCGTTCGGCTATCTGATGGTCGCGCTCGGCTTCGGCTCGGCGATGTTCAGCCGGTCCCCGTGGTGGCTGCTCGGCTGCGTCGTCGTCTACACCGTCGGGGAGACGGCGATCCTCTTCTCGACCCAGCTGATCCTCGCCTCCTTCGCCCACGGCTCCACCCGCGCCAGCTACTTCGGCATCTACGCCGGCTCCTGGGCGCTGGGCGGCACCTTCGGGAACTTCTTCGGCAGCCGGGTGGCCTCGGACCCGCTCAGCAGCACGCCGTGGCTGGTCTTCGGCGGCGTCGGGCTGGCGGCCGCGGCCGTCTCCGCGCTCACCTTCACCCGCCGGCCCGCGCGGACCGGCACCTGACCGTTCGACAACCCGCCCCCGAGGACAGGAGGGACCCGTCATGGACGGCGGGAACCGCACGTTCGACTCGTTGATGTCCGCGCTGGACTCGTCCGCCGCGGACTACCGGGTGATCGACCACGCGGCGGAGGGCCGCACCGACCGGGCCAGCGCGCTGCGCGGCCACCAACTGGCCCAGGCCGCCAAGTGCATGGTGGTGCAGGTCCGCGGCAGGGGGCGGCCGGGGCCGATGGTGCTGGCCGTCGTGCCGGGGGACCGGCGGGTGGACTTCCGCAAGGTACGGCGGCTGTTCGGCGGCGCGGACGCGTCGCTGGCCGAACGGTCGGAGGCCGAGCGCGTCACCGGCTGCGTCAGCGGGTGCGTCATCCCGTTCTCCTTCGACGGCAGCCTCGACGTGGTGGTCGACCCCGAACTGCTGGTGCACGACGAGATCTTCTTCAACGCGGCCCGGCTGGACCGGTCGATCGCGCTGGGCACCGCGCACTACCTGGCGCTGAGCCGGCCGCGGGTCGAGCCGATCGCGAAGTAGCCGCCGTCCGGCCGCCCCCGCAGCGGGGGCGGCCGGTCAGCGTTTCGGGGCGGCGGGCGCCTCCGCGCCCTCTGCCCGGTGCCGGGAGCGGAAGGTCCTGGCCTTCGTCCGGTTGCCGCACTCGGCCATCTGGCACCACGTGCCCGACCGGTTCTTCGAGTGGTCGTAGAAGGCCCAGCGGCAGTCGTCGGCCGGGCACACCTTCAGCCGCTGCCAGCTGCCGTCGGCCGCGCAGCGGCCCACGACGGCCAGCAGCCCGCCCAGCGCCGCGCCGACCGGCGTGCCGCCCCGTGAGGCGATGTCCTGGGAGCCGTCCGGCAGGAAGCTCAGCCGGACCGCCGCGTCGGCCGCGAGGTCGTCCAGGACGCGTGCCGCCGCGGGTTCCATCGGCTGCCCGGAGTGGGTGGCCGCGAGCGCCCGCAGCGACTCGCGGACCTCGACGGCCCGGCGGCGCGCCTCGTCCCCGACGGGTTCGCCCGCGGCGATCAGGCCGCGCTCGCGCAGCCAGTCGCGCAGGCCGTCGGCGGTCTCCAGCGCGTCGGTGGCCAGCTCCAGGTCCCAGGTGTTGATGAACTCCCGCACCGTCTCCAGCGCGCCCGGTGCGTCCTGGCGCTTCACAGTGGGTCCGCCTTCCGTTGACTAACCGTCAAAACATTTAGTAGGTTACGCGGTGTCGGAGTGAGGAACAACCGGATCGAGGGATCGGCCGGCGACCGGCCCGGGAAGAGGCATCGTGCACCGCCAGCCACGCGGCCCCGCGCAGCGCACCGGGAGGACGTCCTCGGTGGCGTCCCGCCGCCGCGGCGTGGTCGCGGCGGTCGTCGCCACCGCACTGTGGGGCGTCGGCGGCACCGTCGCCGGGGGACTGTTCGACCACGGCGCCGCCCCGCTGGAGGTCGTCGCCGTCCGCACCTGGGTCGCGCTCGCCGGACTGCTGCTGATCGCCGCGGTCCGCCGCCCCCGGCTGCGCCCCGGAGCCCGCGGACTGTGGCCGGTGACCGGGTTCGGCCTGGCCGTGGCGGGCTCCAACGCCGCGCTGTTCCTGGCGATCGACAAGCTGCCGGTCGCCGTCGCGCTGGTGCTCCAGAACCTCGCGCCCGCCTTCGTCCTCGGCCACCTGATGCTCTCCACCCGCACCGCGCCGCGCCCGGCCACCCTCCTCGGGCTGCTGGCCGCGCTGGCCGGAGTGGCCCTGGTGGTCGAGCTGCCGACGGCGGGACTGTCCGGCAGCAGCGCCCCGGGCATCGCGCTGGGGCTGCTCGCCGCCGCGGGCGTGGCGGCGTTCTCCGTGCTCGGCGGCCGGGCGGCGCGGCTGCACGGCGCGCTCGCCGCGAACACCGGCGCCTTCGTGGTGAGCGGTGCGATCTGGGCGCTGTGGCAGATCCCGCACGGTGCGCCGGCGCTGTTCCAGCAGCCCCGGCTGCTGGCCGGGAGCATCGGCATCGGCGTGCTCGGCACCTTCGCGCCCTTCCTGCTCTACAGCTGGGCCTCGGCGCGGCTCGGCCCGCAGGCCACCGCCGTCATCATCTCGCTGGAGCCGCTCTTCGGGGCGCTGGCGGCCTGGGTCTGGCTGGGGCAGACGATCGGCCCCGTCCAGATCACGGGCGGTGTCGTCCTGCTGGCGGCCGTCGTCCACCTGCAGTCGTCCGGCCCGGTGCGCGGCGGCGCGCGGGCGCGAGCCCGCGGTGCCCCCGCACCGAACTCCCCGGCCGCCCTCCGGCCGCAGCACGGCGCCCCCTCCGGCGACCTCTCCCACGACCCCTCCGGCGACCCCTCGGGCGGCGCCGACCCCCTGGCCACTCTTCGCAGCGACGCGACGGGACCCTCGTGATGAATCTTCGATTACTCGGCCCGCTGGAAGTCCGGGCCGACGGTGTGGCGGTCCGGCTCGGCGGACCCCGGCAGCAGATCGTGCTGTCCGTCCTCGCCCTGGCCGCGAACCACGTCGTCCCCTGGGACCGGCTCATCGACGCCGTGTGGGACGACTCGCCGCCCTCCACGGCGAGGTCGCAGATCCACATCTGCATCTCCGCGCTGCGCCGCAGCCTGCCCGCGGGCGAGGCCGCGATCACCACCCGCCCGCCCGGCTACATGCTGACCCTGCCCGACGAGGCGCTGGACGCGCACACCTTCCAGCACCTGGTCGCCGACGCCCGCGCCGCGGTCCGCCGGGACGAACCCCGGCTGGCCGCCGACCGGTTGCGGGAGGCCCTCGCGCTGTGGCGGGGCCCCGCGCTCGCGGGCATCACCAGCCAGGTGGTCCGGGCCGGGGCCGCCGAGCTGGAGGAGGCCCGGCTGGCGGCGACCGAGGAGCGGATCCGGCTCGACCTCCAGCTGGGCCGGCACCACGAGGTCACCAGCGAACTGGCCGCGCTGGCGGTCGAGCAGCCGTTCCGGGAGCGGATCCAGGAGCAGCTGATGCTGGCGCTCTACCGGTCGGGGCGCCAGGCCGAGGCGCTGGACTGCTACCGCAGGGTGCGGGCCCGGTTCGTCCGGGAGCTGGGCATCGAGCCCAGTCCGGAACTGCGCCGCCTGCACCACGACATGCTGGCCCGCGCCGCCCGGCTGGACCCGCCGCGGACCGCGCCGGAGCGCGCGGTGCCGCCCGGCCTCGCCGGTGTGGCCCCGGTGCCGCGCCAGCTCCAGGCCGACCTGCCGGACTTCACCGGGCGCCGGGCGGAACTGGCCCGGATCCGCGACTTCCTGCTGGCCGGCCGCCGGGCGGACGCCGGCGACGACGGGGCACCCGGCGCGGACGGCGGGTCCGCGGCGCGGACGGTGGCCGTCAGCGGGCAGCCCGGGGTCGGCAAGACCAGCCTCGCGGTGCACGCCGCCTACCAGGTCGCCGCCGCCTACCCCGACGGGCAGCTCTTCGCGGACATGGGCCGCTTCGCCGATCCGGCGCAGGGCGCCCACGAGGTGCGGGGCGGTTTCCTGCGGGCGCTGGGCGTGAGCGGGCAGCACATCCCCGACGACCCCGACGAGCGGGCCAAGCTCTACCGCACCCGGCTGGCGTCGGCCCGCGCGCTCATCGTGCTGGACAACGCCAACGAACGGCAGGTCGCCTGCCTGTCGCCGAGCGGCAGCGGCTGCGCGGTCATCACCACCAGCCGCCGGCGGGCCACCGGGCTGCCCGGCGCCTGCCAGGTGGACCTGGACGTGCTGGACCCCGCCCGGTCCGCGGAACTGCTCACCCTCATCATCGGCGCCCAGCGGGCCGCCGAGGAACCCGAGCCGGTCCGGGACCTCGTCCGGCGCTGCGGCGGGCTGCCGCTGGCGCTGCGCATCGCCGGGGCCCGGCTGGCCGCCAAGCGGCACTGGCAGGTCGGCCACCTCGTCGAACGGCTCGACGACGAGCCGCAGATGCTGAGCGAGCTGGTGCACGGCAACCTCCAGGTCCGCGGCTGCCTGCGGGTCGCCTACGACGACCTCGCCCCGGACGCCCGGCAGCTCTTCCGCCGCCTCGCGATGCTGCACACCCCGGACTTCCCCGGCTGGGTGGCCGCCGCGCTGTGCCCGGGTGGCCTGCCGGACGCCGAGAACGTGCTGGAGGACCTGGTCGACGCGCGCCTGCTGGAGGCGTCCGGCGCCGCCCCCGCCCGGACCGCCCGCTACCGCTTCCACGGCCTGGTGCGGGCCTTCGCGCGGGAGCGGCTGCACGAGGAGGAGCCCGTCGAGGAGCAGCGCCCCGCGCTGGCCAGGGCCCTGGGCGGCTGGCTGTCGCTGGCCGGTGAGGCGCACCTGCGCGAGTACGGCGGCGACTACCTGACCCTGCACGGCCCGGCGCCGCGCGACCGGCTGCCGACCGCGGTCTACGAACGCCAGCTGGCCCGGCCCATGAGCTGGTTCGAGAGCGAGCGGCAGTCGCTGACCGCCGCCGTCCGGCAGGCCGCCGAGCACGACCTGCCCGAGCTGTGCTGGGACCTGGCGCTGAGCGCCACCACCTTGTTCAGGGCCCGCGGCTACACCGCCGACTGGCGCGAGACCGCGGGTACCGCGGCGGCCGCCGCGGCCGCCGCGGGTCTGCCGCGCGGCACCGCCGCCAGCCACTACTCGCTCGGCTGCCTCGACCTGAGCCAGGAGCACGCCGACAGCGCCAAGGTCCATCTGGACACCGCCCTCGGGCTGTTCACGGAGATCGGCGACGAGCACGGCACCGGGCTGACGCTGCGCGCGCTGGGCCAGTGGCACCAGCTGGCCGGTCACCCGGACGCCGCCCACCGCGACTGGTCGGCCGCGCTCGGCTCGCTGCGCCGGGCCGGCGACCGGATCGGCAAGGCGTACGTGCTGCACGACATCGCGGCGGCCCGGATGGCGGCCGGCCAGTACCAGCTCGCCCGCAAGCCGCTGGTGCGGGCGCTGAGCCTGTGCCGCCGCGCGGGCTCCTACCGGGCCGAGGCGCTGGTGCGCTGCCGGTTCGGCGAACTGCACCTGCACACCGGCCGGATCGAGGCCGCCGAGCGCAGCTTCCACTGGGCGCTGCGCATCGCCCGTGACGACCAGGACAGCGCCACCGAGGCCCGCGCGCTGTACGGGCTCGGCCTCGTCCGCCGCGGCCAGCACCGGTACGTGCGGGCCGCGACCGCGCTGGAGCAGGCGCTGCGGATCTCCCGGGTGGCCGGCGACCGGCTCCTGGAGGGCCGGGTGCTGCTCGCGCTCGGCGCCGCACCCTCGGCGGAACCCGCGGCCGGTGCCCGCCGGGCGGGTACGGGGGAGCCGCACGGCAGGCTGCGGCGGCCCCCCGCGCCGTCCTCGACCGCGGGGGAGCGACCATGCGTCCAGCCGGCCCTGTACGCCTGACCGCCGAGGAGACCGAGGACGCCTTCCACCTCCTCGACCCGGCCGCGGTGACGTACGAGGCGCTGACGGCCGCGGAGCGCGGCGGGGACGGCACGCCGCTGCTGCGGGTGCGCCCGGCGGCGGACGAACTGCTGCTGTCCGGCCGCCTGCTGAGCCCGGGTGTCGCCCTGCCCGCCTCCGGCGTCCTGCGGCTGTGGCGCGCCTGTCTGTGCGCGGCCGCCGCGCGCGCCCTGACGGTGCCGGGCGTGGTGACCGCAGGCCTGGTGGGTCCGGCTGCCGCGGACCGGGCGTATCCCGCGCTGCTCGGCAGGGCGCTGCCCGACCTCACGCATGTCGCCCTCTACGACGGCGGCGCCGTCCGCGCGCCCAGGGGCGCCGCGGCACGCGGCGCCGGGGCGGCGCAGACCCGGGCGGCGGACGTCCGCGAGGCGCTGTTCGGCGCCGACCTGGTGATCCTGACCTCGCACGGCGACACGGTGGCGTACGACTGGCTCTCGCGCGGCGCGGTCCTGGTCAACGCCACCGGGCGGCGGCTCGCCCGGACCCTCTACGAGCGGGCCGACCGGCTCGTGGTGGACGACGCGCGGCAGCGTCCGGCCCGGATGCCCGCCCCGGCCCTGGCGTGTCTCGGCGACGTGCTGTCCGGCCCCCTTCCCGTGCGCCGCCCGGCCGGTGAGACGGTCCTGGTGGACCTCTACGGCCTCGGCACCTACAACCGGTGGTTCACCGTCGAGCTGTGCAGGGCCGCTCTGGCCTGCGGACTGGGCCGCCCGCGCCGCGACTGAACCGCTGGTCCGCCCGGGGGAGCGGGCACCGTGACAGCCGTCCGATCGTCGGCGGATAGCGCACGGATAGCCCCTTTGCGTCGAATGGGGAGCGTCGCCGCGGCCGGGCAGCAGCCGTGCCGCCGGGCGTACACGCACGAGCCGTTCGGACCATCCGCACTCCTCACGGAGGTAATGACATGCTCATGACCGACGAGAAGAGCACGTCCGTGTTCCAGCCGGCCGGGACCGTCGAGGGACTGGAACACTTGCGCACCCTGGTCAACACCGCCATCGACATCCTGCGCGACGCGCACCCGGTGCGCTCGGGACCCGTGCTCCCCGGCGGCCCCGCGGCCGCCGCCGAGGCCGCCCGGCGCGCGCTCGCCGGGCCGCTGCTCCCGGACACGCCGCAGCCGGCGCAGGACGTCTTCGGCGACCTCGTCACGGCCTACGCCCACTGGTCGGTGGACATCACCCACCCGGCCACGATGGCCCGCATGCAGTGCCCGCCGACCACCGTCGCCGTGGCCGCCGAACTCGTGACGGCGACCCTGAACCAGTCGCTGCACGCCTGGGAGAGCGGGCCCTTCGCGCTGGAGCTGGAGCGCTACGTGGTGCGGGAGCTGGCCGCGCTCGCCGGGTACGGGCCCGGGGCGGGCGGGACCCTCACCGCCGGGGGCAGCATCTCGAACCTGATGGCGGTGCTGGCCGCGCGCGACAACATCCTCGGCGACGCCGACGGGCGCACCCCGTTCGCCGGGGGCCTGGCGGGCGGCGGACGGCGCCCCGTGGTGCTCTGCTCCGCGGCGACCCACTTCTCGATCGGCCGCGCGATGGGCATCACCGGCCTCGGCGAGGACGCCCTGCTGCCCGCCCCCGCTGACGCCGCCGGGCGGCTGATCCCCGCCGAACTGGACCGGACGCTGGCCGAACTGCCCGCCGACGTCGTACCGGTGGCGGTGATCGCGTGCGCGGGCTCCACCGACGAGGGCTGGACCGACCAGCTGCGGGTGCTCGCCGACATCGTCCACCGGCACGGGGTCTGGCTGCACGCGGACGCCGCGTACGGCGGCGGGGCGCTGCTGTCCCCCCGGCTGCGCGGCATGCTCGACGGCATCGCCGAGGCCGACTCGATCACCATGGACCTGCACAAGTTCGGCTGGACACCGGCCTCGACGGGGGTCTTCCTGGTCAAGGACGCCGCCTCGCTCACCCCGCTCGCCCAGCAGACGACCACCCTCAACGCCCTGGACGACAAGGAGGCCGGGTACTTCGGCCTCTACGGCAACTCCGTGCAGGCCACCCGCCGGGCCGACGCGCTCAAGGTCGCCGTCACCCTGCGCGCCCACGGCCGCGACGGCATGGCCCGCATGGTCGACCGCTGCCACGAGCTGGCGCTGCACGCGGCCGACCGGATCGCCGCCGAGCCGCGGCTGCAGCTCGCCGTCACCCCGCTGCTGAGCACGGTGCTCTTCCGCTACCTGCCGCAGGACGCGGAAGAGGGTGCCGCCGAGCGGGCCGACGTGCTCAACGGCGCCCTGCGCCGCCGCCTGATGGCCGACGGCACCGCGCTGCTGGCCCGTACCCGGGTGGCCGGGCCCGACGGCAGCCGGCCGGTCTTCCTCAAGCTCATGATGCTCAACCCGGCCACCACGCCCGGTGACGTGGACCGCGTGCTCGACGCCGTCGTGAGCACCGCGCTCGCCCTCGACGGCGACGCCGGAGCGGCGGACCCCACGGCCGCCCCCGCGGCCACGGCGGAGGCGTGAGCGATGGCCATCCCCCTCCGGCGCACCCGCCCGGACGGCCCCGGCAGCCCTGACCGCCCCGGCGACACCGGCGCGACGGACGGCGACACCATGACCGTGCCCGCCGCCCCCACGGCCGTACCCGTGGCGCGCATCACCGCCGTGCCGGACCAGGGCGTCCGCGACTCGATGCCGGCCCTGCGCGGGCTCTGCGCCCTGCCGCTGACCTTCCTCACCGGCAAGCCGCACACCGGTCAGAAGCCCCTCCACCTCACCCCCACCGCGCACCTGGTCAACGCCACGGTGTCGATGGCCGCGGGCCTGACCACGGGCGCCGCCGCCCTCACCCTGGGCAGCGGCTGGCTCGCGCTGCTGGTCCCGGGCTGGGCCATGACCCTGCACGGCATGCGCAACCTGCGGATGATGGTCTTCCACCAGTGCGCGCACCGGAACATGTGGGCGCGGCCCGGCCCCGACCGCCTCGTCGGCCGGGTGATCTGCGCCCTGCTGGTGATCCAGCACTTCACCGACTACAGCTCCGAGCACGTCGCCGACCACCACGCCCTGCACCACATGACACTGCGCGACCCCACGGTGCAGGCCTTCCTGGTGAGCCTGGAACTGCGCCCCGGCATGACGCGGCGCCAGATGTGGCGCCGGGTGCTGGGAAAGCTGGTGTCGCCCCTCTTCCACCTGCGCTTCCTGCGCTCGCGGGGGCAGTCCTGGTACGGCTCGGCGGGCCCGGCGGAACGGGCGGTGGCCGCCCTGGCGCTGGCCGCCGTGGCGGCCGCGGCCTGGTGGCTGCACGGCTGGACCTTCCTGCTGGTCTGCTGGGTGCTGCCGCTCACCGTCTTCTACCAGGTGAGCAACACCCTGCGGCTGTGCGTGAAGCACACCTTCCCCGACCCCGCCGCGCCCGCCCGCCGGGGCAAGGACTACTTCGCGGGCCTGACCAACGCGATCTTCCTGGGCGAGCGGGCGCCCGCGCCCGGCCTGCGCGGAGCCGCCTTCCTCGCGGCCTGGACCCGCTGGTGGACCCGCATGCTGCTGGTGCACCTCCCCGCGCGCTACCTCGTGCTGACCGGGGACACCGTGTGCCACGACTTCCACCACCGGCACCCCATGAGCCGGGCCTGGGCCGACTACGTCTTCGAGCGCGCCGCCGACGACGCGGCCGGGCACCGCGGCTGGCCCGCGTACCGCGAGGTCTGGGGGCTCGGCCCGGCGATCAGCAGCGTCTTCGACTCGCTGGCGGCGGCCGACCCCGCCGAGTACGACGTCCGGCGGCTGTCCGAGCTGGACCGGCGCAAGCTCTACGCCGCCTTCGACGACTGACCGGCGCGCCCCTTCCCGTACCCGTCCCGCCCCGACCGCGTCCGCACGGCGCGTCCCCGACGAGGAGAACCCCGTGAACGCCCCGAACCCCGGAACCGCCCGCACCGTGATCCTCGGTGTCGCCGAGAGCGACGCGCACACCGTGGCCAACCGGCTCATCGAGATGCAGCTGCGCGAGCACGGGCTCGACGTCGTGAACCTCGGCGTCTGCACGCCGCTGGCCGACTTCGCCCGCGCCTACGCCGAGCACCCCGGCGCCGAGGCCGTCGTCATCGGCAGCGTCAACGGCCACGCCTTCGACGACCTGCGGGACCTGCCCCGGCTGCGGGCCGGGGGAGCGCTGCGCTGCCCGATCGTGGTGGGCGGCAACCTGTCCGTCGGCAGCCACAAGGACGAGGACGACGACGAGCGGCGGCTGCGCTCGCTGGGCGTGGACCACGTGCTGACCGACGCCACGCAGCTCCCGCTGCTGCTGGACGTCCTCGCCGCCGCCCGCCGCGGACCCCTGTCCCACTCCCGGTGAGGGGTGTCCCAGGTGTCCTGGCTCGATGCCCTGGAGGTCGCGCCCGACACCGCCGGCGGGCTGCCCGACGCCGACGAGGTGACCGGGTACCTGCGGGGCGCCCGCAAGCCCCGGGTGGCGGACGTCCTCGCGGCGGCCGAACGCGACGACCGCACGGTGATCCAGCCGCGCTGCGGGGTCGGCGGCCACCGCGAGATGCTGGCGCTGCTGCGCGAGCTGGAGGACGGGGCGCACCCGGGGGTGCTGTCGCTGACGATCGACTCCTACACCCGGCTGGCCCGCTTCGCCGCCGCCCGGCGGCTGCTGGACGCCGACCCGGGCCGGCTCAACGGCTACCCGCTGGTCGCGCACGGCTGGCGGCGCGGCCGGGAACTCGACCGCGCGGTCGCCGTGCCGCTGGAGATCCGGCACGGCTCGCCCGACGCCCAGGACCTGTTCGCGGTCGCGGTGGCGTCCGGCATCACCTCCTTCGAGGGCGGCGGGATCGGCTACAACCTCCCCTACTCCAAGGACGTGCCGCTGCTCCGGTCACTGAGCTGCTGGCAGAACGTGGACGCGGCCTGCGGGGAACTGGCGCGCGAGGGCGTGATCGTCGACCGCGAGCTGTTCGGGACGCTCACCGCGGTGCTCGTCCCCCCGTCGATCAGCCTCGCCGTCACCCTGCTGGAGGCCGTGTCCGCGGCCCGGCAGGGGGTGCGGTGCCTGTCGGTGTCCTATCCGCAGGGCGGCGAGGCGCACCAGGACATCGCCGCGCTGCGCTCGATCCGGGAGCTGGCCCGCCGTCACCTGCCCGCTTCCGTACGGGTCCACCCGGTGCTGCACCAGTTCATGGGCGTCTTCCCCAAGGACCCGGCGGCGGCCGGGGAGCTGATCCGCTACGGGGGGCTCGTCGCCGGGCTGGGCCGCGCCACCAAGGTCGTCAACAAGACCGACCAGGAGGCCCGCGGCATCCCCGACGCCGCGGCCAACGTCCGCGGCATCCGCACGGTCGCCCGCGGGCTCGCCGACGCGGCGGGGCCGGTGCCGGTGGACGAGTCGCGGGTGGCCGAGGAGATGTACTGGATGCAGCGCGAGGTGGAGGAGATGGTCGGCCCGGTCCTGTCGGGCGGCAGCCTGCCCGAGGACATCGCGGCGGCCTTCGCCGACGGCACGCTGGACATCCCGTTCAGCGCGAGCCGGTACGCCCGCTCCGCGGTCCTGCCGCAGCGCGACGCCTGCGGCGCCATCCGCTACCTGGACACCGGCGGCCTGCCGTTCTCCGCGCCGGTCCGCCGCTTCCACGCCGGGCGGCTGGCCGGACGGTCCCGCGGGCGCGGCCTGATCGAGAGCCTGAGCGCGGACATCGACTACTTCCTCACCACGGACGTCCGCACCGCGGCGGGCGGCGTACGGCCCGCCCGCCGCGCCGCCGAGAGCATCTGACCCCCAGCCGGGGCGGCGCACCCGAGCCGCGCCCGCCCGAGGCCCGGCACCGTGCGCCGGGCCACCCTGCACCGGCCCACCCCGAGGACGGGAACACCCATGGAATCCACCACAGCCGCGACGCCGGCCCCCACCGCGACCACCCCGCCCGCCGCTCCCGGCCGCCGCCCCGGGCGTCCCGGGCCGATGCCCGACCCCGAGCGGGCCGCGTCGATCCGGCAGCGCGACCGGGCCCACGTCTTCCACTCCTGGGCCGCCCAGCGGCATATCGACCCGCTGCCGGTCGCGGGCGGCTCCGGCTCGTACTTCTGGGACCACGAGGGCAACTCCTACCTCGACTTCTCCTCCCAGTTCGTCAACCTCAACATCGGCCACGCCCACCCGCGGGTGATCGCCGCCATCCGTGAGCAGGCCGAGCAACTGTGCACGATCGCACCGCACTTCACGACCGAGCCGCGCGCCGAGGCGGCCCGGCTGATCGCCGAACTGGCGCCGGGCGACCTCAACCGGGTGTTCTTCACCAACGGCGGTACGGAGGCCAACGAGCACGCGGTACGGATGGCCCGCACCGTCACCGGCCGCCCCAAGATCCTCAGCGCCTACCGCTCCTACCACGGCGCCACCGCGACGTCCCTCAACCTCACCGGCGACCCCCGGCGCTGGGCCGCCGACAGCGGCAGCGCCGGGGTCACGCACTTCTTCGGCCCCTACACCTACCGCTCGCCCTTCCACTCCACCACCCCGGAGCAGGAGTGCGAACGCGCCCTGGCGCACCTGGACCTGACCGTCCGGATGGAGGGACCGGGCACGGTCGCCGCCGTGCTGCTGGAGCCCGTGATCGGCACCGGCGGTGTCCTGGTGCCGCCCGACGGCTACCTGGCCGGGGTCCGCCGGATCTGCGACGAGCACGGCATCCTGATGATCACCGACGAGGTGATGACCGGCTTCGGCCGGACCGGCAAGTGGTTCGCGGTCGGCAACTGGGACGTCGTGCCCGATCTGCTGACCTTCGCCAAGGGCGTGAACAGCGGATACGTGCCGCTCGGCGGCGTGCTGATCTCCGACCGGGTGGCCGCCGAGTTCGACGACCGGCCCTACCCCGGCGGGCTGACCTACTCCGGGCACCCGCTCGCCTGCGCGGCGGCGGTGGCGACGATCGGCGCCATGCGCGACGAGGGGATGGTGGAGCACGCCGCCTGGCTCGGCACGCATGTGCTCGGACCGGGCCTGCGCGACATCGCCGCCCGCCACCCCTCGGTGGGCGAGGTGCGCGGCCTCGGCGTCTTCTGGGCACTGGAACTCGTCCGGGACCGCGGCACCCGCGAGATGCTCGTCCCCTACGCCGCCACGCCCGCCGAATCGGGGCCCGTCACCGAGGTCATGGCCGCGTGCCGGCGCGGCGGCCTGTGGCCGTTCGCCAACTACAACCGCATCCACGTGACACCGCCGTGCAACCTCAGCGCGGCCGAGGCCGCCGAGGGGCTCGCCGTCCTGGACCGCGCCCTGGCCGCGGCCGACGCCCACACCACCGCACGCAGCTCCTGACACGCCGCGGGCCGGGCCCGGTCACGGCAGCGTGAGCACCGCGATGCCCTCCTCCCCGACGACGGCCAGCCGGCTGCCGTCGGGATGGAGGGCGGCGACCGGGGAGAGGTGTTTACGGGCCGCGTAGCACAGGGACTTCGTCCCGACCCGGACCTGCGGCCACTGCGCCACGACCCGGCCGGTCGCCGCGTCGAGCAGCCGGGGGTGGCCGTGCAGGGTGACGACCTGCTCGCCGCGCGGCAGCAGCAGCACGCCCGGTTCGGCGTCGGGCAGGGGACTGCGGTGCAGCCAGCGGCGCTCGGAGACCGACCAGACGCCGAGGTGCTGTGCCGCGAGCGCGCCGGGCTCCTCCTGCGGGCTGTACCACTCCTCCGGGCCGGTGGCGAGCACCAGCCGGTCGGCGTCGAGCCAGCAGCCGCCGCCGACCTCCCCGCCCATGACGGCCAGGGTGGGCAGCACGCCCTCGCCGTCGAGGGTGGCGGGGTCGGCGAGCGCCCGCGCGGTGTCGAAGACCTGGGCCGTCCCGAAGGGCTGCCAGAACCACCCGACCGACAGCAGGTGGCGGCCGTCCGGGCTCAGCTCCAGCCGGGAGTGGAAGACGTCCTCCGGCTCGCGCCCGCCCGCGGTCAGCCGCTCGCCGCTGCCCGCGTCCTCGATCTGGAGCACGTTGTACTCGTCGGGGCAGTGGACGACGACGTCGCGGCCGTCGCCGAGCCGCCCCAGCGCCAGCGGGTAGTCGAAGGCCGTCGAGTGGTAGTAGCTGCGGTTCAGCTCCCGCAGCACGCGCGAGCCCTCCAGCAGCGCGGCCTTGGTGCCGCGCTCCTGGTACACCGCACCGTACGGGCCCGGCGGCGCGGCCGTGGCGGCGTCGAAGGGGAAGCCCCAGAAGAACTCCGGCTTGCGCTCCGTCCCGTCCGGTCCCCAGCGCCGGCCGCCGTCGGTCCAGGAGACCAGGTCGTCCCCGTCCCACCGCAGCGATCTCGGCGCGCGCTCCACCGGCACGGACCGCATGTCCACCACCCCCGGGGCAGAGGCTACCCGTCCTCGGTGGCGTGGTGGACGACGCCGTCCTCGTCGAGACGGGGACGGATCTGCTCGGGCGGGTGGCTGTCGGTGTCGGACCGGCGCGGCGGCTCGGGCCCGTCGGGGCCCCAGCGCACCAGGCGGCGCATCCGGCAGATCCGGCGGGCGACGCCGTCCACCTCGACCTCGTCCGCGTGCTCCCGGAGCCGGTCGGCCGCGTGGACGAGCTCGGCCAGGTAGTCGGCGTCGGGGTGGTCGCCGGCGGCCAGCAGGCTGCGGGCGTCCACGCCGCGGTCGGCGTCGAACTCGACGATGCCCTGCCGCCGGGGCTCGTACCAGTTCAGCCCGAACTCCAGGGACCGACGGGCCCCGTGGGCGGTGCTGTGCAGCGTGCCGCTGACCGTCCACTCGCCGTCGTGCCGCTCCAGGACCCGGAAGGTGGTCGGCAGCAGCACGACCTCGGGATGGTCGGTCACGGCCCGCGCGGAGTCGCGGCGCACGTCCCGCGGATACCGGTCGCCGCTGTAGGAGTGGCCGCGCATGGCGAACCGCTCGGCGGCCTGGGTGGGCGTGACCGGCGCCGTGGTGTCCAGGACCAGCCCGTCGTCCACCGCCGGCTCCCGCACGGTGAGGTCCCAGTCGGGCACGAGGGGCCCGGCGTCGGTCGGCCGCGCCGTCTCCATCCCGCCCGGCCCCGCCCCGAGGTACTCCTCGGCCCGCACCACCCGGTAGCGGCTGCCCAGCACCGTCAGCTCGTCGACGCGCTCGGTCTCCAGCCGGGCGACCGCCGCCAGCAGCGCGCGCCGCTCGGCGCGGTCACGCGCCTCGTCCTTCGCCCGGAACCACAGCAGCGAGTTCAGGCTGTCCCGGGCGTCCTGCCCGCTGGTCGCCGTGATCGCGCTGACGACCCGCCACCGCGCCCCGTCCGCCTGCTCCTGGACGGCCACCCCGAACAGCGGGCCGCGCACCAGCAGCCGCGTCCGCTGCCGGGCCGCGTCGACCGCGTCGGCCTCCACGACCTCTTCCACCGGGCCGTCCGGAAACCGCACCACGACCGGCCACACCCTGTCCGGTCCCATCTCTCCGTCCGCCATACCCCCATCCTGCCGACCCGGCCCCGCCCCCGTCCCGGCTTCCGCCCCGGAACACCGGATCGCGTACCCCGGACACGGCGGCCTCCCTCCGCCCGGAGCCGTCGCACACTCAGGAAGGCGGCACGCGGGGGCGGTTGCGGCCGTCCCCGGCCGGGGGCCGTACGGGGCGAACCCGGCGTCCGGGCCCGCAGGACGGAACACGCGCGGCTCGGCCGGAAAACGGCCGGGGCCGTCCCCGCGGACGCCGACGCCGAGTTGGACGGCACGACGGCGGCGGACGTCCACATGGCGCCCACGGCCGCTGCCCACGGCCGGTCGACTCCCGGTCCCGGCAGCCCCGCGGCAGCCCCGCGCCCGCTGCCGACCGCCGCGTTCGCGGGAGCCGGGCCGTCGCCGGGAACGCCCCGCGCGGGCGGCCCCCGCGAGAGTCCGCCAAGATTGATTCCCCCTGCATCATTGACGCTGCGTTCCTCGGAGGACAAGATTCCTCACAGCTCATTCATGTGTTCCCGCACCTCAAGTCCCTTGCGTGACAGGCGAACCTGATGGTCTGACAACGTTGTCAGAGATGGAGAGAGGACGTATGCCTCCAAGAACGCAGCGCCTGCGCACAGCCGCGGCGGCCGCGGTCACCGCGCTCCTGGCGGCCGGAGCGGCGGTCGTGCCGGTCCCGGCCGCGTACGCCACCGGTGCCTCCGCCACCGGCGATCTCACCCACCTGGTCAACCCGTTCATCGGCACTCAGAACGACGGCAACACCTACCCGGGCGCGGCCGTGCCCTTCGGCATGGTGCAGCTCTCGCCCGACACCGGGCACAACACCGGCTACGACTACGACGAGGACCACATCCGCGGCTTCAGCGCCGTGCACCTGTCGGGCGTGGGCTGCGGCCTCGGCGGCGACCTGCCCGTGCTGCCGACGACCGGGGCGATCACCGCCACCGACGACGCCGCCTACGCCGCGCCGTACAGTCACGCCGACGAGAGCGCGTCACCCGGCTACTACAAGGTCGGGCTCGGCACCGGCATCACCGCCGAGCTGAGCGCCACCGACCGCACCGGCTGGCAGCGCTACACCTTCCCGTCCACCGACCAGGCCAACGTGCTGCTCAACTCCGGACAGGCGCTGCACAAGGTCACCAGCAGCACCGTGACCGTGCTCGACGACCGCACCGTGGTCACGTCGATCACCGGCAGCGGCTTCTGCCAGGACACCCGGCCGTACACCCTGTACACCGAGACCCGGTTCGACCGGCCCTTCGCCTCCTACGGGACGTGGAAGGGCGCCGACGTCACCGCCGGGGCGCGCACCTCCACCTCGACCGGGCTCGGCGGCGCCTACGTGCGCTTCGACACCACGAAGGACCGCAGCGTCACCGCCGTCACCTCGCTGTCCTGGGTGGACGCCAAGGGCGCGGCGAAGAACCTCGCGGCCGAGGGCCGCGGCAGCTTCGACGACACCGCGGCCGCGGCGAAGCGGGCGTGGCAGGAGCGCCTGGGCGCCGTCCGGGTGCAGGGCGGCACCGCCGAGCAGCAGCGGACGTTCTACTCCTCGCTCTACCGCTCCTTCCTCGCCCCCAACATCGGCAGCGACACCGACGGCCGCTACACCGGCTGGGACGACAAGGTGCACGCGGGCGACGGCTCGGTGTACTACCAGAACTGGTCGCTGTGGGACACCTACCGCACCCAGCAGCAACTGCTGTCGCTGCTCGCCCCGCGCGAGTCCCGGGACATGGCGCTGTCGCTGCTGAAGGTGGCCGAGCAGAGCGGCCAGCTGCCGCGCTGGGG
The DNA here is from genome assembly GCF_053604375.1 of Streptomyces sp. NPDC004031. Classification (NCBI taxonomy): domain Bacteria; kingdom Bacillati; phylum Actinomycetota; class Actinomycetes; order Kitasatosporales; family Streptomycetaceae; genus Streptomyces; species Streptomyces sp. NPDC004031. The sequence goes on along the minus strand of NZ_JBSGHL010000058.1, from coordinate 17,355 downwards.
GTACGCCACCGCCGAGACGAACATCATGACCGGCGACCCCGTCACACCGTTCCTGGTGGACGCCTACCGGCAGGGTCTGCTGAGGGGCCACGAGGAGGAGGCGTACCGCGCGCTGAAAAGCCACGCCGACACCGTCCCCCCGGCGTCCTCGCAGGCGGCCGGGCGGCAGGCCGACGTGGAGTACCTGGCGGGCGGCTACGTCCCCTACGCCCCCGAGCACCCCGGCAAGCCCGGTGACAACGACTTCCAGCACGGCCCGTCGGCCACGCTCGAATACGCCCTGGCGGACGCCGCGCTGGGCGGCATGGCGCAGTCGCTCGGCCACACCGCCGACGCGCGACGGTATCTGGCCCGCGGTCAGAACTACCGCAACATCCTCGACCCGGACACCGGCTTCTTCCGCGCCCGCGACACCGACGGCGGCTTCACCGGCCCCGCCGACCCGGCGCAGAGCGTCGGCTTCCACGAGGGCACCTCGTGGCAGTACATGTGGCTCGTCCCGCAGGACGTGCCCGGCCTCGTCGGCCTGATCGGCGGCACGGAGCAGGCCAACGCCCGGCTGGACTCCTTCTTCGCCTACGACAAGCTGCTCGCGGACCCGGCCGGCACCGCGCGGAACGTGTGGGTCAACGGCCCCTACGCGTACTACAACCAGGACAAGTACAACCCGCAGAACGAGCCCGACCTCGGCGCCCCGTACACCTACCTGTCCACCGGGCAGCCGTGGAAGACCACCGACGTGGTGCACGCCGCGCTCACCCTCTTCACCGACGCGCCGAACGGCGTGACCGGCAACGACGACCTCGGCACGATGTCGGCGTGGCAGGTGCTCTCGGCGATCGGCGTCTACCCGATGGCGCCCGGCACCGATCTGTGGGGGCTGTCCACGCCGCTGTTCAGCCGGGTCGACGTGACGCTCGACAGGCACTACTACCCGCACGGCCGGTTCACCGTCACCGCCCCCGGCAGCTCGGACACCGACCGCTACATCCGGTCGGCCCGGCTCGGCGGCCGGAACCTGCCGCGTACCTACATCACCACCGGCGACATCAAGGCGGGCAAGGACGTCGCGCTGACCCTCGGCGACGCGCCCTCGGCATGGGGCACCGCGCCCTCGGACGCGCCGCCCGCGCTCGACACGGCCGCCGACACCCAGGTCCGCACCGCGGCATCGGTGTCGCCCGCCTCGGTCGGTGTCCTCGGCGGGGGCACCGCCGCCGACGTCACCGTCTCCGCGGTCCTGACGGCGCCGCACCGCGCCTCCGGCACCGTCACGGTCACCGCGCCCGCCCCGCTCACCGCGGACCCCGGGCAGACGACCTTCCAGGTCAGCTCGGACACCCTGCCCGCCACCCACCAGGTGCCCGTGCACATCACCGCCCCCGCGGGCACCCCCGACGGCACCTATCCGGTGACCGTCACGGTGACCCAGAAGGGCGGGCCGACCGTCACCAGGACCGTCCCGGTCTCGGTGACCACGGCCAGCTGCACCGGCACGACCGGCTCCTGCGTGCAGGACCTGTCCGGGCAGTACGACGTGGACGGCGTCGGCACGGCCGGATCCACCGGGGCCGACTTCGACGGTACGGGCACCAGCTTCCCGGCCGAGAGCCTGCCCGCCCCCGGCCTCGGTGTCCTCGGCGGGCACGCGTACCGCTTCCCCGACACCACCGGCAGCGCCGCGAACTTCGCGACCGCCCACGGCCAGACCGTGCCGCTGGTGGCGCGCGGCTACTCGGCGCTCGATGTGCTGCTCACCGCCCACCACGGGGACGTGGACAGCACCGCCACCGTCACCTACGCCGACGGCACCACCGCCGACGTCCGGCTCGTCGCGACCGACTGGGCGTCGGGATCCCCGCGGCTCGGCGAGGACCCGGCGATCCACGCGGCCAGCCGCTACGACGCGCACGGGACGCCCGACGGCGTCGGCGTCGGCATCTGGCACCTGACCCTCCCGCTGGACAGCACCAGGACCGCGGTCTCGCTCACCCTGCCCGACGACACCCGGCTGGCGCTGTACGCGCTGAGCGGGCGTGACGCATGAGGCCCGCTGAGCAGCACCCCGGAACCGCAAGGAGAAAGGCAGCACCCATGAGACGTGGCCCCCTGCGCCGCACCCTCACCAGAGCCGCGCTGGCCGGCGCGGTCTCGATGGCACTGACCGTGCCCGCGACCGCGCTCGCGCACGCGGACGTCACACGGGCGGGCGGCGCCGCCCCCGCCTTCACGACGTCCTTCGAACCCGGTGACCCCCAGCCGACCTGGACCGACACCGCGGAGACCGACGCCAAGGGCGACCCGGAGGTCGCCGGGGTGACCGCGGGCACGCTGCCCGTGCTGCCCGGCAGCGTCAAGGACGACATCACCGCGGTGACGGCCAGTTCGGACAACCCGCCGAACGAGGTCGCGGGGAACGTCGCCGACGAGGACCCGAACACCAAGTGGCTCACCTTCGCCGCCACCGGCTGGGTGCAGTACCAGCTGTCGGCGGACGTGACGGTGAAGAAGTACGCGCTCACCTCCGCGAACGACTCCCCGGAGCGCGACCCGAAGGACTTCACCCTCCAGGGCTCCGCGAACGGCACCGACTGGACCACCGTCGACACCCGCAGCGGTGCCAAGTTCGCCGGGCGGTTCAAGAGCAACGTCTACGACGTCGCCGACCCGGGCGCGTACCGCTACTACCGGCTGAACGTCACCGCCAACACCAGCGGCTCCATCGTGCAGCTCGGCGACCTCATCCTGTCCGACGGCTCCGCGGCGCCGCCGCCGGTGTCCGGCATGACCACCGAGATCGGCGCCGGACCCGCCTCGGGCCCGAACGTCAAGCCGAGCGTGGGCTTCAGCGGCCTCAAGGCCCTGGAGTACGCGGGCAGCCACACCCGGTCCGGGGCCGTGCACGCGTACAACAAGCTCTACGACGTGCACATCCCGGTCAGGCGCGACACCCGGCTGTCGTACGACATCTTCCCCGAGCTGACCGGCGCGGACCTGGCCTACCCCAGCACGTACGCCGCCATCGACCTGCACTTCACCGACGGCAGCTATCTCAGCAGGCTGCGCACCCCGGCGCAGGACCAGAACGGCGTGCCGCTCAGCCCGCAGGGCCAGGGCACGTCCAAGATCCTCTACGCCTCGCAGTGGAACGCCGTCGCCTCGGACCTCGGCAAGGTGGCCGCGGGCAAGACGATCGACCGCATCCTGCTGGGCTACGACAACCCGGCGGGCAGCGCGGAGGCGGGCGCGAACACCCAGTTCAAGGGGTGGATCGACGACCTGACCATCGGCTCGGCCCCGGCCCGCGACCCGCACGCGAGCTACGCCGACCACGTCGACACCCGGCGCGGCACCAACGCCTCGGGCTCCTTCTCCCGCGGCAACAACCTGCCGCTGACGGCCGTCCCGAACGGCTTCAACTTCTTCACGCCGGTCACCGACGCCGGATCGACCAGCTGGGAGTACAGCTACGCGGCGCAGAACGACGCCGCCAACCTGCCCGAACTCCAGGCGCTCGGCATCAGCCACGAGCCCAGCCCGTGGATGGGGGACCGCGACACCTTCCAGGTCATGCCCTCCGCGGTGTCCGGCACCCCGGACCTGAACCGCACCAAGCGGGCGCTCGCCTTCGACCACAAGGACGAGGTGGCGCAGCCGCACTACTACGGCGTCACCTTCACCAACGGCATCAAGGCGGAGATCGCGCCCACCGACCACGCCGCGGAATTCCGCTTCACCTTCCCCGGTGACCACGGCAACCTGCTGTTCGACAACGTCAACAACAACGGCGGCCTCACCTTCGACGCCGCCGCGGGCACCCTGGACGGCTGGTCCGACGTCAACACCGGCGGCGGCGAGGCCGCCACGCGGATGTACGTGCACGCGGAGTTCGACCGCGCCCCCGGCACGGCTGCCAAGGTCACCGGGCAGGGCCGCGACAACGTCACCGGCTACGCCGCCTTCGACACCTCGGGCTCCCGCACGGTGACGATGCGGATCGCCACCTCGTTCATCGGCGCCGACCAGGCGCGCAAGAACCTGGACCTGGAGATCCCGAAGGGCACCTCGTTCGACACCGTCGAGAAGAACGCCGAACGGCAGTGGAACGCCAAGCTCGGCAAGGTCGAGGTCCAGGGCGCGAGCGAGGAGCAGCTCACCACGCTGTACTCGAACCTCTACCGGATGAACCTGTACCCCAACTCCGGTGCGGAGAACACCGGTACGGCCGCCCGGCCGGTGTACCGGTACGCCAGCCCGTTCTCCCCGGCCACCGGCGCCAGCACCCCCACGCAGACCGGCGCGAAGATCGTCGACGGCAAGGTCTACGTCAACAACGGCTTCTGGGACACCTACCGCAGCGAGTGGCCCGCCTACTCCCTGCTGGAGTCGAAGACCGCCGGTGAACTCGCCGACGGCTTCGTGCAGCAGTACAAGGACGGCGGCTGGACCGCCCGCTGGTCCTCGCCCGGCTACGCCGACCTGATGACCGGCACCAGCTCCGACGTCGCCTTCGCCGACGCCCTCGCCAAGGGCGTGGACAACTTCGACGCCAAGGCCGCCTACGAGGCAGCCGTGAAGAACGCCACCGTCGTCCCGACCGCCGGCGGCGTCGGCCGCAAGGGCCTGGACACCTCGGTCTTCAACGGCTACACCAACACCTCGGTGGACGGCAGCGTGTCGTGGTCGCTCGACGGCTACGTCAACGACTACGGCATCGGCCAGATGGCCGCCCGGCTCGCCGAGGACCCGCACACCTCCAAGGCCGACCGCGAGCGCTACCGGGAGGAGTCGGCGTACTTCCTGGGCCGCGCCCAGAACTACACCACCCTGTTCAACCAGGGCGTCGGCTTCTTCGAGGGCCGTAAGGCCGACGGCTCGTGGCGCGTCCCCGACGCCTCGTACGACCCGCAGCAGTGGGGCAACGAGTACACCGAGACCAACGCCTGGAACTACGCCTTCACCGTGCCGCAGGACCCGAACGGCCTCGCCGCGCTCTACGGCGGCCAGAAGGGCCTGGAGAAGAAGCTCGACGCGTTCTTCGGCACCCAGGAGACCGCCGACGGCGACGCGGGCGGCTACGGCGGCACCATCCACGAGATGATCGAGGCCCGCGACGTCCGGATGGGCGAGCTGGGCATGAGCAACCAGCCGTCCTTCGGCATCCCGTACATGTACGACTACGCCGGTGCCCCGGCCAAGACGCAGGCCGCCGTCCGGGAGATCCAGCAGCGGCTGTTCACCGGCAGCTCCATCGGCCAGGGCTACCCCGGCGACGAGGACAACGGCGCCACCTCGACCTGGCAGGTCTTCAGCGCGCTCGGCTTCTACCCGCTCCAGGTGGGCAACGACAACTACGTGATCGGCTCCCCGCTGTTCACCAAGGCCACCGTCCACCTGGACAACGGCCGCAGCATCGTCGTCAACGCGCCCGGCAACAGCGGGAAGAACATCTACGTGCAGTCGCTGAAGGTCAACGGCAAGCCGTGGAACAAGGTCTACCTGACGCAGAGCCAGCTCGCGTCGGGCGCCCGGCTGGACTTCACGATGGGCTCCCGCCCGTCGTCGTGGGGCACCGGCAAGGACGCGCTGCCGCCGTCCCTGACCGCGCCCGGCGCCACCCCGCGGCCGCTGGCCGACCTGACCGGCGACGGCAAGGGCACCGCGGCCGCGGGTGACGGCACGGACGTGGCCAAGCTCTTCGACAACACCTCGAAGACCGCGGTCACCTTCCCGTCCGCCGCTCCCACCGTGCAGTACACCTTCGGCGGCGCCGCCGCGACGTCCGGGAAGCCCGCGAAGCCGGGGCAGAAGGCCGCCTTCTACACCCTGACCTCCGGCAGCACCGCCGCCGCCCAGGACCCGCGCAGCTGGCAGCTCCAGGGCTCCACCGACGGCACGCACTGGAAGACGCTCGACACCCGGACCGGCGAGACCTTCACCGACCGCCTGCAGACGCGGCCGTTCGAGATCGCCCACCCCGGCGCGTACACCACCTACCGCCTGGTGGTGACCGCGAACAACGGTGACACGAGCGCCACGTCCCTGGCGGAGGTGGAGCTGCTGGCCCGCGGCTGACACCCCGCCACCACCGGTCCCGCCGGCCCGGACGCCCCGCGCGTCCGGGCCGGCGGCGCGTGTCAGACCCCGCGCTGCGGCCAGATACGCGAGAACGGCGAGAACGCGGCGGTGGCCGCTGTCCTGGACCTCCCCTTCCGGCCTTCCGGCACGGTGGGAGCGGGCCACACCTTCGACGGGCGGGGCCGTGCGAACAGGTGTTCTCGCGTGCGGTAATCTCTGCCGACTTCCGGTGAGATCAAGGGTGTTCGATGACAACTGCGTCCCCGCCTCCGCGCGAGGAAGACGACGAGCCGTCCGCCGTACCCGACGAGGTGTGGGAGGCATTCGCGGACGACACCCCGGGCAGGATCCGGGCCACCGCGCCGAAGGAGCCCTCGGCCCGCGCCCGGATGGTGACCGAGCGGCTGCGGCGCGAGGACGAGGCGGCGGCCGAGCGTGAGCGGGCCGCGGCGAAGCGCCGGTGGGGCCGCAGGGAGCGCCGCCCCCAGGAACCGGCGGGGTGGCGGACCGGGCCCGCCTGGCGGGAGATGCGGCGCGGCGAGAGCAGGCCGTGGCGGGACCTGGCCCGCGCGGGGCTGGTCGTGGTGGTGGTCGCGGCGCTCGCGATGATCGCCGTCAACCCGTCCGGCGCGCGGGCGCTGGCGCACGGCCACTGGCACTCCTCCGGCGGCTCCGACACCGCGTCCGACACGCCCGCGGACACCGTGCCGCTGCCGCCCGAGACCGCGCCGCCGACCGCCCCGCCCCCGGCCGTCGATCCCGACATGCCCACGGTGAGCCACCCCTTCGCCGGTTCGCCCGCCCTCGCGTGGGCCGACGGCGCGGCCGGCATCGAGGTGCCGCACGCCACCGCGGTCGGCGATGTGAGTGCCCAGCAGGTCGCCACGGTCCTGCGGACGACCAGGGACTACCTGGTCGCGTCCGACCTCGACCCGGCGGTGCTGCGCGGCGGCTACCCGGCCGCGGCCCTGCGGCTGGTCGACCCGGTCAACGGCGAACCGGCCGTGATGAAGGACGCGCTGCGCGCGCCGAGCAAGAAGAAGAACCCGACCAGCTGGTTCACCCGCTACGACCCGAAGGAGGTCCAGCCGGTCGGCACGGTGGTCAAGGTCCGCGGCCGGATGACCTTCGGGTCCGCCGGCCACGGGGGCGTGCGCGTGCACAGCGACTACACCTTCGTCTACGCCTTCACGAAGGCCGGGGACGCGCACGGGCAGGTGTCCCGGCTGGTCGTACGGCGCGAGGTGGACACCGACTGGTTCCCGCGCGCTCCGCGCGGCAAGGTGCAGATCGTGTCGGGCAACGCGTCCTTCGGCGGCTCCGCCTGCGACATCGAGGACGGGTATCTGCACCCGCTGCCCGAGGTCGCCCCGAAGGTCACCCCGAGCGGCCCCGCCACGGACCCGTACGACCGCAGCAAGCCGCTCGGCACCAAGCGGGACTGCGGGGTGGTCAGCCGGGTGTGAGCCGACGGCCCGTGGGAGGCCCCGGCGCCGGCCGCCCACGGGGACGCCGTCCGCCGGTCGTCGCGGCCGCCGCGTAAGGTGGCGGCCGCGAAGATCGACACCACGAGGAGCCCCCATGACGTCCGCCCCCGCCCCGCGCTTCCCGCGCGGCTTCCGGTTCGGCGCCGCCACCGCGGCCTACCAGATCGAGGGCGCCACCGGCGAGGACGGCCGCGGCGTCTCCATCTGGGACACCTACTCCCGTACGCCCGGGGCCACCGCCGAAGGCGCCACCGGGGACGTCGCGTGCGACCACTACCACCGCTACCCGGAGGACGTCGCGCTGCTGCGCGACCTGGGCGCCGACACCTACCGCTTCTCGGTCGCCTGGCCGCGGATCGTCCCGGAGGGCACCGGGAAGGTGAACCCGGCCGGGCTCGACTTCTACGACCGTCTGGTGGACGAGCTGCTCGCCGCGGGCGTCGAACCCGCACCCACGCTCTACCACTGGGACCTGCCGCAGCCGCTGGAGGACACCGGCGGCTGGCGGGTCCGCGCCACCGCCGAGGCGTTCGCGGACTACGCGGCCGTCGTCGCCGAACGCCTCGCGGACCGGGCGGGCCGCTGGATGACCCTCAACGAGCCCTTCTGCACCGCCTTCGTGGGCCATGCGATCGGCCGCCACGCCCCCGGTACCCGGGAGGGCGACGGCGCCCTCGCCGTCGTGCACCACCTGCTCGTCGGGCACGGCCTGGCCGTCGACGCGCTGCGTGCCGCCGGGGCCCGTGAGGTCGGCATCGCGCTCAACCCCGACCGGCTGCTGCCCGCCACCGCCTCGCAGGCCGACGCCGAGGCCGTCGAGCGCGCCGAGATCCTGCACAACCGCTGCTGGTTCGACCCGATCTTCCTCGGCCGCTACCCCGAGGGCGAGCGGGAGATCTGGGGGGACATCAGCGACTTCGCCTTCCGCCGCGACGGCGACCTCGCACTCGCCTCCCGCCCGCTGGACTTCTGCGGCGTCAACTACTACCGGCCCATCACCGTGGCCGACGCCCCCTGGCGGGAGGCCGACCCGGCGCTGCGCACCGCTGTCGACATCCGCGCCGAGGAGACCTGGGGCGACCCCGCCGCCCGCCGGACCACCATGGGCTGGCCCGTGGTCCCCTCCTCCTTCCGCGACCTGCTCGTCGACCTCGACCGCCGCTACCCCGGCCTGCCGCCGATCGTCGTCACCGAGAACGGCTCCGCCGAGGCCGACGTCCCCGGCGCGGACGGCACGGTGCACGACGCCGACCGTGTCGCCTACCTCCGCGACCACCTCGACGCGCTGGCCCAGGCCGTCGCCGAGGGCGTGGACGTGCGCGCCTACTACGTGTGGTCGCTGCTGGACAACTTCGAGTGGGCCTTCGGCTACGACCGCCGCTTCGGCATCGTCCGCGTCGACTACGACACGCTGCGGCGCACGCCCAAGGACAGCTACCGCTGGTACCGCGACTTCATCGCCGCGGAGCGGGCCGCGCACGGGAGCTGACGGCCCGCCCGCTCCCCGCGCTAGCCGTGCGCGGGGGCGGCGAGGGCCTCCAGCAGCGCCGGGAGCCGTCCGAGGGCCGTCGCCCCGGCGATCGGGTCGGCGTAGTCGCGGGTGTGCACGATCACGCCGTCCCGGACGGTCATCACCATCAGGAACGACAGCGTGAACGGCTCGCCGCCGCCGACGAGCCGCCCGTGCAGGTCGTACTCGACGATCACGACCTCGGGGTCGGCCGTCTCGTGGATCCGCACCCCGCTGACGCGCTCGTACCGGCGCACGGCGGCACCGGCCCGGAAGCGGGCGCGCAGGGACTCGCGGTCGGTCTCGGTGCGGGCCGGGTAGAGCGCGGGCGGGGCGAACGGCATCTCGATGACGGTGTGCGGGGCGTAGAAGTCGGCCAGAGCCCCGGGGTCGGCTCCGGTGGTGGCGGCGAGGAAGCCCTCGGCGGTCTCGCGGGCGGTGCTCGGCATGCTGGTGTCCTTCCGGTACGGGCTTCCGGTTCCGGGCGTGCGGGGGCCGCGCTAAGGTGGGCCGGCGGAAACGGAGGGTGCGCCCCGGTTGGACGGTACCGGAGAGTGCGCCCCGTTTACAGGGTTTCCCCGACAGGTTTCCCGGACGGGGCTTCTCGGACGGGTTTCCCGGACAGTGAGGTGGACGGATCGTGCGGGCCGACGCGAAACGCAACCGCGACCTGCTGCTGCGAGCGGCGCAGGACGCCTTCGCCGAGGAGGGGATCGGGGTGTCGCTGGACAGCGTCGCCCGCCGCGCCGGGGTCGGTCCGGGCACCCTCTACCGGCACTTCCCGACGAAGGAGGCGCTCTTCGAGGCCGTCGTCCACGAGCGGCTGCGCCAACTCGTCGCCCGCGCGCGGGAGGCGGCGGGCGACACCGACCCGGGCGCCGCCTTCTTCGGCTTCGTCGCCCACATGGTGCGCGAGGCCGCCCCCAAGCAGGATCTCGTGGACGCCCTGGGCGGCGCCGGGGCGCAGGTGCGGACCGCCGTCACCGCGACCGCCGGTGAGCTGCGCGACGAGGTCGGCCGCCTCCTGGCGCGGGCCCAGCGCGCCGGCGCCGTACGCCCCGACCTCGGCACGGCCGACCTGATGGCCTTGCTGTCCGGGGTGCTGCACGCGCTGCGCGGCCGCCCCCGCGACCCGGCCGCCCCGGTGGACCAGGACCTCCTGGTGGCCGTCGTGTGCGACGGCCTCGCGGCGCGGCCGGACACCCCCTGACGCCCGGCGGTCAGGACGGCTGGACCGCGTCGAAGACGGCGAGGGCCGCGGCCGGGTCCGGGCTCACCAGGCGCTCCAGGCCGTCCGCCGTGATCGCCGCCCACCGGGCGGCCCGCGTCCACATCCGCTCCTCGAAGGCGCGCACGGCGGCGTCCGGGTCCGCCGGGTCCGCGGCGAGGGCCTCGGCGAGTTCGGCGCCGTCCAGCAGCGCGAGGTTCGCGCCCGCGCCGAGCGGGGGCATCAGATGGGCGGCGTCGCCCAGCAGGGTCACCCCGGGGACGTGCGGCCAGGTGTGGCCCACGGGCAGGACGTGGAGGGGGCGGCGGACGAAGCCGGTGCCGTACCGCAGGAGGTCGAGGACGGCCGGGGCCCAGCCGTCGAACAGGGCCAGCAGCTCGGACCGCGCGGCCTCCGGGTCCGCCGGGCCGTCCGCCAGCGGTCCGCGGAAGCGCGCGTGCACCGTGACGTGGCCGCCGCTGCCGCGCTGGGCGACGACGGAGCGGTTCGCGCCGTACACGCCCAGGGCGCCGTCGCCGACCAGCCGGGCGAGGTCCGGGTGGCGGGTGTCGATGTCGTCCAGCGAGGTCTCGACGGCGGTGATCCCGGTGTAGTGCGGCGTCACCGGGGAGACCGCGGGGCGGACCCGGGAGCGGCCGCCGTCCGCGCCGATCACCAGGTCGAACGTCTCGCGCCACCCGTTCGCGCACGTCACCGGCACCCCGTCCGCCGTCACCGGCCCCACCCGGGTCACGCCGTGCCCCCAGCGGACGTCGAGGGGGCCGAGCAGCAGGTCGCGCAGCTGTCCGCGGTCGATCTCGGGGTTGGCCAGGTCGTCCGGGCGGGGCCGCCAGTCGCGCAGCACGGTGCCGTCCGTGGCGAGGATGCGCATCGCCTGCCCCTCGGGGCGGGACAGCGCCAGGAAGTCCGCGAGCAGCCCGGCCTTGTCGAGGGCGAGCTGGCCGAGCCCGGTGTGCAGGTCCAGGGTGCCGCCCGGCGGGCGGGCGGCGGGGGAGGAGTCGCGTTCCAGCACGGTGACCCGGTGGCCGTGACGGTGCATGACGCGGGCGAAGGCGAGGCCGGCGGGACCGCCGCCGACCACTGCGATGCGGTGTCTCATGTCGATACACTGTATTGATCCGATACGACGTCTGGCAACAGTACGGTGGTGACCATGACTGTGTGGGACCGCCCGGAGCCGCCGACCCGCCCCGTACCCCTCGACCGCGCGCGGATCGTCGCCGCCGCCGTCGCGCTCGCCGACGAGGGCGGGCTGGAGGCGGTGTCGCTGCGCAAGGTCGCCGCCCGGCTGAACGCCGGCCCGATGCGGCTGTACGGCTACCTCGCCACCAAGGAGGAGCTGTTCGACCTCATGCTGGACGAGGTCCGCGCCGAGATCCTCCCCGCCGCGGACCCCGCCGACTGGCGGGCGGCGCTACGCGCCCTCGCCCACGGCACCCGGCAGACCGCGCTGCGCCACGAGTGGCTGGCCGACCTGCTCGGCGGGCGCCCCGCCCTGGGCCCGAACGGCCTCGCCGTGGGCGAGGCGACGCTGGCCGCCCTCCTCGGGCACACCGACGTCGACACCGCGATGCGCGCGGTGGAGACCGTCACCGCCTACGTCACCGGCGCGATCCGGCGCGAGATCGCCCGGCTGCGGGCCGAGCGCGCCACGGGCCTGTCCGAGCGCGAGTGGCAGCGCGCCTCCGGCCCGCACCTGACGAGGATGCTGGCCACGGGACGCTTCCCGGCGCTGTCCAGAGCCGTGCACGAGGGCACGGACGCCGACGCGGGGACGTCCTTCGACACCGGCCTGGAGTGGGTCCTCGACGCCGTGGCCGCACGCCTCGGCCCGCCGCCGCAGTGACGCCCGCGGCGGCGGTGGTGCATCATCGGGCGGGGAGGGACACGCCTGTATGTTCGCATCGGTGTACAGCTCCGAACATCGGGCTCCCGATGAGCGGTTGGAGTGGTGGCGCGACCTCGTCTCGCACCAGTTCATCCCGTCCTCGGTCGAATGCGACGACCCGGACGGCTTCCGGGCGGTCCTGCGGCGCCACGACCTCGGCGACGTCCAGTTGTGCGACCTGGAGTACTCCGCCCTGCGCAGCCGCCGCACGAGCCGGATGGCGCGCGGGGACGGCTACGACGCCTACCTGCTCATCTGGGTCAGACGGGGTCTGCAGCGGCTGCTGTGCGGCAGCCACGACACCGTGCCCGAACCCGGCGAACTGCTGCTGCTGAACGGCGGGCGGCCCTTCGACGCCCGGGTGCCCGCCACCGGCGCGCAGGTCACCGCGCTGTCCGTCCCCAGGGAGGTGATGCCGCTGCCGCCGGGGCGGCTGGACCGCCTCATCGGCTTCCGGCTGCCGGGGACGGCGGTCTCCGGACTCCTCACGGACTTCCTGCGGGGCCTGTCCGACCGTTCCCCCGCCTTCGGCCCGAACGACGCCGCCCGGCTCGCCACCGCCACGGTGGACCTGACCGCGGCGGCGCTCGCGCACTACGCGGACGCGCAGGCCGAGGTGCCCGCCGAGGCCCGCCGCCGGGTGCTGCTGGCCGAGGTGCAGGCCTTCGTCGAGCGCAACCTGCGCGGCGGCCCGCTCACCCCGGGCGACATCGCCGCCGCACACCATGTGTCGGTCCGCCACCTGCACCGGCTCTTCCAGGAGCAGGGGGTGACGGTGCGCGAGTGGATCCGCCGACGGCGGCTGGAGCACTGCCGCAGCGACCTCGCCGACCCCGCCTACGCCCACCTGCCGGTGGCGGCGGTCGGCGCGCGCTGGGGGTACGGCAGCGCGGCGGACTTCAGCCGCGCCTTCCGGGCGGCGTACGGGACGCCGCCCGGCGCGTACCGCCGGGCGGTCACCGCGGGGGACATCCGCCCGGTCTTCCCCGACCCGCGGGAGACCCCGCCGGTCCTTCCCGGCCCGCCGGACACCCCCCGGGCGCCCTGACCGCGCCGCGACCGGCCCGGCGGGAGAGGGCGCTCCCCGCCAATCGCCCGGCGTCCGGTGCCAATGCCGCGGGGGATGCCGGCGGCCTACAGTCGCCCCGCCGTCCGGCGCGGCGCGCGGTCGACACGCGCGGGCGCCCGCGCGGCTGAACGGTCATCACCCTCCCACCCATGGAGACAGGCATGTTCAAGGCAGCCAGAACTCCCGCGGCGGCGGCCCTCCCCGCGACGCCCGCGCACCGCTCCGCCAGGTCCCTCGTGGCCTTCGCGGTCGCGGCGCTCCTGGTCGCGCTCGGCGTCATGGCGGTGCCCGCCGGGACCGCCCGCGCCGCGACCGGCCAGGCGCAGGCGCCGTCCGACCGGTTGCAGGTCTGGAACCTCAACACGCACGGCATGGAGACCGATCCGAGCAGCTGTCCCACCAGCCCGTGTACCGACTACCGCGAGTTCGTCGACTACATCACCGACCCGGCCAGGGTCGCGTACGTGCCGGACATCGTCACGCTCCAGGAGGCCGGCACCACGGTGCTGGGCAACCCGAGCTGCCACGAGTTCGAGTACGCGCTGGAGGCCAGGACCGGGCTGGACTACTACTGCTACGAGACGACCGAGCGCGGCGGAGCGGCCATCGTCTACCGGACCGGCCGGCTGTCGTACGTCGGCGGCACGAAGCAGAACGTCCAGCTCAAGGAGCGGGCGAACGCGAGCGCGGGCTGCACCGCCAGCTCCTGGTACGCGCTGGTGCAGCGCTTCAAGGACGACCTGGACACCAGCAAGTTCATCAACGTCGCGTCCGTCCACCTGCCCGTCGCCGCGGACGACTCCGCCAACCCGGACGCCGACTGCGCCTGGGAGAACATGAAGACCGTCAGCTCCGTGGTCGGCGGCCTCGGCTCGTCCTCCATGCAGATCATGGCCGGGGACTGGAACCACTTCGACGGCGCCCTCACCTCCCCGAGCCAGGTCGACTGGGAGTGCTGGTACACCGGCACCAACGCCGACCTGGTCGACAGCTGCGGCAGCACGGTGTCGAACCTGGGCTGGAAGGACGCGATGTACCGCGCCTGCGGCCTGTCCGGCGCGGCCGCGTACAACTGCCTGGACGCCAACCACTGGACGCACGCCGGAGTGCGGATCGACTTCCTGTTCACCAAGACCTACGCCATCTACAACCAGGTCACCGTGGACTACGCGCTCGCCCACCAGTCGGCCGGAAACGTGAGCACCATGCCCGCGCAGTACAGCGACCACCGCGGCCAGGGCGCGCTGCTGCGCTACTACGCCTAGGCGTACCGACCCGCACCCCGCCCCGGCCCGCGGACACCGCCGCACGGTGCCCGCGGGCCGGGGCGGGGTGCCCGACCGCGTGGCCGCCCGGCGCCGGAGGGGGCACGGTGGAAGGGGGCGGCACGAGACGGTGTGCGGCCGGGAAGCGGGTGTGCGGTCATGACGAAGCCACTGACGGTCGGCGTGGACGGGTCCGACGCGAGCCTGCGGGCCCTGGACTGGGCCGTCGACGAGGCCGCGCGCCTGGGGCTGCCGCTGCGCATCCTGCACGCCTCGCTGTGGGACCGGTACGTGCGCCCCGCCCCGAAGCTCGCGGCCGTACGGCCGGGGCAGCAGGCGGCGGACGACGCCGTCGTGGACACCGCCCGTGAGCGGGCGGCCCGGCTCGGCCCCGGCGTACCGCTCACCGCCCAGGACGTCGCCGACGACCCCTTCGGGGCCCTGCTGCGCGCGGCGCCCGAGGCGTACGCGCTGGTCGTGGGCAACCGGGGCCGCGGCGAGCTCACCGACATGCTGCTGGGCTCGGTGAGCCTCACGGTGGCGGGCCAGGCGCCCTGCCCGGTCGTCGTGGTGCGGGGCGGGGACGCGAACGTCGCCGGGCGCTTCGGCCGGGTCACCCTCGGTGTGGGCGGCCCGGACGACGCGCCGGACGCGGCGCGGTTCGCCTTCCGTACGGCCCGTGCGCGCGGGGCGGGCGTGGACGCCGTGCACGCCTGGCGCAGCCCGGACGGCGCGGACGAGGCGGGCGGGGGCCGGGAGACCGCCGAGCGCGTGCTCGACGGGGCGCTGCGCGCCGCCCGCCGCGACCACCCGGAGGTCACCGTGCGCGCGAGCACCGCGGAGGCGAAGGCCCGCACACCGCTGCTGGCGGCCTCGGCGTCGAGCGACCTGCTCGTGGTGGGCGCGCGGCGCCGCGACGGCGCGGTCGGACTGCACCTGGGCCCGGTCAACCACGCCCTGCTGCACCACGCGGACTGCCCGGTCGCCGTGGTGCCGCAGGGCGGCTGACCGGGGCCCCGGGCCCCGGTACGGCGGGGAAATTCTCGCGGCGGACGCCGGGCCCGTGAGTGGGAGCGCTCCCATTTGGTGGAAAGTGCATGCCGCACAGGGATTTCGCAGTTCGGCCGCGCTGGCTAGGCTCGGGCGCGGTTGCGCGGGAGCGCTCCCATGGAAGGCCCCCGCCGCACCCGGCCCTCACCCGAGGGCCCGCCCTCTCCCCCCACGAGAGCACGGAGGACGACTGTGACACCCCCCATCCGCACGCCGCGCCCCGACGGGCCGGACGCGGCCGCCGCACGCGGGCCGCGGCTGCGCAAGGCCCTGGCGCTCGGCCTGGCCACCGGCCTCGCCGCCGCCGGTATCGCCCTGAGCACCCAGATCTCCGCGGGCGCCGCGGCGCAGGGCAGCATCCCCGCGGGCACCCAGCTCTACAAGGACCCGAACTCCCAGGTCAACAAGTGGGTCGCCGCCAACCCGGGCGATTCCCGCGAGCCGGTCATCGCCCGCAGGATCGCCTCCCAGCCGCAGGCGGTCTGGTTCTCCAACTACAGCCCGGCCACCGTCACCGCCGACGTCCAGAAGGTCACCTCGGCCGCGGCCGCCGCCGGGCAGGTGCCGGTGCTGGCCGTGTACGAGATCCCCAACCGCGACTGCGGCGGCGCCTCCGCCGGCGGCGCGCCGGACCTGGCGTCGTACGCGAGCTGGGTGAGCAAGTTCGCCGCCGGGCTGGGCAGCGGGCAGTCGATCGTCATCCTGGAGCCCGACTCCATCGCCCTGACCACATGCCTGTCCGGGCAGCAGCAGGCCGACCGGTTCGCCGCGCTCTCCCAGGCGGGCGCCACCATCCACGCCGCCGACCCGAGCGCCAAGGTCTACCTGGACGGCGGCCACTCGGCCTGGAACAGCGCCTCGGAGCAGGCCTCCCGGCTGCGCAGCGCCGGCATCCTGACCAACGCCGACGGGCTCTTCACCAACGTCTCCAACTTCAACACCACGGCGAACGAGGTCAACTTCGCCAAGAACGTGCTGTCCGCGCTGGGCAACCCGGGCAACCTGCACGCCGTCGTCGACACCAGCCGCAACGGCAACGGTCCGGCCGGGGGAGGGGCCTGGTGCGACCCGTCCGGCCGGGCGATCGGCGCCTACCCCACGACCAACACCGGGGACCCGGCGATCGACGCCTTCCTCTGGGTGAAGCCGCCGGGTGAGGCGGACGGCTGCGCGGGCACCGCGGGCACCTTCCTGCCGGACGTGGCCTACCAGCTCGCCTCCGCGGGTGCCTCGGACCCGAGCACGCCGCCCACGACCCCGCCGACGACGCCTCCCACCACCCCGCCGACGACTCCTCCGACCACGCCCCCCACCACGCCGCCGACGACGCCTCCCACCACCCCGCCGACCACTCCGCCTGCCGGTGCGGGCTGCTCCGTCACCTACAAGGTCTCCAGCGCCTGGAACGGCGGCTTCACCGCGGACGTCACCGTGCGCAACACCGGCAGCACGGCCCTGAACGGCTGGTCGCTCGCCTGGACCTTCCCCGCCGACCAGAAGATCACCAGCGCCTGGAACGCGGCCGCCACCCAGTCCGGCGCGGCCGTGACCGCCAAGGACCTGGGCTACAACGGGACTGTTCCGGCCGGTGGCTCCACGAGCTTCGGCTTCCAGGGCACGGGCTCCGGGACCAGCTCGCCGACCGCCTTCACCCTGAACGGTGCCGCCTGCACCGTGGCCTGAACATGCCCTGAACCGCCCCGCTCCACTGCCGCGGCGGCCGGCCCACAGCGCCCGGTCGCCGAACCGCCCGCCGCCCGAGATGCGCAGGGCGCAGGGC
>NZ_JBSGHL010000057.1:0-54059 GCF_053604375.1 Streptomyces sp. NPDC004031 | reverse complement strand
TGGTGATGACCTTCTGGAGCTCCTTCGTCAGCTCCTCGAACTGGCCCACCGCCGCGGCGCCCGCGGCCGCGCCGGCCGCCGCTGCCGCGTCCGGGGGGGCCGCTCCGCAGGGCGGCGGCTCCGCGGGGGTCGGGGATCCCTCGCGGGTACGGCAGATGTGGCCGCAGATCCTGGAGGCCGTCAAGAGCAGGCGCCGCCTCACGTGGATGCTGCTCTTCAACAACGCCCAGGTCTCCGGTTTCGACGGCGAGACGCTGCAGATCGGCTTCGACAACCCCGGGGCCCGCAACAGCTTCGCCAACAACGGCAGCGAGGACGTCCTCAAGCAGGCCATCAGCGACGCCCTGGGCGTGCAGTGGCGGATCGAGGCCATCGTCGACCCCTCCGGCGGCGGCTCGGGCGGCGGCTCCGGCCCCGGTCCCGGCCCCGCGGGCGGCTTCGGCGGCGGTGGCGGCAGCGCCCCCGGCGGCTTCGGCGGCGGTGCGCCCGGCGCCCCCCGCCCGTCCGCCCCCCCGCAGGCCCCCCAGGCGCCGCCCCCGCCCGCGAGCCCCGACGCGTACGGCTCGGCCCAGGCCCCCGCCCGTACCGCCCCGGCGGCCACCGCGCCCGGCGGGCAGACCGCGCCCGGCGGTCCGGGCGGCGTCGCCGTGGCCGGTCAGGGGACGGCGGTGGCCGCACCGCCCGCGCCCCGTCCCGCCCCGTCCGGGCCCGGGGACGTACCGCCCGGTCAGGCGTCCGGCGGGCAGCGGCCGCGGCTCATGACGGACGAGGTGCCGCCCCCGATCGAGGACGACATCCCCGAGGACGACGACCCCGACCTCGTCGATTCGGCACTCAGCGGTCACGATCTGTTCATCCGCGAGCTCGGGGCGACCGTGATCGAGGAGATCCGGCACGACTGACGGCCCGCGCGGCCCCGGCGCTCGTCCCCGCCGACCGGGACTGACCTGCCCCGCAGCGGGCAGACGGCCCTGCGGATACGCCGCAGGGCCACCGCACCCGCTACTCCCGTCGGAGTCCGCGGGCGGCGCGATCCTCCGTACGGCGTAGGGCGCGGCAGGGGGCGAGCACGTAGGCTCGGCGTGTCACGGACGGCAGGGTGCGAGACGATCGAAAGACGGACCGGGACCGGTATGAAAAATCCGGTGCCGGACCGATCCGGGACGAGAACCCGGTACGAAGAAGCAGTACGAACAAGCGGTACGAAGAAACGGTACGACAGCCGGGGGCGACCCCGGACCGAAGGACGAAGCCCGTCCGGCGGACGATGCGAGGCAGGAGCGAACCATGATTCCCGGTGGTCAGCCGAACATGCAGGCGCTGCTCCAGCAGGCGCAGAAGATGCAGCAGGACCTGGCCGCGGCCCAGCAGGAGCTGGCCAGGACCGAGGTCGAGGGCACGGCGGGCGGCGGGCTGGTCACGGCGACCGTGTCCGGCGCGGGCGAACTGCGCGCGCTGGTGATCGACCCCAAGGCCGTCGATCCGGAGGACACCGAGACGCTGGCCGACCTCGTGGTCGCCGCCGTGCACAACGCGACGGAGGCGGCACAGGAAGTGCAGCAGCGCAAGCTGGGGCCGCTCGCGCAGGGTCTCGGCGGCGGACTGCCCGGACTCTTCTGATCATCGGGCCGTCGGCCCCGCCCGCCCCGGTCCGGCGACCGGACGGCAGGCGGCCGAAGCCCCCACCCCCCTCCTCCCCGAAAGGCGACCCGGCGTGTACGAAGGCGTGGTCCAGGACCTGATCGACGAACTGGGCAGGCTGCCCGGCGTGGGTCCCAAGAGCGCGCAGCGGATCGCCTTCCACATCCTGCAGGCCGATCCCGCCGATGTGCGGCGGCTGGCGCACGCGCTGGCGGAGGTCAAGGCGAAGGTGCGCTTCTGCCAGGTGTGCGGGAACGTCGCGCAGGACGAGCTGTGCCGGGTGTGCCGGGACCCGCGCCGCGACCCGTCGGTGATCTGCGTCGTCGAGGAGCCCAAGGACGTGGTCGCGATCGAGCGGACCCGCGAGTTCCGCGGGAGGTACCACGTGCTGGGCGGGGCGATCAGCCCCATCGACGGGGTCGGGCCGGACGATCTGCGGATCGCGGAGCTGCTGCGCCGGCTCGCCGACGACTCGGTCACCGAGCTGATCCTGGCGACCGACCCCAATCTGGAGGGCGAGGCGACCGCGACGTACCTCGCCCGGACGGTCAAACCGATGGGTTTGCGTGTGACGCGCCTGGCCAGCGGCCTGCCGGTGGGCGGCGACTTGGAGTACGCGGACGAGGTCACGCTGGGGCGGGCCTTCGAAGGGAGGCGGTTGCTCGATGTCTGAGACCGTGGTGAACAGGAGCCAGGAGAGTCCCACCGGCGCGGTGGCGGCGGGCGGCGCCCCGGCCGGCGCCGACCCCGTGGTGGACCTGCCGCGCGAGCAGGAGCCGGACGAGTACGCCGTCCAGATCGCGGACCAGGTCGAGAGCTTCATCCTCTCGGTCCGCGAGGTCGCCAAGGGCGACGACCCGGACAGCGCGGTGCCGTACCTGCTGCTGGAGGTCTCGCAGCTGCTGCTGGCGGGCGGGCGGCTCGGGGCGCACGAGGACTTCGTGCCGGACGAGCGCTACGAGCCCGACGCCGGGCCCGAGCCCGACGAGGACGACCTGCGGCAGCGGCTCGCGACGCTGCTGGAGCCGATCGACGTCTACTCCGAGGTCTTCGACCCGTACGTGCCCCGGTCCACGCCGGTGGCCTGCCGGATCTCGGACGACATGGCCGATGTGGTGGCCGATCTCACGCACGGCCTCACCCACTTCCGGGCCGGGCGGGTGTCGGAGGCGCTGTGGTGGTGGCAGTTCTCGTACCTGTCCAACTGGGGTTCGACGGCGAGCGCGAGCCTGCGGGCGCTGCAGTCGCTGGTGGCGCACGTACGGCTGGACAGCCCGCTGGACGAGCTGGACGGACTGGACACGGGCGGCGAGGCGGACGACGAGGAGGAGCTGGCGGAGGAGGCCGGCCGCGTCATGGAGGCCGAGCTGGGGACGATGGGGCTGCGGCCGGCACGGTGAGGGCCCGCGACCGCCGGACGGCTGAGCGCTGACGGGGAGTGCTGGGGGGCAACGCTGGGGGAGCGCCGAGGGGCACGGGTGGCCGGTGACGGGCCGGGGTGATCGAGTGATCATCCTCTGGGCGTCACATCTCACCATGCGATACGTTCCGGGCGAATCGTGCCTGCTCGTTAAACTGGGCCGACCGCATTCACATCCCTGAGCGAGGAGCGCACGTGGGCCTTGTCGTGCAGAAGTACGGCGGCTCCTCTGTCGCCGATGCCGAAGGCATCAAGCGGGTCGCACGCCGGATCGTGGACACCAAGAAGAACGGCCATCAGGTCGTCGTGGTGGTCTCGGCGATGGGCGACACGACGGACGAGCTGATCGATCTCGCGGAGCAGGTGTCGCCGATTCCGGCGGGCCGCGAGTTCGACATGCTGCTGACCGCGGGAGAGCGCATCTCCATGGCGCTGCTGGCGATGGCGATCAAAAACCTCGGCCACGAAGCGCAGTCCTTCACCGGCAGCCAGGCGGGTGTGATCACCGACTCGGTGCACAACAAGGCGCGGATCATCGACGTCACGCCGGGCCGGATCCGTACCGCGCTCGACGAGGGCAACATCGCGATCGTCGCCGGCTTCCAGGGTGTGTCGCAGGACAAGAAGGACATCACCACGCTCGGGCGGGGCGGCTCGGACACCACGGCGGTCGCGCTGGCCGCGGCGCTGGACGCCGAGGTGTGCGAGATCTACACCGACGTCGACGGCGTCTTCACCGCCGACCCGCGGGTGGTGAAGAAGGCCCGCAAGATGGACTGGATCGCCTTCGAGGACATGCTGGAGCTGGCGAGCTCCGGTTCGAAGGTGCTGCTGCACCGCTGTGTGGAGTACGCGCGGCGCTACAACATCCCGATCCACGTGCGCTCGTCCTTCTCGGGGCTCCCGGGCACCTGGGTCAGCAACGAACGGCCCGCGGGCCTGGAACCGCGGCCGGTGCCGCACCACGTATCGCAAGGAGGCAGCCCAGTGGAGCAGGCGATCATCTCCGGTGTCTCGCACGACACCTCGGAGGCGAAGATCACGGTCGTCGGCGTGCCGGACAAGCCGGGCGAGGCGGCGACGATCTTCCGGGCCATCGCGGACGCCGAGATCAACATCGACATGATCGTGCAGAACGTGTCGGCCGCCACGACCGCGCTGACCGACATCTCCTTCACCCTGCCGAAGGCCGAGGGCCACAAGGCGATGGAGGCACTGTCGCGGGCGCAGACCGTGATCGCGTTCGACTCGCTGCGCTACGACGACCAGATCGGCAAGATCTCGCTGGTCGGGGCCGGGATGAAGACCAACCCGGGGGTGACGGCGACCTTCTTCGAGGCGCTGTCCAACGCGGGGGTCAACATCGAGCTGATCTCGACCTCGGAGATCCGCATCTCGGTGGTCACCCGGGCCGACGACGTGAACGCGGCGGTGCAGGCGGTGCACACCGCCTTCGGGCTGGACAGCGACAGCGACGAGGCCGTGGTCTACGGCGGCACCGGCCGCTGACCGCTGCCGCCCGCCGCCGATCCGATGGATGAAAATGTGACGAATCGGATCGGATCTGGCTGAATCCGGTCGGATGGTGGTCTGGACCACTTGAATCCGCCCGTACAACCCTGGAGAATTTCCTCCCCCGTGGCCGCAACCGCAGGCCGCGGGGGAGCGTCTTTGTGTCAGCGCGCCACCGGGTGCTGTCCGGGGTGCTGCACACACCGAATGTGAACGGGGGCCGTCGGTGCAAATCTGGCGCTGAGGGAAGAGCTGGTGCGCATGGGGATATATGACGCTCCGTCGGGCGGGATGCCTTGCGCGTACAACCCTGACAGGGGGATGCGTGTCCAACTGGCGTGGCGGAGGCACTGGCTATCGATACGGCACTGGGACGAGCGGCGGTCGCACCCGTCGTCCGTCCGGCGCGCCCGGCCGACCCGGCCCGAGCGGCACGCCCCGCCGGAACGAAGCGGGCGCCGTACGGAGGGCTCCCGGTGATCGCGCCCTGGCCGGTGGCGGGAGTGACACCCGCCGCGCCCGGCCCGGTGTCGACCGGCGGGGGGCCGGGCACGGGACTCGCGGACGACGCCGCCGCGGGACGAGCAGACGGACGCGAGGGCACTGACGCCGCGATGGCCGCCGGCACCACGGTCGACCACCTCACCGAGACCTACCGCGCCCACTACCGCGCCCTGCTGGGGCTGGCCGCCCTGCTGCTGGACGACACCGCGTCCTGCGAGGACGTCGTGCAGGAGGCCTTCATACGGGTGCACTCCGCGCGCAGCCGGGTCCGCGACCCCGACAAGACCCTCGCCTACCTCCGCCAGACCGTGGTCAACCTCTCGCGCTCGGCCCTGCGCCGCCGCATCCTCGGGCTGAAGCTGCTCTCCAAGCCCATGCCCGACATGGCCTCCGCGGAGGAGGGCGCGTACGAGCTGCTGGAGCGCGACCAGCTCAAGGCCGCGATGCGCTCCCTGCAGCGGCGGCAGCGCGAGGTGCTGGTGCTGCGCTACTTCGCCGACATGACCGAGGCCCAGGTCGCCGAGACGCTCGGGATATCGCTCGGCTCGGTGAAGGCGTACGGCTCGCGCGGCATCGCCGCCCTGCGGGTCGCGATGGAGAGCACGACATGACCGCGGCCCCCGACGCACACGACGACGACACCCCCGAAGCCATGAACCACCGGCACCACCACACCCCCGACGACCCGGACCGCGCCCCGGCTTCCCCGTCCGCCCCCGCCCCCGCCTGGGACGCGGCGGCCGACGCCGGGTCCGCGACCGGCGCCTTCCGCGAGGCCGATCGCCGGGCCGCCGGGGAGGAGGAGGCGCTGCGCGTCCTCTTCCACCAGGCCGTGCGCGATCTGCGGCCCGCGCCCGACGCGCTGGAGCACCTGCGCCACGCCGTGCCCGCCCGGCGGCAGCACCGGCGGCAGGCGATGGCCGGCAGCGTCGCGGCCCTGCTGCTGGTCGGCGCGGCGGTGCCCGCGCTCGTCCACGCCGCCGGTGCCACCGGCGGACCGTCCGCGGCCCCCGCCGGACCTGGGAGCCCCCGCGCCTCCCAGCCGGACGACAACGGCCGCGCCGACGCCTGGGGCACCAGCGGCGACGCCGGGGCGGACCGCACCGGGCCGGGCGACGGCGACTCCGGCCGCCAGACCTCGGCCTCCGGTGGGGACGGCAACTCCGCCGGACCGGTCACCAGCCCCGGCGGCCTGCCGACGCCCGCGGCCCCGGCCTGCTCCAGCGCCCAGCTCGGCAGGGGCAGCAGCAGTGCCGTCCCCGACTCCGACGGGCACATCCACGGCTGGTTCCGCGTCGCGAACGTCTCCACCTCCACCTGCACCGTGCCGCCCGGCCCGGCCGCCGTGGGGGCCATCGCCCAGGGCGCCGCCGACCCCGCGCAGATCACGGTCGTCAACCACACCGCGGGCGACGCCGCCACCGAGCTGCCCCCGCCCGCCGACGACGGGCAGCCGCTCGTCCTCGCCCCGGGCCAGACCTACGAGGTGGCCTTCGCCTGGGTGCCCGCCGACACCGGCCCGGGTGGCTGCCCGCCGACCGGCTCGCCGACGGCCAGCCCCACCGCGACGCCCACCCCGACGGACACCGGCGGTCCCGCGGCGGCCGACGGCAAGGACGGCGCGGGCTCCGCCGCCGCGGCGAAGTCGGACAGCCCGGCGGGCAGCGGCCAGTCCGCGGGCACCCCGACCGGGACGGCGGCGCCTGCCACCATCGCACTGACCCACACCCCCGCGGCCGGTGCGCCGCTCATCGTCGGCCCGACCCTCCAGGACGCCTGCGCCGGCACCGTCTACACCACCGCCCCGATCGCGGACAGCCCGCCCGCGAGCCCCTGACCGGCCGGGGCACGCCGTCCTGACCAGGAGCCGGGCACGGGCCCGGGTCCTGACCGGCTCCCGACCGGGTCCCGGTGGCGGACGGCGCGGAGCTGCCCCGTACCGTGGGGGTGTGTACCGGTTCCTGCTCACCCCGCGCTGGCTGGCCGTCGGCGTGTTCGTGGTGCTCGCCGTCGTCGTGTGCGTCTTCATGGGCACGTGGCAGCTGAGCCGCTTCGAATTCCGGGTGGACCAGCACCGGGACGCCAAGAACTCCCAGGCCCACGCGGCGGAGCAGAAGCCCGTGCCGCTCGGCGGGGTGCTGCCCGACACCAGGGCCGAGGTGCCCTCGGACGCCTCCGGCCGCCGGGTCACCGCGACCGGCCGCTACGACACGGCGCACCAGCTGCTCGTCCCCGACCGCCGGCTCGACGGCCGCGACGGCTACTACGTGCTCACCCCGCTGCGGCTCGACGGCGGCGCCGCGCTGCCGGTCGTGCGCGGCTGGCTGCCGGGCACGGTGCCCTCGGGCGCCCCGGCGGACGGCGGTGCCCGCGGCGGTGCGGTGCCGGCCGCACCCTCCGGCGAGGTCACCGTCATCGGCGCGCTGCAATACCCCGAGGCGGCGGGCAGCAACGGGGTACCCACCGCGCCCGGCGGGCTCCCCTCCGGACAGCTGGGCATCATCAGCGCCGCGTCCCTGGTCAACCTCCTTCCGTATCCCGTCTACAACGGCTGGATCACCGCGACCGAGGCCGCCGCGCCCCTCAAGGCCGTGCCTCCGGTGGCGCCACCGAACAGCGGACTGGACCTCAAGGCCTTCCAGAACCTCGGCTACACCGGCCAGTGGTTCGTCTTCGCCGGCTTCGTCGTCTTCATGTACTTCCGGCTCGCCCGGCGGGAGGCCGAGGCCCGCGCCGACGCCGAGCTGGGTCTGCTGCCCCCGTCCGGCCCGAGCGCGGGGCCCGGGGCCGGAACCGGGGCGAAGGCCGGGTCAGCCGCCCACGTGGCGTAGGGCGAAGGCCAGCTCCAGCCGGACCTGCTTGATGCGCTCCTCCACGACGAGCGAGCCGTGGCCCGCGTCGTAGCGGTACACCTCGTGCGGCTTGTCCAGCTCCCGCAGCCGCTCGACGTAGTTGTCGATCTGGCGTATCGGGCAGCGCGGGTCGTTCATCCCCGCGCTGATGTACACCGGCGCGCTGACCTGCTCCACGTAGCTCAGCGGCGAGGAGGCCTCGTAGCGCTCGGGCACCTCGGCGGGGGAGCCGCCGAAGAGCGTGCGGTCGAGCGATTTGAGGGCTTCCATCTCGTCGGCGTACGCCGTCGGATAGTCCGCGACCGGCACCGCGGCTATGCCCACCGCCCAGTCGCCCGGCTGGGTGCCGAGGCCCAGCAGCGTCAGATAGCCGCCCCAGGAGCCGCCGGTGAGCACGAGCCGAGCAGGGTCGGCCAGCCCCGACTCCACCGCCCAGGCGCGGACCGCGGCTATGTCCTCCAGCTCGATGAGGCCCACACGGTGCTTGAGGGCGTCCGTCCACTCCCGGCCGTAGCCGGTCGACCCGCGGTAGTTGACCCGCACCACCGCGAAGCCGTGGTCGAGCCAGGCGGCGGGGCCGGCCGCGAAGGCGTCCGACTCGTGCCACGTCGGGCCGCCGTGGACCTCGAAGACCGTCGGCAGCGGTCCCGCGTCCGGCCCGGCGGCGGGCGGGCGCTGGACCAGGGCGTGGATGCGGCCGCCCGGTCCCTCCACCCAGACGTCCTCCACCGGCA
Organism: Streptomyces sp. NPDC004031; assembly: GCF_053604375.1. Lineage (NCBI taxonomy): Bacteria > Bacillati > Actinomycetota > Actinomycetes > Kitasatosporales > Streptomycetaceae > Streptomyces > Streptomyces sp. NPDC004031. The sequence goes on along the minus strand of NZ_JBSGHL010000057.1, from coordinate 45,396 downwards.
CCGAGTCGGGTGCCCGCAGCCCGGCCGCCTCCAGCACGACCGCTCCGGTGGTGGAGCGCACGGCGGGCGGCCGCTCCGCCGAGGACCACAGATACTCCACCGTTCCGTCCGGGCGGGAGGTGGCGCCGCTGACCGAGCCGCGCGGGGTCTCCAGCGCGGTCAGCGTGCCGTCCGCCAGGTCGTAGCGGAACAGCTCGCTGCGGGCGTGGTAATCGTGCACCAGCAGCAGCGCGCCCGCGTCCGGATACCACTCGGCCTGCACGTCGCCCGGCAGGTCGATCGCCGGGAGTATCTGCTCGCCGCTCTCCACGTCCCAGATCAGCGGCAGCCAGCGGTCGGAGCGCTGGTGGCCGACCAGCAGCCGCGGATCGCCGGGCACCGGGGCGAAGCCCCAGCTGTCGAGGCCGAGCTCGCGTTCGCCGCCCTCGGTGTCGTCCAGCTCCGCGACCACCGAGCCGTCCGCGACCCGCAGCACCCGCAGGGCGCTGTGCATCGCGTCACCGTGCTCGGTGTGCTCGATGACGACGAGCGTGCCGTCCTCGGAGAGGTCGCCGACGCCCGCGGACTCCTCGTGCCGGTAGATCTCGTAGGGCTCCGCGCCTTCCGCGGGCACGACGTGCACGGTCGTGCCCTCGTCGTCCGTCGAGCGGCCGACGACCGCGACACCGCCGACGCCGAGCGCCACGCCCGCGGGATAGGACGGGGCGAGGCCGGGGGCGGCCGGTATGTCCTCGCCCCCGCCGAACGGCTGGCGCATCCACACGCCGAACTCGTCCCCGTTCGTGTCCGAGAACCACCAGACCCACTCGCCGTCCCGGCTCAGGGTGCCGTCCGTCGTGCCGTTGGGCCGGTCGGTGACCTGGCGGCGCTCGCCCGTCCGGCGATCCCACGCGTACAGCTCGTACGTACCCGTCACGTCGGAGACGTACAGATTGCGCTCCGGTGCGTCCTCCGCCCACTCCGGCAGGCCCACGCGCGGCGCGCGGTACCTCTTCTCCCAGTCGGGAAGGCGGCCGTGGGGCTCGCGCCGGGACGTGGTGCGCCGCGCGGGGGAGGCCGCGGGGCTCGCGGGGGCTTCCTGCGCCTCCGCGGGGGGCGGGGCCGTGAGGGTGGCCGGCGCACCGGGCGCGGTGGTGGTGGCATCCGGGACAGCCGCGGGCGATGCGGGGGGTAGGGGCTGGGCTGATACGGCGGGCGCCGCTTCGGATGCGGGTGCGGACCCGCTGGCGGATCCGGTCGTCTCGTTCATGCCCTCCATCATGCTCCGCCGGGCACGCCTCACGAGCGGCCCTCGGCCAGGCTGTGGACAACTCTGGGCAGGGGCCTGACAAAGCGGGGGGTCGGGTTGTCATTGAGGCGGGTTGTGCGGGGTTCCGGCGGCCTCGGTGGTTGTGGCGGTCCTGGAGGACCGGGAGGCCTCGGTGGTCCCGGCGGTCCCGGAGGACCCGGCGGTCCCGGTCAGGTCCCGGCCGTCCCATCGGCCTCGCCGGTTCCGGTCATTCGCCGGACGCGGCGCTCCCGGCGGTCCCGGTGGTCCTGGTGGATCCGCCGGACGCGGCGGTGGCGGTGGTCCCCTCGGCCCCGGTGGTCCCCTCGGCCCCGGCGGCTTCGTCGGGCTCCTCGGTGTCGCGCACCACGACCACCGGGCATTCGGCGTGGACGGTCACGCTGTGGCTCACCGAGCCGAGCAGGGTGGCGCGGAAGGTGCCGCGGCCGCGGACGCCGACCACGATGAGATCGGCGTCCTCCTCGTCCGCGCGGTCCAGGATCGCCTGGGCCGCGTTGCCGAGGACGACGACCTGCTCGACGCTCTCCGCCTGCCGCGGCGGAAGGGCTTCCGCGACTGCCTCGGCGAGGGCCTGGGCGGCGGGCTCCTCCATGTCGAGGTCCTCCGGGAGGCCGGGGACGCCCGCCCAGCCGAACGCGCCCGGCAGCTCCCAGGCCATGACGGCGATGAGCCGTCCGCCGGTCAGCTCGGCCTGGCGGCCGGCCCAGCGCAGGGCCTGGACGGAGGGCGTCGAGCCGTCGACCCCGACGATGATCGTGTCGTTCGGCATCCTGTCGGCCTTTCGCTCGCGCGGGCGGGTGGACGGATGAGCGGCTACCCGCTGATTCGGAGCGTAAGCACTGGCCGGGGGCGGCGCGACCGGGGACGGCACGACCGGGGCGGGGCCACCGGGTTCGCGCGCGGTGGACTGCCCCGGCCGTACGGGACCTGGCCCTGCGCGCCACGGGGCCCGGGGCTCAGGCGCGGGCGGCCGCGTCCAGCAGGGGGGTCAGCTCGGTGGTGACCGTGGTCAGGGGCGCGGTGGACTCGTGGGCGCGGCAGAGCAGGATCGCGCCCTCCAGGGTGGAGATCATCAGCGTGGCCAGGGCCGGGGCGCGCTCGGCGGGCACGGCGAGGGTGACCAGGGCGGCGGTCAGCGGGGTGGTCCAGGCCGTGAAGGCGGAGGCGGTCGCCGCGCGGGCCGAGGGAGTGGAGGCCGTCGAGTCGACGGTGGCGGCGGCCACCGGGCAGCCGGTGAGGAAGCCCGTCGACTCGAACTCGTCGATCCACTGCTGCGCCATCGCGGCGAAGAGGGCGCCGGGGGTGGGTTCCGGCAGCGCGGCCAGGAAGCGGTCGACGCGCCTGCCCGCGTAGCCGCCCGCCCAGCGGACGGCCTCGTTGACGACCTGTTCCTTGCCGCCGGGGAAGTAGTGCTGGAGGGATCCGCGCGGGGCTTCGGCGTGGGCGGCGATGTCGCGCATGCCCGTCGCACCGACGCCGTCGCGCCGGATGAGCTGGGCCGCGGCGAAGACCATACGCTCCCGCGGGCCGTGGGTGCGGGGTGCAGTCATCGCCGGCCTCCTCAGGGTCCGTCCAGCTTATAGACGCCGCTCGGGCCGTCGGAGGTGTACGCCACCCGCGCGACGGGCAGGTGCCGCGCCAGCGCGCCGAGCAGGGCGGGTCTGCCGGGCAAGACGGTCGCCGCGACGCGCCGGACGCCGCGGGCGCGCGCCCGGTCGAGCAGCAGTTCCAGCATCGCGCGGCCGGCGCCCTGCCGCTGCCAGGGGTCGCCGACGAGGACGCCCAGTTCCGCGGCTGTTCCGTCCGCGGGCAGGGCGAGGCTGGCCAGGCCGGTCAGCCGGGCCCGCGAACCGCCCCGGGCATACGCCACCACCGCGTCGTGGCGCTCGGGGCGGCCCGCGAGGACCTGCTCCAGATACTCCGCGGGCAGGGCGCGTACCGGGCCGAAGAAGCGCAGCCGGACCGTCTCGGGCGAGCAGGCCGCGAACAGGGCGTGCAGTGCGGGCGCGGCGCAGGGGCGGACGGGCTCGGCCCGCCAGCGTCCGGCAGCGGCAGCGGGAGAGGGGGTGCGCGGGGCGCCGTACGCCGTTTCCCCCTGGGCCGACGCGGGAAGCGGCGGCTGCCGTCGGGCCGAGGTCCCTATGACGTTCGTCATAAAGACCAGTATTATGACGCCGGTCATAGGCCGCAACCCGGCCTCGGCCCGTCCCGGGACGCCCCGGCGGCACGGCGGAAAGGGCGCGCCCGTATGCGCGGAACAGGGATCGGCTTTCTCGGGCTCGGCGTCATGGGACGGCCCATGGCGCTCAACCTGCAGCGGCGGCAGCCGGTGGGCGCGCCGCTCACGGTGTGGAACAGGACGCCCGCCAAGTGCGCGGAACCGCGGGAGGCCGGGGCGGTCGTCGCCGCGTCCGCCGCGGATGTGCTGAGCACCTGTGACGTCGTCTTCCTGATGCTCGCGGACGGCGCGGCCGTGGACGATGTGCTCGGACGCGGTACCGACGCCTTCGCCGACCGGGTGCGGGGGCGGACGCTCGTGCACATGGGCACCACCTCCCCCGACTACTCGCACGCGCTGGAGGCGGACGTCCTTGCGGCGGGCGGGCGTTACGTCGAGGCGCCGGTGTCGGGGTCGCGAGTGCCCGCGGAAGCGGGGCAGTTGGTCGCGATGCTCGCCGGTGAGCCGACGGCGGCGGAGGCCGTACGGCCGCTGCTCGCGCCCATGTGCCGGGAGGCCTTCGACTGCGGTCCGGTGCCCAACGCCCTGGTCACCAAGCTCGCCGTGAACCTCTTCCTGATCACCATGGTCACCGGCCTCACCGAGGCCTACCACTTCGCCGACCGGCACGGCCTGGACCGGGACCGCTTCCTCGCCGTGCTCGACGCCGGGCCCATGGCCAGCGCGGTCTCGCGGATGAAGGCGCCCAAGCTGCGCGAGCGCGACTTCGCCGTCCAGGCGGGCGCGGTGGACGTGCTGAAGAACAACCGGCTCATCGCCGACGCGGCGCGCGCGGCCGGGCTCGCCTCCCCGCTGCTCGACGTCTGCCACGCGCTCTTCAGCGAAACCGTGGCAATGGGCCACGGCGACGGCGACATGGTCGCCGTCCTGCACGCCATCGAGGCCCGCACGTCTGTGCGCGAGAAGCGGTAGGGCAGGTGACGGCGCCGCATATGCCACGCCGTCACCATGTGCCGCGGTCCGGCCGCCCGCGTTGCCGTCCGCCGTGCCGGGGTGGGGGCCGGGGCAGCGCGGACGGCGGGCCCGTCAGGACAGCGTCGTGCAGATGTCCTCGGAGGGGCCGCTGAGGGCCAGCAGTTCCCTGCTGGTCGTGCCGCCGACCGTGGTGACCTTCACCGACATGAAGGTGCTCGCCACGATCCACTTGTTGTGGACGGGCCGGTCGGTGGTGTGGAAACCGGCCGACCAGTCGTTGCCGCTCAGGACGTACGAGTCGGGGGTGGGATAGGTGATCACCCCCGTGCCGGAGATGTCGCGCACGATGCTTTCGCCGCTGTCCAGGTTGGTGACCTTCATGAGCAGCGGGCCGTCCTCGATCGAGAAGACGGGGGTGCCGGCGGAGTCCGTCCAGGTCCGCATCCGCAGGTCGCTCACCGGGAATTCGGTGTGCGTGGGGAAGGCGCAGACCTCGCCCGCGGGGTAGTCCCGGGGCGACTCGTCCGGATGGGTCACCACCGGGCCCTGGAGCCCCCGCACGTTCGCCGGTACGCCCGGCAGGGCCGGGACGGCGGCGTCCGCGGGCGCCGCCTGCGCCTGGGCCGGTGCCGCGAGGACGGCGGCCAGCGCGCCCGCCGCCAGTGCCGCCGCGCCCGCCGCCCGAGCGGGGCTCCGCCGGGCGGTCCGTACGCCCCGTGCGCCCTCGCCCGTGTCCGGGGCGCCTGCCCGGTCCCCCGCAGCCTCTTGCCGTGTCTTCATGCCACGTCCTCCCGTTTCCGTGTACGCGCCGCCGCCCCCTTGCGGCGACGCGGGTCCTGCTGTTCCGCGCGCCGGTCGTGTGCGGCCGCGCGCTGCCGTGCGGCCGGTGTTCCCGTCGGGCGGCACCGTGGCCGGTCGCTCTGCCTCATGTGCGCGCGGCACCGCCCGGACGGCGGACAACCGACCCTGGGCGGCGCTTTCGGGCTCCCCCCGTACGCTCGAAAGCGCCGCGCACACCACCGTGCCGGGCGAGGAGGACGACGGCGGTACGTTTCGGCCCTGGCCGAAGCGAAGGTCGATGCGAACGCCGAAGCGCAGGCCGGAGCGGAGGCCGAAGCAGGAGCTGTCGCGAAGGGGGACGTCCGTGCGCATCCACTTCACGCTGACCGACCTCGCCCGTACCCGGATCGCGGGCCGCCCCAGCCCGCTGGCGGCCACCACCTTCAGCGCCTTCCGGCTCACCCAGCGGGCGGGCGCGCCGCGGCTCGACGACTGGCGGCGGCTCGTACGTGCCGGGTTCGCGCTCCTCGACGCCCCCGTGCCCGCGTCGCCCCGGCAGCGGCCGTGGCAGACGTACTTCGGGCAGCTCACGGCCTCCGACCCGGCCCACCCCGTGCCGCGCTTCCTGCGCCCGCACATCGGCCTGGACAGCCTCGACGACGAGCTGGAGCGGCTGCTCGGCACGCCTTCGCGGGCTTTGCGCGCCGACCTGGAGTACGTCGGACGGCACCGCCCGCTGCCCGGCTGGACCCGCGACCTCGCCGCAGGGGACCCGGCCACGGTGGAGGGCCTCGCCGCGGCCGTCCGCAGCTACCACCGGGTGGCCGTGGCGCCGTACTGGCGCCGGATCTCCGTGGCGCTCGCCGCCGACCGGGCCGCACGCACCCGGCAGTTGGGGGAGGGCGGCATCGAGCGGGTGCTGGGCGGCCTCGGGCCCGGCATCCGGTGGCGGCCGCCGGTGCTGGAGGTGCGGACGGTGGCGCCGCTCGCGTACGACTACCACCTGCGTGGGCGCGGGCTCGTCCTCGCGCCCGGGGCCTTCGGCGGATATGTGCCGTGCGATCCGGACGACGAGCAGCCGACGCTCTACTACGAGGTCGGCGCGGGAACGGGTACGGACGCGCCGCACCCGTTCGCGCCCGCGGCGGGCGGCGGGGCGCCGTACGAGGGCCTGGCGGCGCTCATCGGGCACAGCAGGGCGGCGGTGCTGGAGGTCGTCGCGGACGGTGTGACGACCGGCCAGCTCGCCCGCCGGGTCGGGCTGTCGCCCGCGTCGGCGAGTGAGCACGTGGGTGTGCTGCGGCGGGCGGGGCTCGTGGTGACGCGGCGCAGCGGCCGGTGGAGCCATCACAGCCTGACGGCTCTGGGGGTGGAACTGCTGCTCGCCGGTGGTGGCGGGGGTGGTGGCTGAGCGGGGCCCGTGGCCCTGCGCCCCCCGGAGGGCGGCCGTCCCGCGGTTCTCCCCCGGGTTCCGCCCGGGTGCGCCCCACGCGTCCCCGGCGGGAGGCCATTCGGCTGGTCCGGAGGCGGGGGATACGTGTGTCGGGTGGGGGGAGGGGGACCGATCGTCAGATCGTAGGAACGCTCGTGCGCGCTCTGCCACGACTGTCGACGTCCCCCTGGGAGCTTCCCATGCGTCTGTTCGCGCGCGGTCTGTCGGCCGCCGCCCTGGTGCTCGCACCGCTGGTGATGGCGGGTACGCCTGCCGTGGCCGCCATTCCCCTGCCCACGCCGGAGGCGCCGCTCGCCCCGCTGCGTACGCACGACAACGCCATCGCCGGGCAGTACATCGTCACGCTCGACAGGACGCTGGACCCGGCGTCGACGGCGCAGAAGATCGGCGTCGTGCCCTTCTTCACCTACAGCAGCGCGCTGCGCGGTTTCGCCATCACGCTCACGGCGACGCAGCTGGACGCGGTGCGCAGGATGCCGGGGGTGACGTCGGTCGAGCAGAACGCCTCGGTGACCGCCTTCGGGCTCGCGCACACGACGGACACCGCGGCGCCGCCGCTCGACCCGACCGGCAGCAGGGTCAAGGCGAACTCGTGGGGGCTGGACCGCATCGACCAGCGACAGCTTCCGCTGGACGGGCAGTTCAACACGGTGGGCAAGGGCGCGGGCGCGACCGCGTACATCATGGACACCGGCATCGACTACGGGCACAGCGAGTTCGGCGGCCGGGCCGTGCCGGGCTTCGACGCGATCGGCGACGGGCGGGACGGGCAGGACTGCCAGGGTCACGGCACGCACGTGGCGGGCACGGTCGGCGGTGCCACCTTCGGTGTCGCGCCGCAGGCGAAGCTGGTCAGCGTGCGGGTGCTCGGCTGCGACGGGACGGGCAGCTGGGCGGGGATCATCGCCGGGTTCGACTGGGTGGCGAAGAACGCGCAGCAGCCCGCGGTGCTGAACGCCTCGCTCGGCGGGGACTACTCCCCCGCTGTCAACGACGCGGCCGACGCGGTCGCCGACGCCGGGGTGCTGCCCGTGGTGGCCGCGGGCAACAGCAGCGAGGACGCGTGCAACGTCTCCCCGGCGAGTGCGAGCGGCGCCTTCACCGTGGGCGCCACCACGCCCTCCGACCAGCAGGCGAGCTTCAGCAACTTCGGGCGCTGCCTGGACATCTACGCGCCCGGCCAGGACATCGTCTCCGCCCGGATCGGCGGCGGCAGCGTCGCGGAGTCCGGTACGTCGATGGCGAGCCCGCACGTCGCGGGGGTGGCGCTGCTCTACAAGGCGGCGCACCCGACCGCCGGTGCGGTGGAGGTCGGCAGCTGGCTGCTCAGTGCCTCCACGCAGGGCGTGCTGACGGTGAGCGCGGGCTCGCCGAACAACCTGCTCTACACCGGCGGCCTGTGACCCCGCAGCCCCGTACGCGCCCTTCCAGGGCCTTCGCGAGCCGTCTCGTCCCTACGAGGCGGCTCGCGCGTCGTGTGCCCGGCGGTAGCGCACCCCGAGGGGGCCGCGGTGGGCTTCGTCGACACCCGGGACGTCGCGGAGGCCGCCGCGGCGGCCCTGACGGAGGACGGCCACGCGGGGCGCGTGTACGACCTGACGACGGTACGGAACCTGCGCTGAGGCCGACCCCCGCCCCGCGGCCGATCCGGCACCTATGGTGACGGCGTGGCAATGTACCGGGCTTTTCGGGGTTCCCGGTCGCGCTCAGAGGAGGTCGAGGCGCATCGCCGAGGTGACGGCGGCGGTGCGGTCGTCGACGCCGAGCTTGGCATAGGCGCGCAGCAGGTGGGTCTTGACGGTGGATTCGCCGATGAACAGGCGGCGGCCGATCTCCGCGTTGGTGCAGCCCTCGGCGACCAGGCGGAGGATGGCGGTCTCGCGCTCGGACAGGTGCGGGCGTTCGGGGCGGGTGCGCAGGCGGTCGACGAGGCGGGCGGCGACCGTGGGGGCCAGCACCGTCTCGCCGCGGGCGGCGGCGCGGACGGCGTCGGCGAGTTCGCCGCGGGCGAGGTCCTTGAGGAGGTAGCCCGCGGCCCCGGCCTCCACCGCGCGCAGGATGTCGCCGTCCGTCTCGTAGGTGGTGAGCACGATGACCCGGCAGGGCAGTCCGGCCGCCGTCATCCGCACGATGGAGTCGACGCCCCCGCCGCCCGGCATGCGCAGGTCCATGAGCACGATGTCCGGGAGCAGCGCGGCCGCCTGCGCCTCGGCCTGCGGGCCGCTCGACGCCTCCCCGACGACGTCCAGGTCGCTTTCCGCGTCCAGCATCGCGCGCAGGCCCTCCCGGACGACGGGGTGGTCGTCGGCGAGCAGGATGCGGATCACGGTGCGCTCCTCGGGGCGTCGGCGGACGGGGGCGGGTACGTGGGCGGGTACGGGGACGGCACGTCGGTGAGGGCGGGCAGTGTGTCGGTGGGGCCCGGCGGTTCGGGCCGTGCGGCGGCCCCGCCCGCCCCCGGCGCCGTCCCGCGGGTCAGCGGCAGACGCACCGTCACGCACGTACCGGCGCCCGGCGTGCTGCTGACCGTGGCCGTACCGCCCAGCTCCGCCGCCCTGGCGCGCAGGCCCGGGAGGCCGTAGCCGGGGCCCGGCGCGGCCTCGGGGGCGAAGCCGCGGCCGGTGTCGCGGACGGCGAGGTGGAGGGCGTCGGCGGCGTAGTCGACGTCGAGGGCCACGGGGACGGCGGGTCCGGCGTGCCGACGGGCGTTGGCCAGGGCTTCCTGGCAGCTGCGCAGGGCCACGACCTCGACCGCCGGGGGCAGGCCCCGTACGCAGCCGGTGACGGAGACGGTCGCGGGGGCGCCGCTCTGCTCGGCGTGCCGGGCGGCGAGGCGGCGCAGGGCGTCGGGCAGCGAGGCGCCGTCCAGGCCCGTCGGGGCGTTGCCTGCGACGAGGGCGCGGGCCTCGGCGAGGTTCTCCCGGGCGGTGCGGCCCATCAGTTCCAGGTGGCGGCGGGCCTGCTCGGGGTGGGTGCCCAGCTCGCCCTCGACGGCCTGGACGAGCATGACCAGGCTGGTGAAGCCCTGCGCGAGGGTGTCGTGGATCTCGCGGGCGAGCCGCTCGCGCTCGGCGAGGGCGCCGCGTTCGGCGGACAGCCGGGCGATCTCGCCGCGGCTGGCGTCCAGTTCGGCGACCAGCCGGGCCCGTTCCGTGCTCTGCTCGATGATGCGGATGATCCAGCTGCCGAAGACGGCGGAGAAGGCGAGCGTGACCATGCCGAAGACGGAGTTGTAGAACACGTCGTGGGTGCTGGGCCGCCACACGACCGCCCACGCGGCGACCGGCGTGACGTTGACGACGGCCACGGCGGCGAGCGCGCCCGGCACCCGCAGCAGCATGAAGCACTGCGGGACGAGGGCGAAGGTGGCCAGCCGGGTCTCGCCGACGAGGGCGGCGGGCGGCAGGAAGAGCACGACGAGCCCGGCCAGGTAGCGGGCGGCGGCGGTGCTTCCGGTCGTCTCGGCCTGCCGGCGCAGCAGCGGCCGGCCCTTCCACAGGTACCAGGGGATCGGCAGGCAGAACAGGCCCGCCGCGACGACGCGGACGCGCAGCCCCGGGCTCTCGGCGGAGAGCGCGAAGAGGACCGTGCCGAGCCACACCACCGCGAAGTACACGTCCCACGGCAGGAAGCTGCGCTCCCACACGTGCTCGCCGCGGGCGGAGTCCGCGGCGGGCGGTGCGGGAGCGGAAGGCTCGGCCGCGGGCTCCGGTACGGGAGCGGGGGCCGGCACGTACGTCCCCCCGTCCCCGAACGGTGGCGCGCTCACCCGTCGTTCCGGCTCTTCCAGCGGAAGGTCAGCAGGCACAGCACCAATCCTCCGACGCACCAGGCGGCGAGCACCAGGGCGGTGCGCCCGTACTCCCAGCTGCCCGCGGGCTCCAGCGCGGCGGCGGCGTGCGGCAGGAACACCCCGCGCAGGCCCTGGCACAGCCATTTGAGCGGGAAGAACGAGCTGACGGTCAGCATCCAGTCCGGCACGGTGTCGATGAGGATGTAGACGCCGGAGATGAACTGGAGCACCAGGAACGGCAGGACGACCACCGAGGTGGCGCTGCGCGCGGACTTCGGGACGCTGCTGATCGCGATGCCGAGCAGCGCGCACGCGGTGATGCCGAGCACGAAGATCCAGCCGAAGGTGAGCCAGCCGGTGACGTCCGACGGCAGGTCGACGTCGTAGACGGTGGCGCCGAAGGCGAGCAACGCGGCCGTCTCCAGCAGCCCGGTGACGAGCACGAGCCAGATCTTGCCGAGGAAGTACGCGGCCGGTGGCATCGGGGTGCCGCGCAGCCGCCGCAGCACTTTCTCGTCGCGCTCGACGGCGATGGATATGCCCAGTGACTGGAAACTCGTGGACATGATGCCCGCGGCGGTCATCGACGCCACGTAGTACTGCGAGGCGGTCGAGCCGGTGTGCGCCATGTCGTCGTGGAAGATCGACGCGAAGAGGAACAGGAAGACGATCGGGAAGGCGAAGGTGAAGATCACCTGTTCGCGCAGCCGGAAGAAGAGCCTGATCTCCATCGCCCCGCGCGCCAGGCCGAGCCGCCAGGCGCCCGGGAGCGCGGTCCCGTCGGTGGTGCGCGGCGCGGCGGCCGCCTTCGTCGCAGTGGTGCCGGCCATCACGCTGCCCCCGATCCGGCGGGTTCGATGAGTTTCAGGTAGACGTCCTCCAGCGTGGGCCGGGTGACCCGCAGCTCGGGGATCTCGCCGTCGAAGCGGCGGGCCAGCTCGCCGACCGTACGGGTCGGGGTGTCCGTCTCGGTGCTGCGCGCGGTGCCGTCCGGTTCCGCCCAGTGCACGGTCGCCCGCGCCTGCGCGCGCCCGGCGAGCGAGGCGGGCGCGCCCTCCGCGACGACCCGCCCCGCGGCGATGACCGCGAGCCGGTCGGCCAGCGCCTCGGCCTCCTCCAGGTAGTGCGTGGTCAGGATGATCGTGGTGCCCTCGGCCGCGAGGCTGCGGATGAGCGACCAGAACTGCCGCCGGGCCGCCGGGTCGAAGCCGGTCGTCGGCTCGTCGAGCAGCAGCAGCTCGGGGCCGCCGATCACGCCGAGCGCCACGTCGAGGCGGCGCCGCTGGCCGCCGGACAATGCCTTGGTGCGCGCGCCCGCCTTCGCCGTCAGGCCCACCAGGTCGATGACCTCGGCCGGGTCGCGCGGCCGCGGGTAGTAGCGGGCGAAGTGCCGTACGGTCTCGGCGACCGTCAGCTCCGCCGCCGCGGACTCGTCCTGCCAGACGATCCCCACCCTCGCCTGCCAGGCGCGCGACGCGCGGCCCGGGTCCTGCCCGAGCACCGTGACCTCGCCCCCGTCGCGCCGCCGGTGGCCCTGCAGGATCTCCACCGTCGTGCTCTTTCCGGCCCCGTTGGGCCCCAGGATCCCGAACACCTCACCGCGCCGGATGTCGAGATCCACCCCGTTGACCGCGTCCACCTCGCCGTACCGCTTGCGAAGCCCGCGGACCGTCACCACGTCGTCCGTCATGCGTCCACGATCCCGCCGCGCTCGCGGCCGGGGAACGGCCGTACGGCCACGGCGGGGTCCACCGAACGGTGGACAGCGTCCGGGCCGCGGGCCCGCGGCCTGCGCCGGGGCGGGTACGCCCGCGTGGCGGCTTCCGCGGACCGGGGTGATGATGGGGGCACCGGAGGGCGGTGGGGCCCATGGGGCGCAACAACCACGACCCCGCGTCCGCGGGTGAGCTGGCCGCTCCGCGGCGCAGCACCGCGGAGCGCGCGGCGCACGGCAAGTCCGTCAGGCGGCACATACCCCGCTCGGCGCACGCCCGCTACGAGGCGGGACCGGAGCGCTTCGACCCCGTCGCGGTGCTGGAGCGGCAGTCCGCCGACCGGGTGCCCGAGCTGGTGCCGATCCGCTACGGGCGCATGCTGGAGTCGCCCTTCCGCTTCTACCGCGGGGCCGCCGCGATCATGGCCGCCGACCTCGGCGCGGCCCCGCACACCGGCCTGACCTCGCAGCTGTGCGGCGACGCCCACCTGCTGAACTTCCGGCTGCTCGCCTCGCCGGAGCGGCACCTCGTCTTCGACATCAACGACTTCGACGAGACGCTGCCCGGCCCCTTCGAATGGGACCTCAAACGCCTGGCGACCAGCCTGGAGATCGCCGCCCGCGCCCGCGGCCTGTCCGGCGGGCAGCGCACCGCGGTCGTCCGCGGCGCCGTCGCGTCCTACCGCGAGCGCATGCACCTGCTCGCGGAGATGGACACCCTCGACGTCTGGTACGCCCTCGACGACACCGACCAGCTCGGCGCCCTGCTGCCCGGCGGTCCCCCCGGGCACCCCGGCAAGGCCGTCCGCGAACGCACCGGCAAGGCGCTGAAGAAGGCGCGCGGCCGGGACACCGCACAGGCTTTCGGACGGCTGGCGCACGTCGTCGACGGGAAGCCGCAGATCATCGCGGACCCGCCGCTCATCACCCCGCTGCGCGACCTGCTGCCGCAGGACGCCGGGCGCGGCGGACGCGGCGAGCTGACCGACTGGCTGCGCGGGCTGCTGCACCGCTACGCGCAGAGCCTGCCCGCCGAGCGGCAGCTGCTGCTCAGCCGCTTCGAGGTCGTCGACATGGCGCACAAGGTCGTCGGCGTCGGCAGCGTCGGCACCCGCTGCTGGGTGATCCTCGCGGTCGGCCGGGACGCGCACGATCCGCTCGTGCTCCAGGCCAAGGAGGCCGGGCGGTCCGTCCTCGCGCCGTACACCGGCGGCCCCGGCGCCGGGCGCGGGCACCAGGGGCGGCGGGTCGTCGAGGGGCAGCGGCTCATGCAGTCCGCCGGGGACATCCTGCTCGGCTGGGTGCGCGTCACCGGTCTCGACGGGCGGCAGCGGGACTTCTACGTGCGCCAGCTGCGCGACTGGAAGGGCATCGCCCGGCCGGAGACCATGACGCCCAAGATGCTGCGGCTCTTCGCCCAGGTCTGCGGCGCCTCGCTGGCCCGCGCGCACGCCCGCTCCGGCGACCCCGTCGCGATCGCCGCCTACACCGGCACCGGCGACGTCCTGGACCGGGCGCTCGGCGAATTCGCCGAGGCCTACGCCGACCGCAACGAGGCGGACTTCCGCGCCCTCGCGGCCGCCGCGTCCGACGGCCGCGTGACGGCGGCCGACACCACGTCACCGTGACCGCGGCCGAACCCACTTCCCGCCGACCGCACTCACCACGCAGAACCGGAGGCAACCCATGAGCGACACCGTCTATCTCGCGTACGACTACCCCGTGCTCGGCGCCTTCCTGACCGCCTTGTGGGTCTTCTTGTGGGTGCTGTGGGTCTTCCTGCTCTTCCGCATCGTCGTGGACGTCTTCCGTGACGACGACCTGGGCGGCTGGGCGAAGGCCGGGTGGCTGATCTTCGTGCTGGTGCTGCCCTTCCTGGGCGTGTTCGTGTACGTGTGCGTGCGGGGCGGCAGCATGGGCCGCCGCGAGGCACGGCACGCCAAGGCGCAGCGCGCGGACTTCGACGAATACGTGCGCAAGACCGCCGGGTCCGGCGGCTCCGCGGACGAGCTGGCCAAGCTGGCCGAGATGAAGCGCGAGGGGCACCTGACCGAGGAGGAGTTCCAGCGGGCGAAGGAGAAGATCCTCAGCTGAGCGGGCCGGACCGCAGGCGGAGGGGCGGGAAGGGCCGGTGCGTCGCCGAAGGCACGGCGGCGCACCGGCCCGTCCCGCTGTCGGCCCCCGGCGCACGTCTGTGCCGGGTCCTGCGTCTGTGCCTGGCGCACGTCTGTTGCCCGGCGCACGTCTGTGCGCGGTAGCGCGTCCGTGCTCAGTACCTCAGTACCTCAGTACACGTCGCGTACGTAGCGCTTGTCGGCGGCGAGCTGCTTGAGGTGGGCGGTGGCCGCGTCCGGCCGCAGCCCGCCGTGGGTGGTGGCGATGGTGTGCAGGGCGCGGTCCACGTCCTTGGCCATCCGCGCGGCGTCCCCGCACACGTACAGGTGCGCGCCGTCCTGGAGCCAGGACCACAGCAGGGGCCCGTGCTCGCGCATCCGGTCCTGGACGTACACCTTCGCGCGCTGGTCGCGGGAGAAGGCGGTGTCGAGGCGGGTGAGGGTGCCGTCGGCCTGGAAGGCGGCGAGGTCGTCGGCGTAGTAGAAGTCGGTGGCGCGGTGCTGCTCGCCGAAGAAGAGCCAGTTGGGCGCGCGGTGGCCGCGGGCGCGGCGCTCGGCGAGGAAGCCCAGGAAGGGGGCGACGCCGGTGCCGGGGCCGATCATGACCATCGGGGTGCCGGGGTCGGCGGGCGGCCGGAAGTGCGGGGCGCGGCGGACCTGGACGGGCACCTCGGTGCCGGGCTCGGCGTCGGCGAGGAAGGGCGAGCAGACACCGCCGCGGGCCCGCCCGCCGGGGCTCTCGTACCGGACGACGGAGACGGTCAGCGCGATGGCGTACGGGTCGGTGAGCGGGCTGGACGATATCGAGTACTGCCGCGGCTGGAGCTTCCTGAGCACCGCCGCCCACTCGGCGGCCTCGGCGCGCACCGCGTGCTCCGCGACGACGTCCACCGCCTGCCGTCCCCAGGACCACGCGGCCAGCTCGTCGCTGTTGTCGGGCCGCAGCAGTTTGCGCAGCAGCCGGCCCCGGGCGTGGTCGCGGTCGCGCTCGGCGAGGAAGCGCAGCAGGCCGGGGGTGATGCGGGTGATGTCGAGGTGGTGGGTGAGGGCCTCGCCCAGGCGGACCTCGCCGGTGCCGGGAAGGCTGACGGCGGTGTCCGCGGCGAGACCGGTGACGGCGAGCCACTCGGCCACGAGGGAGCGCGCGTTGACCGGTGTGACGCTGAGCGCGTCGCCCGCCTCGTACGGCAGCGGGACGGGACTGTCGCGGGTGTCGAGGACGAAGCGGCGCACTTCCTTGGCCGCGCCCGGCAGGCTCAGCAGCCGGTTGCCGGTCAGCCGGGCGGTGCCGGACGCGGGCCGCTGCCGGGCGGGCGCGGGCACGGGTACGGCCGCGGGTGGGGCCGCGGGCGCGGGTACGGGCACAACCTCGGCTTCGGGCGCGGCCGGCGGCGCGGACAGGGCGGCGAGGACCTGGTCCAGCCACGCGCCCGCCGACGTCTGGTAGTCCGGCTCGCAGTCGGTGCGGGGCGCCAGGCGGATCCCGCCCAGTTCGCCGAGGCGTTCGTCGAGGCGGCGGCCGTGGCCGCAGAAGTCGGCGTAGGAGGAGTCGCCGAGGGCGAGGACGGCGAAGCGGCGGCCGTCGAGCCGCGGGGTGTCGGGCGCGGTGAGGGCGTCCCAGAAGCCGGTGCCGTTGTCGGGGGCGTCGCCGTCGCCGAAGGTGCTGGTGATGAGCAGCAGGTCGGCGGCGGCCGGGAGCGCGCCGGGGGAGGCGTCCGCCATGCCGAGGAGGGTGGCGCGGTGCCCGGTCCCGGCCAGCCGTTGGGCGGCCGCGGCGGCGAAGTCCTCGGCGTTGCCGGTCTGCGAGGCCCACAGCACCACGACGTCCCG
Organism: Streptomyces sp. NPDC004031; assembly: GCF_053604375.1. Taxonomy (NCBI): domain Bacteria; kingdom Bacillati; phylum Actinomycetota; class Actinomycetes; order Kitasatosporales; family Streptomycetaceae; genus Streptomyces; species Streptomyces sp. NPDC004031. The sequence goes on along the minus strand of NZ_JBSGHL010000057.1, from coordinate 29,270 downwards.
CCCGGCGGGCGCCGCCGGGGCCGCGGCCGCCGAGGTGCCCGGCAGCCGCGAGTACATCCCGGCGAGCGCCCCGTTGACCCATTGCGCGTGCTCGGGCGTGAAGGGCGCGTCCGGCGGCAGCACGGGCACCCCGGCGAGGCCCGATCCCAGCCCGGCGAGGAAGCCCACCAGGTAGCGCCGTTCGGGCTCGTCGAGCACGGGCGGGGCCAGGTCCGCCACGCCGAAGACGCTCGCGGCCGCGTGCGGCGCCTGCTCGCCCCCGGTGGGCCCGGGGCCCGCGTCCGGCCCGGGAAGAGGCGTGGCGGGCCCCGGGAGGGCCTGTGCGGGTGCTTCCGCGGCGGGCGTCGCCGCGACGCGGGTGAGCGACACCGCGCAGACCTTCAGTTCGGGCTGGAAGGACACCGGGTCGACCGCGTCGCTCGTCACCGCGTTGACGCTGAGGTATTCGCCGAACAGGTCGTTCCAGTGGAAGGGCGCGAAGCAGCAGCCGGGCAGGACGCGGTCGGTGAGCACCGCGGGCAGCACGGCCCGGCCGCGCCGCGAGGCCACCTCGACCGCGTCGCCCTCGGCGATGCCGAGGGCGGCGGCGTCGGCCGGGTGCAGCTCCACGAAGGGGCCCGGGTTGAGACGGTTGAGCTTGGCCACCCGGCCGGTCTTGGTGAGGGTGTGCCACTGGTGCTGCACCCGTCCGGTGTTGAGCACGAAGGGGAAGTCGTCGTCCGGCATCTCCGCTGGCGGCACGTGCGGGCGCGGGAAGAACACGGCGCGGCCGCTGGGGGTGGGGAAGCGCAGCCCGCCGTCCTCCCGGACGTAGCGGATCGGGTTGCGGTCGGGGCCGTCGGCGGTCGGGGCGGGCCACTGCACGGGGGTGTCGCGGAGCCGCCCGTACGTCACACCGCGCAGGTCGTAGCCGGTGAGCGGGTTGTGGGCGCGGCGGATCTCGTCGAAGATCTCCTCGGCGCCCGCGTAGTCGAAGGCGTCCCCGTAGCCCATGGCCCGCGCGACGCCCGCGATGATCCGCCAGTCCGGCAGGGCCTCGCCGGGCGGGTCGAGGGCCTTGCGGGCGAGCGTCAGATTGCGCTCGCTGTTGACCAGGACGCCCTCGGACTCCGTCCACAGCGCGGCGGGCAGCACGACGTCGGCGTACGCGTTGGTCTCGGTGTCGGCGAAGGCGTCCTGGGTGACGACGAACTCCGCCGCCTCCAGGCCCTCGATGACGGTGCGGCGGTTCGCGACCGAGGCGACGGGGTTGGTGCAGATGATCCAGCAGGCCCTGATGTCGCCGTCCGCCATCCGCCGGAACATCTCCACGGTGCCGCGCCCGACGCCGTCCGCTCGGACCGTGCCCGGCGGCAGGCCCCACAGCTCCTCGGCGAAGGCGCGGTCCTCGGCGACCAGCACCGAGCGCTGGCCGGGCAGACCCGGGCCCATGTAGCCCATCTCGCGTCCGCCCATGGCGTTCGGCTGGCCGGTCAGCGAGAAGGGGCCGCTGCCGGGGCGGCAGATCGCGCCCGTCGCCAGGTGCAGGTTGATCAGGGCGTTGGTGTTCCACGTGCCGTGCGTGGACTGGTTCAGGCCCATCGTCCAGCAGCTCACCCAGTCGGCCGCCCCGCCGATCAGCTCGGCGGCGCGGCGGATGTCCTGCTCGGCCAGGCCGGTCGTCGCGGCGACCGCCGCCGGGGTGTAGTCGGCGAGGAAGTCCGGCATCGCCTCCCAGCCCTCGGTCCAGCGTGCGATGAAGTCCGGGTCGGTGGCGCCCTCGGCGTGCAGCAGGTGCAGCAGGCCGTTGAGCAGCGCGAGGTCCGTGCCGGGGCGCAGCTGGAGGTGTAGATCGGCCTTCGCGGCGGTCGCGGTGCGCCGCGGGTCCACCACGACGAGCTTCGCGCCCTTCTTGACCCGGTCCATCAGCCGCAGGAAGAGCACGGGGTGGCAGTCGGCCATGTTCGCGCCGATGACGAGGAAGACGTCGGCGCTGTCCAGGTCCTGGTAGGAGCCGGGCGGGCCGTCGGCGCCCAGCGACAGCTTGTAGCCGCTGCCCGCGCTCGCCATGCACAGACGTGAGTTGGACTCGATCTGGTTGGTGCGGACGAAGCCCTTGGCGAGCTTGTTCGCCAGGTACTGCGCCTCCAGGCTGAGCTGGCCCGACACGTACAGCGCCACCGCGTCCGGGCCGTGCTCGTCGACGATCGCGCGCAGACGGCGGCCGGTCTCCTCGATCGCCCGGTCCGCGGGCGAGGGCACCGGTTCCGCGCCGCGCTCGGCGCGCGTCAGGGCGGTGGTCAGGCGGCCGGGCGCCGCGAGCATGTCCGCGGTCGTCGCGCCCTTGGTGCACAGACGGCCGTGGTTCGCCGGGTGCGAGGCGTCACCGCGGGCCCGCAGGACGGTCCGGCGGCCGTCGGGGGCCGCCCCCACCTCCAGGAGCATGCCGCAGCCGACGCCGCAGTACGCGCACGCCGTGCGCACCGTCGTGGTCACCTGCGGGTCCTCCCACCCGCGGCCGCCGCGGCCGCGCCCGTGCACACGCTAGGCGCAGCCGATTTCGCCTGGGTCACTCCGCGGGCCGGTTGGGGTTACGCGCTCCTTACACGCCGGGGAGCGGGGCGGTGAGGGGCCCCGCCGGGGGCGTCAGAGGGCCGGGACGCGCAGCTGGGTGGCGCGCAGGGTCTCGACCAGGGAAGGGGGAGCGGTGGTCACCGAACCGGCGCTGTACGGGGGCTCGGGGGCGTACTCGACGACGAGCTGGATCGCCTCGGCCACCGCGTCGCCCGCGATGCGGCCGGTGAGGGTCAGGGCGAGGTCGATGCCCGCGGAGACGCCCGCGGCCGTGGCGTACTTGCCGTCGATGACGACCCGGTCCGTGCTGGGCACCGCCCCGAGCAGCGGGAGGTGTTCGAGCGCGAGCCAGTGGGAGGCGGCCCGCCGCCCCGTGAGCAGTCCGGCGCCGGCCAGCAGCAGCGAGCCCGAGCACACGGACGTGGTCCAGGCCGTCCCGGGATCGACGGCCCGCAGCCAGTCCAGGATCTCCGGCACGCCGAGCGCGGCCTGCGTACCGGGCCCGCCCGGCACCAGCACCAGATCGGGCGCGGTGACCTCGGCGAGCGGCTTGTCCGCGGTCACGGACAGCCCCATGTCGGTGCGTACGGGCCCGGCCTGGACGGCGGTGAAGACGACCTCGGCACCCGGGATGCGGGACAGGACCTCGTACGGTCCGACGACGTCGAGCGCGGTGAAGTCCTCGTAGAGCAGGGCGGCGATCTGCACGGTTCAGCTCCTGACGCTGTGGAAGCGCCGGCGGTACTCCGCCGGCGGGAGGGCGAGGGTGCGGAGAAAGGCGCGGCGCATCGCCTCGGGGGTGCCGTAGCCCGCGGCGCGGGCGACCTCGGCGATCCCGCCGTCGGTGTCCTCCAGCAGCCGCCGGGCCGCTTCGAGACGCGCCCGGTCGACGTACCGGCCGGGCGGCACGCCGACCTCCGCGCGGAAGGCGCGGGCGAACTGCCGGGGGGAGAGCGCCGCGCGGGCGGCGAGCGCGTCGACGGACAGGTCCGCCTCCGGGTGCTCGGTGATCCAGCGCTGGACCTCGCGCAGCGGCTCCCGCTCGGCGAGCTGCGCGGCCAGCTGCGTGCTGAACTGCGCCTGGCTGCCGGGCCTGCGCAGGAAGACGACCAGGCCGCGGGCGACCGCGAGCGCCGCGTCCCGCCCGAGGTCCTCCTCGACGAGCGCGAGCGCCAGGTCGATCCCGGCGGTGACGCCCGCGGACGTCGCATACTTCCCGTCCCGTACGAAGATCGGCTCGGGATCCACGTCTGTGCCGGGGAAGCGGCGGGCCAGCGTGGCGCAGTAGGCCCAGTGCGTGGTGGCCCGGCGGCCCTCCAGCAGCCCCGCCTCGGCGAGCAGGAACGCCCCCGTGCACACCGACACCACGCGTACGGCGTCCGGCGCGAGCGCCGCGACCCGGGCGACGGCCTCCGGGTCGGGCCGGTGGGTGCCGGAGCCACCGGGCACCAGCAGGGTGCCGGGCGGCGCGGCGGTGCGCAGGTCCTCGTCGGGCAGCAGTCGCAGCCCGGCGCTGGTGCGGACCGGACCGCCGCCCAGGGACGCGGTCCGCACCCGGTAGGGCGCGGGGTTCGACGCGGTGGACGAGGCGGCGGCGAAGACCTCGACGGGCCCGGTCACGTCGAGGCTCTGCACGCCGTCGAAGAGCACGACGAGCACGTCGTGGGACGGGCGGCCGCCAGGGGGGCGGGGCGGGCCGCCGGCGGGTTCTCCGTGGCCGGTCACGTCCTCAGCGTGGCAGCGGCCCGGGGACGGCGGCAATGACGGATCTCCCACCTTTCCTGCCACCGCCGCACCCACCGGACGATGTGCCCGCGGGCATGCGAAAGGCCGCCGGCGAACATGTCGCCGGCGGCCCTCGGTGCACCGCGCGGGGCGGTGCGGACGTGTCAGCCGTTCGCGGTGCCGTTGCCGGACAGGACCGGGATGTCGTCGACGATGTGCGACAGCGGCTCGTCGCCCTGGGCCTGCGTCGAGTTCTCGGCGCACTGCTGGTTCTGCGGCGAGGTCAGCACGTTGACGTCCTGGACGGTGACCGGGATCAGGCCGATCAGCGAGCCGACGTTGGCCTTGACCGGAACGCCGAGGCACGGCTTGTTGAGGCTGCCCTGGACCAGGCTCAGCTGCGGGCTCTGGGTGCCGCCGGTGACGGTGTTGCCGTAGTTCTGCTCGGCGCCGTTGCCGTTGACCGTGGTGGTGCCCTGGTCGTCACCGAGCGCCATGGCCGGGGCGGCGGTCATGCCGACGGCGGCGACGGAAGCGGCGAGGGCGGCTCCGGCGAGCATCTTCTTGATCATTGTGTGTCCCTTTGCGGTGCTCGGTGGCACGGTTCGTGGAAGGTCTGAGCGATCTGATCAACCGCTCAGGGAGGGTTTGGTTCCGGCGATTCACTCCGATGGTGGAGCGGGCCCGCCGCTGCCCTGACGGCCCGTCGGTCCGCGGCTCGGCCCTCGGACCTGCGGGCCCGCGGACCTACGGGCCGACGGCGGGTCAGCCGCCGAGACCGCCCAGCGGCAGTCCGCCGAGCAGACCGCCCAGCGGCAGCCCGCCGAGCAGCGAGGCGCCCGGCACGGCGTTGGTCAGCATGTCGGACGAGGCGAGGTCCCGGGTGGCGCCGGTGGCGTCCCCGACCAGCCCGGCCGCCGGGGCCTTGCCCTGGAGGGTGGCGCTCGCGTCGTCGACGGTGCGCGTCGTGGAGTCGAGGTTCGCGCTGTCAGCGGCCTTCTGCAGCGGCTGCTGGGCGAGTGCCTGGTCCATACCGCCGTTGATGCTGGTGGGCATCGTGCTCATGGTGCGGGCGTCGACGGGGTTCGCGGTGTCCGTGGTGGAGGCGAACGCGGGGGCTCCCACACCGACTGCCATCACGGAACCGGCCACGACCGCTGCGACCTTCGAGTACTTCACTTGCCACCCTTTCGGTAGCGCGGGATGTCTGTCATCACGCACAACGATTACGGAGCGCGACGGAAACTGTGTGCCGCGTCGCCGCCCGACAATCACCCGATAGAGCGCGGTGTCGGCGCCCCGCGTCGTCGCGCGGGAACGGCTCGGCGGCGGCCGCCGCTCAGGAGTAGGTGCGCCGGATGCGCGCGGCCCGTGCCGAACGCCGGTAGATCAGGGTGCCGCCGGCCAGCAGGAGCGCGCTCGCACCGGCCGCGGTGCCCAGGACACCGCTCGACGCGCCCGTCTCCGCGAGCTGCGTGTGCACCTCGGGCGTCGGGGTCTGCGGGGTGACGGCGGGCGGCTGGGTGCGCTGCGGCGGCACCACCTGCGGGGCGGGCGTGCCGTTCGCGCAGGAGTTGCCGAACGAGGGGTTCAGCAGCCCCACGACGTCCACCGAGTTCCCGCACGCGTTCACCGGCACGTCGACCGGGACGCTCACACTGTTGCCGGACAGCACGCCCGGCGAGCCCTCCGCGGCGCCCCGGGCGGTCGCGCCGCCGCCACCGGCCGCGGCCGCGTTCGCGGCGGCGGCGATGGCCGCTCCGTCCGTCTGCGAGGAGGCCCCGGCGGAGGGGGCCGCGGACGACGAGGAGGCCGCGCCCTCGGCCTGCTGCGACAGGTCCTCGGCCGAGTGGCCGGGGGCGTTCTGCCCGCCCTCTGCCGCGGAGTCCGCGTGCGCGTAACCTCCCGTCACCGCGAGGATGCTGCTTGCCGCAGCAACGGTGAGCAGACCCCGGTTCAGAATCTGTCGTCGCATGGACTTTCTCCGCTCGTGCAAAGGGTGGTGCAGATGACGGACCGCCCCGGAGTGCGCTGCGCGCTCGGCCCGGGGCGGCTCCTGGCCAGCGGCCGGCGGTGTCGCCCGGCCGTCGGTGTCGATCGGCGTACGGCCGTCGTCAGCCGTTGTTCTCGCAGACGTTGCCGAAGGCCGGGTTCAGCAGGCCGATGACGTCGATGGTGTTGCCGCACACGTTCACCGGGACGTGGACCGGAACCTGGACCAGGTTGCCGGACAGCACGCCGGGGGAGTTGGCCGCGCCACCGATCGCGCCGGAGCTGGCGAAGGCCGGAGTGGCGATACCCATGGCCATGACGGTGCCCGCGGCGAAGGCCGCTGCCTTGGTGAGCTTCTTCACGTTTCTACTCCTCTATTTTTCCGGCGCCTGCGGATGGAGCGCCGCCACGGATTTCGTGCCGGCCGGTCCCGGATGACGGGCCCGTGCGCACCGCGCCGATCAGTCAACGAGCATTGATGCCGCCAGGTGACTCCTCTTGCTTCTCCCGAGGCCATCAACCACTCGAATGGAGGGTGGATTTGACATACGGGAGGGAAATGCAGAAGGAGCAGGAACGGCTCCGGCCGCCGGTTCCGCACCGGCGGCCGGAGCCGCGCGAGGGGGCCCTTGCGGGCCTTCCGGACGCGCTCGTGCTCAGCCGTTGGCCTCGCCGTTCCCGGACAGGACCGGGATGTTGTCCAGGATGTGCGAGAGCGGCTCGTCGCCCTGCGACTGGGTCGAGTTCTCGACGCACTGCTGGTTCTGCGGCGAGGTGAGGACGTTGAGGTCCTGGACGGTGATCGGGACGACGCCGATGAGCGAGCCGGCGTTGGCCTTCAGCGGCAGGCCGAGGCAGGGCTTGTTGAGCGAGCCCTGGACCAGCGCGAACGACGGGCTCATGTAGCCGTTGGTGTAGGTGTTGCCGTAGTTCTGCTCGGCGCCGTTGCCGTTGACGGTGGTGGTGCCGTTCTCGTTGCCGAGGGCCATCGCCTGCGGGGCGGCGACCGCGGCCGAGATGCCCGCGACGGAGGCGGCCACGGCAGCCGTGGCGAGGAACTTCTTGATCACGGTGGATCCTTTGCGAACGGGAGTGGTGTGCCCCGGAAGACGGGTCGCCGTGACCAACCCCGCGGCGCGCGATTGGTAATGACGTTTCACCCGATTGGATAGTCGTGGTCGCGGCGGAAGGGCTTCGCCAGGTGCGGGGGTGAATGCCGGGTCGTTGTGTTGACGCGGTGTCAACACGACACCCCGGGAAGTACGTCCGGTGGTGGGTGCCGGATTCGGGTGCGGGCGGTGTGATGGTCGTAAGAGGGCGCAATAATGCGCTCTTTCGCGCGGCTTGCGTGATTTTCGACGCGGTGTCTGCGACGGTGCATTTCTGATTCCGGGGTTTCCGGCGCTTCCGGTTTCCGGCGATGGCGTGACCGGTTCCGGCATGCGTGGGAGAACGCCCGGGAGACCGGAGGAGCGCGCGGGCCGTGCGGTGGCCCGCGGGACCGAGTGGCGGGGTTTGACGGGCTCGTAGAGGGAGAACGGCGCGCGATGCCGCAACATCACGACGGACTCGCCGGTCTGACGGTGCTGCATCTGGCGCAGCCCGTCGAGGGCGGGGTGGCCCGCGTCGTCGTCGACCTGGTCCGCGCGCAGGTGCGGGCGGGAGCCCGTGTCGTCGTCGGCTGCCCGGCCCCGGACGGACCTGCCCCGTACCCGGGGCGCGCCGCGGACGGTACGGCCGGGGGCGGCTCCGGTGGCCCCGTCGGGCCCGCGCCCGGCCCCGCCTCCGCGCACGGACCTGTGTCGCTCGGGCCCGACCCGCTCGCCGCCGCCGCGTCGTGCGCGGGCGCGCGCGTCGTGCGCTGGGACGCCCGGCGCGCACCCGGCCCCTGGCTGGCCCGCGAGACCGCAGCCGCCGCGCGCGTGGTGCGGGAGGCGCGGCCCGACCTGGTGCATCTGCACAGCGCCAAGGCCGGGCTGGCGGGCCGGCTCGCCGTCCGCGGCACCCTGCCCACCGTCTTCCAGCCGCACGCCTGGTCCTTCGACGCGGTCGGCGGACCCACCGCGCGTGCCGCGCGCGCCTGGGAGCGGTACGCCGCGCGCTGGGCGGACCGCGTCCTGTGCGTCAGCGACGCCGAACGCCGCGCGGGCCTCGCCGCGGGCGTACGGGCCCGCTGGGCGGTCGTGCGCAACGGCGTCGACCTCGCCCGCTTCACCCCCGCCGCCGAACCGGCCGCCGTCCGGGCCGCGCTGCCCGCGCTGTCGGACGCCGGGCCCGGCACGCCGCTCGTCGTGTGCGTCGGACGGCTGTGCCCGCAGAAGGGCCAGGACGTGCTGCTGCGGGCGTGGCCCGCGGTCGCCGCCGTGGTGCCCGAGGCGCGGCTCGTGCTCGTCGGCGACGGGCCCGAGCGGCAGCGGCTGCTCGCGGGCGCGCCGCCCGGTGTGCTGCTCGCGGGCGCCGCCCGCGACACCCTGCCGTGGTACCAGGCCGCCGACGTGGTGGTGCTGCCCTCCCGCTGGGAGGGCATGGCGCTGGCCCCGCTGGAGGCGATGGCCTGCGGGCGCCCGGTGGTCACCACCGACGTCAGCGGTGCCCGCGAGACCCTGCACCCGCAGGACGCGGACGCCTGCGTCGTCCCGGTCGGCGACCCGGCCGCGCTGGCGGCCGCGCTGCTGCGGCTGCTCACGGACCGGCCGCTGCGCACGGCCGCGTCACTGCGGGCCCTCGCGCACGCCCGCGCCCACCACGACGCGGCCCGCGCCGCGGCGGACGTCGCCGCCCTCTACCGGGACGTGCTCCCGCTCCCCGCCCGCCCGCGGCGGCTGCCGCGGTGACCCCGGAACCCGTACCCGCTCCCCCGGCCGGGCCCGGCGCCGAAGAGGGCAGCCCCGTCCCCGCCGCCCGCCTGCGCCTCCCCCCGGACGCGGAGCCCGCCGACACGGCCGCGGCCCGGCCCGGTCCCGCGGCGGAGACGCCGCAGACTGCGGGCGCGGCGGGGGCGGGCCCGCAGGCCGGTGCGGCCGCGGACGGCGAAGTCGCGGGGGTGTTCTCGGGAGCGGGTGCGGGGGCGGGTGCGGGGGCGGGTGCTTCCCGTGGCCCGGACACGGGTGAAGCGTGGGGCGGCGGTGCGCCGGGGGTGTTTTCGCGGCCGGAGGGTGCGGTGGCCGCGGGGGTGCTTCCGCAGGCCGGTGCCGGGGCGGGGCTGTCCGGGGGGTACGACGTGGGTGGTGCCGCGGAGGACGGGGGCGTGGCGGCTGTCGGCGCCGGGCGGGAGCACGGGCGGGCCGGTGCGGAGGACGGGAGGTACGCGTCCGCCGGGGCCCGTCCGCACGACGAGCACGGCGGCGGGTCCGTACCGCGTGCGGCGGGGCTGCCGCGGCGCCGGGCGGCGCGGGAGCGCGTCGGGATGGTACTGGCCGCCGCGGACTGCGCCGGGGCCCTCACGGGCGTGCTGGCCGTCCTGCCGCCACGGGCGGCGCTGGCCTGCGGGGTCGTCACCGGGTGCCTGCTGGTGGCCCAGCAGCGGGCCGGGCACTACCGTCCGGCCTTCGCGCCCGGGGCCTTCGCCGAACTGCCCGGGATCGCCGGGCGTACGGCGCTGGCCTGGGGTCTGTTCGCCGCGGTCGCGGCGCCCGGGGCGCCCGGCTGGTCGGCGCTGCTCGCGGCCGTGTGCGTGACCGTCACGGTGGCGGGCGCGCTGCGGGCCGCGGTGTACGGCGCGCGGCGCCTCGCGGCCCGCAGGAGGCCCGCCTCGACGCTGGTCGTCGCGGCGGACGCGGCTTCCGCGGGGCGTATCGCCGCGGTCCTGCACGCGCGGCCCGAGTACGGGATGCGCCCGGTGGGCCTCGCCGCGCCCGCGCCGGTGCGGCCCGCCCCGCAGGAGTCCGAGCCGTCCGCGGCCATGTCCGCGGCGCCCTCGTCCGTTCCCATCGCCGTTCCCGTCGCCGTACCCGTGCAGCAGGCGCCGCATCTGCCGCCGCCGGTCCTGCCCGTGCTGCCGTCGCCGGGCGAGGTGACGCGGGCGGTGGTGCAGAACGCCGTGCGGCACGCCGTCGTGACCGGATCCGCGGTGCCCGACGCCCGCACCATTGCCACGGTGCGGCTGCTGGCCGCACAAGGGTGCGTGCTGTGGCGGGTCGAAGGCGCGGAGGGCGCCCTGCCGTACGGGCGCGGGCGGTCCGCCCGCGGGCACCTGTGGGGGTACGCGTGCCACCGGCTCGACCCGTACCCGCCGACCGCCGCCCGGACCGCGCGGGGCGCCAAACGGGCACTGGACGCGGCCCTCGCCGCCGCCGCGCTGCTGTGCCTGGCACCGGTGTTCGGCGTGTGCGCGCTGGCCGTACGGCTCGCGGACGGCCCCGGCGTGATCTTCCGGCAGGAGCGCATCGGGCTGCACGGGCGGCCCTTCACCCTGCTCAAGTTCCGCACCCTGCGCCCCGCCGACGAGCGCGAGTCGGCGACGCTGTGGAGCGTCGCGGGCGACCGGCGGATGAGCCGCGCGGGCCGGCTCCTGCGCCGTACCTCCCTCGACGAGCTGCCCCAGCTGTGGAACGTCCTGCGCGGCGACATGAGCCTCGTCGGGCCGCGCCCGGAACGCCCGCACTATGTGGCGCAGTTCAGCCGGACCCTGCCCGGGTACGCCGACCGGCACCGGATGCCCGCGGGCATCACCGGGCTCGCACAGGTGCACGGACTGCGCGGCGACACCTCCATCGCCGACCGGGCGCGGCTCGACAACCACTACATCGACAGCTGGACGCTCTGGCAGGACGTGACGATCCTGCTGCGCACCGCCGTCACGGTGTTCCGCCACGCGGGGAGCTGACGGGCCGTGGACATGACGCTTCTGCTCCTGTCGCGCGGGCCGCGCACGGCCCGCGCGCGGCATATGGCGCGGGCTCGGCATACTGCGCCGCCGTGCGGTGACCGGCGGCCTGCGCCTGCCCGCGCCCTCGTCCGCCTGCGCGGGGGGAGGTGAGGTGCCGTGACGCTCACCGCCGCCGTCGGCCTGCCCTCCGCCGCCGGGCGGGTCGCACCTCTGCTGCGCCGCTACGCCCCGCTCCTGCCCGCGCTGGCCACCGTGCTGCTGCTGGCCCTGCCGGTGTCCGCGGGGAACGTGAGCGCGTCCGGCAAAGTGACGCCCGCCGACGCCGCCTCCGCCGTCCTCGTCCTGACCGCCGCGGTCCGGTGCCTGCGGGAGCGGGCCCGGCCGTTGACGGCCGCCGCCGCGGCCGTGCTCGGCGCGCCGCTGGTGGGGTTCGCCGTCGCCGCCGTGACGTCGCTCGACCCGGGCGCGGGAGCCACCGGATTCCTGCGCTACGTGCAGGTCTTCGTCGCTGTGCCCGCGGCCGTCGTCGTGCTGCTGCGCGACCGGCGGGACTTCGCGGTCGTCGCCGCGGCGGTCGTCCTGCTCGCCCTTGTGCAGGGTGCGGTCGGCACGTGGCAGTACGCCACGGCGCACGGCGCCTCGTACATGGGCCGGGACATCCGCGCGGTCGGCACCTTCGGGCCCTCCGATGTCATGGGGATGGCCACGGTCGTCGCCTACGGCCTCGTCATCGCCCTCGGCTACGCCCTCGCCCCGCCGCCGCCTGGCGCCCCGCGACGGCTGCGGCCCGCGGCGATGTGCTGCGCCGCGCTCCTCGCCGTACCGCTCGCGGTGTCCTTCAGCCGCGGCACGTGGATCGCGACGGCGGTCGCCTGCGCCGTGCTGGTCCCGCTCGCCGGGCGGCGGCAGGTGCTGCGCGCCCTCGCCGGGCTCCTGGCCGTCGTGGCGGCGGGCGTCGTCCTGGTCGGCGGATTCGGCGCCGGGTCGCAGGTGATCGGCGCGCGGGCCGCCAGCATCACGGAGGTCACCGCCGCGCCCGACTCCTCCGTCAGTGACCGCTACACCCTCTGGTCCGCCGCGCTCGACATGTGGCGCGAGCACCCGCTGACCGGCGTCGGGCTCAAGCGCTTCCCCGCCGAACGCGACGGGCACGCGGCCCTCGGCCTCTCCTCGGCGAGCGACACCGGCGGCGCGGGGCAGGGCTTCGCGCGCGAACCCCTGCTCTCCCCGCACAACATGTACCTGCTCGTCCTGAGCGAGCAGGGCCTGCTCGGCTGCACCCTGCTGGCGGGCGGCTGGGCGGCGCTGCTCGTCCTCGGCCTGCGCCGACTGCGCACCGCGCCCGCGGCGGCCCGCGGCGCCGGGCTCGGCGCGGTGGGCCTGCTGCTGTGGCAGTGCACGGACTTCGGCTACGCCGACATCGGCGGCCCCTCCACCGCCGCGACCGCCCTCCTGCTCGGCCTCGCGGCCTGGTGGGCCCTGCACGCCGACCCCGCCGATTCCGCCGACCCCGCCGGGCCCGAACGGTGAACGCCCCGCTGCGACCCGCCGCCGCCCTCGCTGCCGCCCGGACGCGGGCCCTGAGCCGCCTGCGCGGCGCCAGGACGCCCGCGGGCACGGTCGCCGTCCCACCACCCACGGCGAGGCCTGCCGACGCGGCGGAGGCCGCCGTGAGCCGCACCGCGGCTCCGGACGGAGCGGGTGGGGCCGCGGCGCCGGGCCCGTCCGGGCCGTCGTCCAGCGTGCGAGGTGTTGGCGGGCCGGAACCTGCGGGGAAGGCGTTGCCCGGGGTGCGGGGTGACGGTCGGTCGGGCGGTGGTGGTCCGGGGACCGTGGCGCCGGACCCGTCCGGGCCGCCGCGCGCCGTGATGGCTCCTGGTTCGCGGGAGCCTGCGGGGAAGGCATCGCCCGGAGTGCGGGGAGACGGTGTGTCGGGCTGGGGCGGTTCGGGGGCGGCGCAAGCGGATGCGTCCGGGCCGCCGCGCGCCCCGCTGGGTGCTGGTTCGCCGGAGTCTGCGAGGAAGACGTCGCCCGGAGTGCGGGGTGACCATGCGTCGGGCGGTGGTGGTCCGGGGGCAGCGGACGCGTCCGGGTCGTTGTTCGTCCCGCGGGGTGCCGGGGGGCCGGGAGCGGGGCCCCCGGGCGGCGGGCGGGGGTTCGTGGCGCGGGCTGCGGGGCTCACCGCGGGGCTCAGTGTGGGCGGGTCGGTGCTCGGGCTGGTGCGGGACCAGGCTGTCGCGCGGTACTTCGGGGCGGGGGCGGGCAGTGACGCCTTCCTCGTCGCCTGGACCGTGCCGGAACTGGCCGCGACCGTGCTCATCGAGGACGCGATGGCGCTGCTGCTCGTGCCCGCCTTCAGCGCGGCGATCGCCAGGGGCGGCACGTCTGTGCTCATCCGCGGCACATTGCCGCGGCTCGCCGCGCTGCTCGCCGCCGTCACGGCCGGACTCTGCGCCGCGGCGCCGCTCGTCGTCCGTGTCCTGGCCCCGGGGCTGCCCGATCCGGCGCTCGCCGCCGCGTGCACCCGGCTGACCGCCACCACCGTGCTCGCCTTCGGCCTGGCGGGCTACCTCAGTGCCGCGCTGCGCGCCCACCACCGCTTCCTGCCGCCCGCGGCGATCTACGTGGCCTACAACGTGGGCATCGTCGCGACCCTGCTGGCGCTCCACCGCCCGTTCGGCGTCCGGGCCGCGGCGCTGGGGGTCGCGGTGGGCGGGGCGCTGATGGTGCTGGTGCAGCTGCCGCCGTTCCTGCGGGTGGTGCGGCAGGGGCGTGCGGGGGCCGAGGCCCGGAGGCCGTACCGCAGCGTGCGGGGCAAGGGTGGCGGCGGGCTCGCGGTGGGGCTGGTCGTGCCGGTGGTCGTCTTCGCGGTGAGCCGGCAGGCGCAGGTGCTCGTCGAGCGGTACTTCGCGGCCGGGCTGCCCGCCGGGGCCATCTCGCACCTGAACTACGCGCAGAAGGTCGCGCAACTGCCGATGACGCTCTCGCTCATGGTCTGCACCGTGACCTTCCCCGTCGTGGCCCGCGCGCTCGCCGCCGGGGACCGGGAGGCGGCGCGGCGGCGCGTGGAGCGCGACCTCGCGCTCGCCTGCGTCGTCGTCCTGCTCGGTACGGCGTACGTCGTGGCGTGCGCGCCGCAGATCGTCGGAGCGCTCTTCCAGCGCGGCGCGTTCGGCGCCGCGGACACCGCCGCGACCGCGGCCGTCATGCGCGTCTACGCGCTCGGGCTGCTCGGCCAGAGCCTCGTCGGCGCGCTCGTCCGCCCGTACTTCTCCGCGGCGCGGGCCACATGGTTCCCCGTCGCGGCGATGGCCGCGGGTCTCGCCGTCACGCTCGGCGCGGACGCGGCAGCCGTGGGGGCCTGGGGCGCGTACGGGATCGCCGCGGGGAATGCCGCGGGGATCAGCGTGACCGCCGTGCTGCTGCTGCGCGGGCTGCCCGCGCGGGCGGTGCCCGTCCGGGTGGGCCCGCTCGCGGCGGTCGTGGCCCGGTACGCGCTCGCCGCCGCCGTGGCCGCGGGCGCCGGGTGGTGCACCGCGCGGCTGCTGCCCGGACCGGCCGTGGCCGGTGCGGGGGTCTGCTGCCTGACCGTTCCGCTCGCTTTCGCCGCCGCGGCCGCCGCGGTCGGCGCGCCCCTGAGGAGCCTGAGCCATGCCGTCTGACGCCGCAGCACCGGCACCGTGGGTGCTGATGTACCACTCCGTCGCCGAGGGCGGCGCCGACCCCTACCACGTCACCGTGAGTCCGCGGCGGCTCGCCGCGCACCTCGGCTGGCTGCGGCGGGCCGGGCTCACCGGCGTCGGCGTCGGCGAACTGCTGCGCGCCCGCGCGGAGGGCCGCGGGCGGGGCCTGGTCGGGCTCACCTTCGACGACGGCTACGCGGACTTCCTCACCGGCGCGGTGCCGCTGCTGCGGGCGTACGGGCACCGGGCCACCGTCTTCGTGCTGCCCGGCCGGCTCGGCGGCGACAATGCGTGGGACGCGCAGGGGCCGCGCCGGGCGCTGCTGGACGCCGACGGGATCCGCGCCGCCGTGCGAGCCGGGATGGAGGTCGGCTCGCACGGGCTGCTCCACCGCGACCTCACCGCGTGCGAGGACGCCGACCTCGCCGCCGAGGCCGCCACGAGCAGGCGGATGCTCACACCGCTCACGGGGGAGGCCCCCGCAGGCTTCTGCTACCCGTACGGGGCCGTCGACGCGCGGGCGGTGGCGGCGGTGCGGGCCGCCGGGTACGCGTACGCGTGCGCGGTGACGCCGCCCGCGGGGCTCGCCGCCTGGCCGTACGCCCTGCCGCGCGCCTACGTCGGTGAACGCGACCACGCCGGGCGGCTGCTGGCGAAGGGCCTCCTCCACCGCCTGCCCGCGGCCCGCTCCGTGCTCCGCCGGGGGGTGGGGTCCGGTGCGTAGGCCCCGCGGGGTGCGGGGAAGGGGGCCCGGCTTCGCGCCTGGGGCGGCTGCGGAGGGGGTGCCGCTTGCTGCGGCGTGGCGATGTGCCGGTCCGTTCCGGCCGGGCGCGTGGTTCTCCGCGCCCCTGACGCGCCCGGCAGGGCACGCGCCTGCTCCCGCCGAGGCGCACCGCGGGCCTGCGGGCCTCCCGGCGGGGGTACGGGGATGAAGGTGCTGCATGTCATCACCGGGCTCGGGGTGGGCGGGGCCGAGCAGCAGCTCAGGCTGCTGGTGCGGCACATGACGGCGGAGGGCGTGGAGGCGGAGGTCGTCGCGCTGACGAACGCCGGGGCCGTGGCCGAGGGGATCAGGGCGGACGGGGTCCGGGTCACGGACCTGGGGATGCGGGGCAACCGCGATCTCGCCGCGCTGCCGCGGCTGACGCGGCTGATCCGGGCGGGCGGCTTCGACCTCGTCCACACACATCTGTACCGGGCGTGCGTGTACGGGCGGATCGCCGCACGTCTGGCGGGGGTACGGGCGGTGGTGGCGACCGAGCACTCGCTGGGGGACTCGCAGATCGAGGGACGTCCGCTGAGCGCGGGCACGCGGGCGCTGTACCGCGTGACGGAACGTCTGGGCGCCGGGACGGTCGCCGTGTCCGCGACGGTCGGGGAGCGGCTGCGCGCCTGGGGCGTGCCGGAGCAGCGCATCCATGTCGTACCCAACGGCATCAACCCGGAGCGCTTCCGCTTCGACCCCGCCGTGCGGGAGGCGGCCCGCCGGGCGCTCGGCCTGGACCGGGCGGCCTACGTCGTCGCGGGGGTGGGCCGCCTTGTGCCGGGCAAGCGGTTCGACCTGCTGGTACGGGCGGTGGCCGCGGTCCCGGGCACGTATCTGCTGCTGGCGGGGACGGGGCCGGAGCGCTCCCGGGTGCTGCGGCTCGCCGCGGAGGCGGGGGCCGCGGACCGGGTCAGGATCGTCGGCGGCACCGGGGACGGGCGCGGGGACAGCTCCGGGGACGGGGACGTGCCCGGCGTGCTGGCCGCCGCCGACCTCTTCGTGTCGCCGAGCGCGGAGGAGGCCTTCGGGCTCGCGGCGGTGGAGGCGCTCGCGGCGGGGCTGCCGGTGCTGTACGCGGCCTGCCCGGCGATCGAGGACCTGCCCCCGCAGGACGCGCCCGGCGCGAGCCGCACGGGCGGCTCGGCGGAGGAGATCGCCGCGGCGATCGGACGGCAGCGCCGGGCGGGGCCGGTGCGGCTGGCCGTGCCCGCGGCGGTCGCGCACTACCACATCGCCAACACCGCGGACCGGGTCCTGGCGTTGTACGCCGTGGCGCTCGGGTCCGCCCGGAAGAAAGCAGCTCCTGTATGAGGGCACTCGCACTCCCGAGGTCGGCGCGGTGGGCCGCGCTGCCGCTGGGCGTCGGATTCGGCATGCTCGCGGGTCTGGGCTGGGGCATTGCCGCGACCCCGCAATACGCCGCGACCAGCTATGTGATGGTCGTGTCGCAGCACGCCGACGCGCCGACCGCGCTGGGGTTCGCGCAGGCGTACGGCCGGGTGGTGACCGGCACCGCCGTGCTCGCGGGCGCGCAGGCCGAGGCCGGTACGCCCGCGCAGCGGCTGCGCGGGCACATCGACTCCCAGACCTCCCCCGACGCGCCGATGATCTCGGTGACCGGTACCGCGTCGAGCGGGGCGGCGGCGGCGCGTTACGCCAACGCGGTGGCCAAGTCCCTTGCCGCGACCGGCAACCGGGACACCGCCGGGACGGGCGTGAGCCTGCTGCTCTTCGCCCCGGCCGCCGCGCCCACTGCGCCGTCCTCGCCGTCCGCGGGCCTGTCGGCGGCGGTCGGCGGGAGTGCGGGCGGCCTGCTGGGCGCCCTCGCGCTGCTGGTCCGCCCGGCCCCGCGCCGCACCCCGGCACCGGCAGGCCCCGCGCCCGCCGAGCCCGCAGCGTCGGTCGGCCCCGCCGAAGGAGCCGCTCCCGTCCCCGCGCCCGCGCCGTCCGTCCGGGAAACCGCGTGACCGCCGAGGTGTCGCCATCCGCTTCTCCGCAGGCCGCGCCCGCCGTTGCAGCGGAGGCCGGGGCGCCGCTCGTGGTCAGCGTGTGCCGGGAGAGCGCGGAGTTCGCGCGGCTCGCGGGGGAGTGGGGCGAGCTGTGGGGGCGGTGCCCCGGGGTGACGGGGTTCCAGGGGCACGGGTGGCTGCACTCGTGGTGGCTGGCCTACGGGCGGCGCCACGACCGGCTGCGGGTCGTGCTGGTGCGCAGCGCGGGGGTGCTGGTGGGAGCGGCGCCGCTGATGCGGACGTACCGGCCGGAGCCGGTCGTGGTGGCGCTCGGCGGGGGGATCACGGACTACATGGACGTGCTGGTCGCCGCGGACGGTGCGGCCGGAACGGCACCGGACGCGGTGGCCCGCGCGCTCGCCGGGGGGATCCGCGCGGTGGCGCGCGGGGCGGTCGTCGACCTGCGGGAAGTGCGGCCGGGGTCGGCGGCCTTCGCGGTGTACGACGCGTGGCACGGCCCGAAGCGGCGTACCGCCGGGTCGGTGTGCCTGGAGCTCCCGGGGCTGCCGATGGACGAGTTGATCGCACGCGTGGGCAGCTCGCGCGGGCAGCGCATCCGCGCGAACCTGCGCAGGCTGGACGCCGCGGGGGTCACCGTGCGCGAGGCCGCGCCGCACGAGGTGCCGGACGCCGTGGCGGGCATGCTGCGGCTGCACCGGGTGCAGTGGCAGGGCCGCGGGGTGACGCCGGAGCACCTGCGGCCGCGTTTCGCCGCGCACCTGACACGCGCGGCGACAGCGATGGTGGCGGCGGGTGAGGCGGCGGTCGCCGAATTCCACCTCGGCGGCCGTGTCGTGGCCGCGAACCTCACCGTGCTCTCCCCCACCCTGGCCGGCGGCTACCTCTACGGCGCCGACCCGGCGCTGCGCGGCACCAAGGTCGATGTCACGACGCTGCTGATGCGGCACGGCGTGCGACACGCGGCGGGCGCGGGACGGCCGGTGCTGAGCCTGCTGCGGGGCGCCGAGCCGCACAAATTCCACTGGCGGCCCGAACACGTCGGCAACGAGCGGCTGATGCTCGCGAGCCGCCCGCTCGGCCCCGCGCTGCACGCCCGCTACGCGCTCGCCGTCGCCCGCAGGCGGCTGGCCCGCGCGGCGGCCGCCCGACTGCCCGCCCTGCGCACCTGGCGGGCCCGCCTGCACGGTCTGCTCGCCCGCCTCCGCCCCCGGACCTGACCCCACCGGGCCCGCCCGCGGCTCCTCACCCCCGCGCCGCCCCGGACGGGCTCGGCACGGCAGCGGCGCCCGGCACCTTCGACGGAGACGCGGCCGACGGAGACACGGTCGGCGATCCGGACGGCCCCGCGGCCTTACCCGGCGGTGTCGAAGCCGTCGCCCGCGCAGGCGTACCCGGCGTACCCGGCGTGCCCGACGCGTCCGGCACCGGCCCAGGCGTGCCCGCCCCCGCCCCCGTACCCGGCGACGGCGAGGACGTACCGCTCGCGGGCGCGGGCGTTGGCGTGGGCGTGGGCGCGGACAGCAGTTCCCGGAAGACCTTCGAGGACTGCGGGTTGGCCGTGCACTGCCACACACCGTGCGGGCAGTAGTCGGTGATGGTCTGGTAGAGCGCGTGGTGGTCGCTCATCCACCGCAGCATCTGTTCGACGTACGAGGTGTCGTCGCCGTTCTGGAACAGGCCCCACTCCGGGTAGGAGACGGCCTTGCCGTGCTGCGCCGCGAAGTCCACCTGGGCCTGGAGGCCGTACGGCTCGCTGACCTGGTGGTCGAAGGTCTCGCCGGGCGGCTGGTCGTAGGAGTCCATGCCGATGACGTCCACGGTGTCGTCACCGGGGTAGCACTCCGTCCACGGGACGGCGTCCGTGCCGCGGCTGGGCGCGAAGTCGAAGCGGAACTTCTGGCCGGGCACCGCGCGCATCGCCGCGACGATCCGCCGCCAGTACGCCCGCCAGCCCTGTGGGTCGGGGCCGCAGCGGTGGGCGTAGGTCGTCCCGTTCATCTCCCAGCCGAGGACGATCACCGTGTCCGGCACGCCCAGTTCGACCAGATGCTCGGCGAGGAGGGCGAAGTGCGGGTCGAAGGCGCCGTTCGCGCCCTGCCGCAGCAGGCTGCGGACCTGGGCGTCCGAGGTGCGCTCCTCGTTGCCCGCCTGCATCGGCACGTTGAGCACGAACATCCGGTCGGCGGCGGCCCGCCGCCAGTCGGCCCAGGGCTGGAGCAGTTCCTGGGGGCCCTCGATGTCGTCCCATGTGCCGCCGGGCAGGTAGGTGTGGCCGACCCGGACCGGGGTGCCGCCGAGCCATTTCTGCAGGCCCGCCAGATTCGCGACGCCCTCGGCGCCGGAGTCGGTGAAGGCCCCAAGGTAGGGGAAGGACAGGGTCGCGGACCGGCCGGTCGCGCGGGCCCGCGCGGAGCCGCCCCCGCCCCCGTCCCCGTCCCCACTTCCGCCCGCGGCCGCTGAGCCGAACGCGCCCGCCGCCAGGCCCGCCAGCAGCGTCGCCGTGGCGACTCCCGCCCCCGCTCCCGTGATCCACCGGTGCCGGTCGGCCATGGTCCGTCACTCCTCGCTCGTCGGAAACGACGGGATGAGTGTTCCCCTTCCGGCAAGTCATAACGTATGACCGATAATCCGATGTCGCGGAGTAGCCCAAACGCGCGGTCAGTTCCGTGGTCCGCATTTCCCCTCGCCCCCTGGCAGTGATTTCCGACGTATCGTCAATATGCCCATGGCATACGCGTGCGAATCCGGCCGCCGCATCACTCGCCCGGATGAACTTCCGGCCCGCATAAACCGATAATCCGCAATTCTGCGCCGCCGTGTCTGCATGATGGCCCGGCAGCCGACCGGTCACGAACGGACGGAGAGCGCATGAGTTCGGACGCCACCGGACACCACCGGATGAGACCGGATGAGACCGGTCGAGACCGGACGAGACCGGACGCCACCGCACAAGACCCGATGGGCCCCGAGGGAACCCGACGAGACCCGATGAGACCCGATGAGACCCGATGAGAACGGACGAGAGGAGTCGGTCGTGAGCGAGTCCGACGCAGCACGGGAAGGCCGCCGGAAACCCGCCCGCACCGCCGTCACCCGCCGACGGGTGATCACGTCCGGCGTGACGTCCGCCGCCGCCGTGGCGGGCACCGTCGCCGCGCTGCGGCCGATGCTGACGGCCGGTCAGCCGACGGGCCCGGCCGGAGCGGTCGCGGTCGGCGGCCCCGCGGGCACCGACGGCAGCGGCGGCGACATCGAGGTGCGGCCCGCGCTCTTCGACGAGGTCTACCGCGGCCGCCGGATCCGGGGTGTCGCCGACACCGGCGAGGACGGCGTGGCCGTCACCGTCGACGGGGAGGCGCTGCCGCTCATGCGCCGGGTCGACGGCAGCTGGATCAGCACCGCCAACCACTACCAGCCCTACACGACGCCGCTGGCCACCGCGCGGGCGGCGGTCGACGTCATCGGCCGGGCGAAGCTGTCCGCGGCCTTCGCGCAGCTGCACCACCACTGACCCGCGTACCACCACCGATCGGGGCGCCACCGGTGAACACCCGCAAGAACCAGCGCAATCTGACCAGCACTCAGCGCACCCGCTTCGTCGAGGCCGTCCTCGAGCTCAAGCGGTCCGGCCGCTACGAGAAGTACGTCCGCACGCACGCGCAGTACTTCGCCTCGGACGGCGAGAGCGGTCTGCGGGTGGCGCACATGGCACCGACGTTCTTCCCCTGGCACCGGCAGTTCGTGCTGTACTTCGAGCGCGACCTCCAGCTGATCGACCCGACCGTCACCGTGCCCTACTGGGACTGGACGGTCGACGACAAGGAGACGTCCGCGCTGTGGTCGGCGGACTTCATGGGCGGCAACGGGCGCGACAGCGACGGCCAGGTGATGACCGGCCCGTTCGCGTACAGCGGGGGCAGGTGGCCGATCACCTTCGGGGTGACCGACGAGAAGTACCTCACGCGCAACATGGGGCGCCCCGACCGGCCGATCGCGCTGCCCACCAAGGCCGAGCTGGACGGGGCGCTCGCGCTCGGCACCTACGACACCGCGCCGTGGAACTCGGCGCCCGGCACGCAGGGTTTCCGCAACAAGATCGAGGGCTGGACGGTCAGCGAGACCAAGGGCGGCTACCTGCACAACCGGGTGCACCAGTGGGTCGGCGGTCACATGATCGGCGCGGCCTCGCCCAACGACCCGGTCTTCTGGCTGCACCACGCCTTCATCGACCTCATCTGGGTGCGCTGGCAGCGGCAGCACCCGAAGTCCGGCTATCTGCCGGTGAAGCCGCTGGCCGGGGACGACCCGGAGAGCGGCCGGGTGATCAGCGCCGACGAGCCGATGCCGCCGTGGAACGTGAAGCCGTCGGAGATGTTCGACCACCGGCCGTACTACCGGTACGAGGAGTAGCCGCGGCCCCTGCGGCAGGACGCGAAACGGCCTCCCTGCGCCGTGCGGTGCGGGGAGGCCCGTTCGTGCGTACGGGGAGCGCGCGGTCTACCAGTTGTCGTCGTCGCCCGGGGTGGGCTCGCCGATGGGGGTGGGGTTGGTGACGGGGGTCGGGACGGCCGTGCCCGAAGAGGTGTTGGCGCACTGGTTGCCGAACGCCGGGTTCAGCAGGCCGATCACGTTGATGGTGTTGCCGCACAGGTTGACCGGCACGTGGACCGGCACCTGGACGAGGTTGCCGGACAGCACGCCCGGGGAATTGACCGCGGCGCCCGCGGCGCCGGCGTCGGCGGCGGCAATCCCCGCGCCGGCGGCCAGAACGGCGCCCGCGGCGGCGGTGACGGCCGCGGCCTTTGCGATACGCGACATCGAGATCTCCCTGACTGAGATGAAAGAGCGGCCGCAATACGCTGCGGCTTTGACGCAGTGGGCAACGGGAACGGATCAGCAATAGTCACGCAGGTTGAGCTGAACCGGTGATTCGTTATCGGATTACGCCGTTGGAGTGACAAGCGCCCCGGTCCGGCGCCCCCGGCCGTTAGGGTCCGGCCCATGAGCCAGACCACTTCCGCGTCCGACGCGTCATTGCTGAGCCGGCTGGGCACCTTCATGGTGATCCCGTGGTCCGGAGAGAATCACCAGGACGGCCGCGACATGGCCTTTCTGATGGCCTACACCCTCGGTGACGGGGTCGAGGGCCCCGCCGGCTCGGAGGCGGCCGCGCTCGCCGTCGCGGAGGAGGCGGGGCTGCCGGTCGGCGGCGCGATCCTCGACGTGGCGCAGACGCCCAGGGCGCCCGTCAAGCTGCTGGTCGAGGGTGGCAAGGCGGTCCTGACGATGCCCCACCTGCACGTCGCGAGCGCGGTGCCGGAGGAGTGGACGGCCGCGGCGCGCGGCCGCGGCACGGTGTACGTGATCCTCGCCAGCCGCCCCTGGCCGCAGGCCGTGCCGGGCCGCCAGGTCACCGAGGACGACCTCAAGGCCTTCCTCGCCGACGAGACGGCGCTGACGACCGCCGCCCACTGCTTCGTCCCGGTCGGCTCGCTCACGTCCTGACGCGCCGCCCCGTCCTGCCGCGCACGCCACAAGGCCACCGGTCGTCCGTACGACGACCGGTGGCACCGGGACGGGGACGGCCCGCGGCACCCCCGGGACGGGAACGGCCCGCGGGCCCCGGCCGGGAGGGGGCCGGTGCGCCGCGGGCCGGGCGAGGGGCGGGCGCCGCTAGTTGACCAGCTCGTTGCCCGC
Source organism: Streptomyces sp. NPDC004031 (assembly GCF_053604375.1). Taxonomy (NCBI): domain Bacteria; kingdom Bacillati; phylum Actinomycetota; class Actinomycetes; order Kitasatosporales; family Streptomycetaceae; genus Streptomyces; species Streptomyces sp. NPDC004031. Next base: position 6,056 of record NZ_JBSGHL010000057.1, on the reverse strand, counting down.
GTTGACGGCGTCCGTGCCGGCCTGGACGGCCTTCTTCACGGCGCCCACCTTCTTGGCCACGCCGGACTGCGCGACCAGCCCTCCGGCGGCCTGCTGGCCCACCGTCTGGGCGGTGACGGCGGTGCCGCTGAGGGTGCTGCCGAGGTCGGCGGCCTGGGCCGACGCGGTGGAGGCGGCGGTCGCGGACGTGGCTGCGGCGAGCAGGACCGAGCCTGCCGCCGCCTTGCTGAGGAATCGGCGTACGTTCATGGTCCGTCCAACGACCCACCGCCCCCCGAGGGCACGCCGCCTCACCCCCACACGCGGGTGCCGAGCGTCACCCCGGCGAAGGCCATGGCCAGCCCGACGGCCACGCTGAGCAGCGCGTTCCCCGCCGCGTACGCCTTGGCGCCGCCCTCGGCCAGCCGCAGCGTCTCGTAGGAGAAGGTCGAGTACGTCGTGAGCGCCCCGCACAGCCCCGTGCCGAGCAGCAGCTGCACGTGCGAGGAGGCGGCGCCCACCGCCGCGGCGCCGGTCAGGGTGCCGAGGACGAGGCAGCCGCACATGTTGACGACGAAGGTGCCCCACGGGAAGACCGAGTCGTGCCGGGACTGCACCGCCCGGTCGGTGAGGTAGCGCACGGGGGCGCCGACCGCCGCGCCCGCGACGACGAGCAGCCAGTTCACGCCGTCGCGTTCCCCGGCCGGGCGCTGTGCCGGACGACCTCGCACGCGTCCAGCACGACCATGCCCTTCTCCACCAGGCCGTCCAGCTCGGGGAGGAAGGCCCGTACGCGCTCCTCGGTGTCGACGACGATCACCGCCACCGGCAGGTCCTCGCTGAGCGACAGCAGCCGCGAGGTGTGGATCAGGGAGGACGCGCCGAAGCCCTCGATGCCGTGGAAGACGCTCGCGCCCGCCAGGCCCGCGCGGCGGGCGCGGTGCACGATCTCGGTGTAGACGGGCTTGTGGTGCCACCGGTCGCTCTCGCCGAGCAGGACGGTCAGCCGCAGCGCGGCGCCGGACAGCCGCCGCTCCCCGTCCGCCGCTGCGCCGCCGGGGCCGGTGCCGGAATTCGTGTCAGGGGTCACGGATGCCATCGTGCCCGCAGGGCCAGCACTCCGCGGGTCGCCCACGCCGAGGCCCACACCGCGCCGAGCGCGGCGGCCAGGGTCGCGGCGGTGTACGCGGCCGCCGTCGCCGCCTGGTGCGCGTCGACGAGCCGCCGGGACTCCACGGCGTACGTCGAGAAGGTGGTGTAGCCGCCCAGCACACCTGTGCCGAAGAACGGCCGGACCAGCCGGTGCGCGGCCCAGACCTCGGTGATGACCACCATGAACGCGCCGATGACCGCGCAGCCCGTGACGTTCACCCCGAAGGTCGTCCACGGGAAGGTGCCCGCGCGCTGCGGCCACAGCAGCGCGGCGCCGTACCGCGCGCACGCGCCCGCCGCGCCGCCGGCCGCGACGACGCCCACCACGGGCCACTGGTCGTGCATCAGACCGGGCACCCCGCGCCGTACCGGAGACGGGTGGGGCGGCTGCGGCTGCTGCATGCGCGGGCGTCCTCTCGTGCCGTGCCGGGCCCCGGTGGTCAGCGTAGTGCGCGGCCGCTCCGCACCACGGGCGCGAAACCGCGGAACGGCTCGCGGCGCGTTCGGGGAGCGGCCGGTGCGACGGCCCGGAAGGGCGCCCGGCCGCGGTCGGCGACACCGTTGCACGCACGTGACAACGGGCGCACAGGGCAGGGACGTTGTGCCTGCCAGGATGACCGCAGCGCCGCCGCGGCAACGCGATCGGCGTACGACCACATCATGTCCATGGGGGAATACAGCCATGTCCGTACGTTCCAGAAACCGCCGCGCCGCCGCCGTCGCCGTCGTCGCGAGCGTCACCGCGGGGCTCGGCCTCGTCCTCACCGGCTGCGGCCCGGAGGACGCCACCGGCACCGACGACCCGAACCCGTCCGCCACCAGCACCGCCACCGGCACCGGCGACGGCGGCTCCACCGAGCCCTCCCAGGGCTCGGACGGCAAGGTGCAGCCCGCCAAGCTCAACGGCACCGCCAAGAACGGCCTGACCATCAGCAACGGCTCGCGCTTCGTCGTCATGAACGGCACCCGCGTCGACTTCGGCACCGTCGTCCGCGACCTCGCCTGGTCGCCCGACGGCACGAAGGCCGCCTTCGTGGACGGCGACGGCGACCTCGTCGTCAGCGCCCCCGACGGCAGCAACCGCACGATCGTCGCCAAGAACCCCGGCAACGAGAACTGGTCGCACCCCACCTGGCAGGTGCGTGCCGCGGACACCACCAACCAGCTCCCGAAGCTGAACAACATCTTCTTCGCGGGCCGCAAGGGCGGGGTCTCCCGCCTCTACGGTGTCGCCGCCACCGCGCACAACGGCACCCCGCACGTCCTCAGCCTGGGCAACGAGTCCGGCGAGAACGTCAAGCCGCTGCCGCAGACCGGCAACGTCTGGCCCAACGCCGCCGGCAAGTTCGGCGCGGCCGTCTACGCCAACGCCGACGACGGCAAGGTCTACGTCCGCGACGACTACCTGCGGCAGCAGGGCGCCGCGATCGCCCCCGGCTCGGAGCCCGCGCCCGCCCCCGGCGACGACGAGGGCTTCGTCTTCGTGCGCTCGGTCGGCGGCCACGACCACCTCTTCCGCGAGACGCCCGGGGACAACGGTCCGGTCTTCAAGGACCTGACCCCGAACGCCACGACCGACTACACCGAGCCGGCCTTCTCGCCCGACGGAAAGACCGTCGCGGCCCGCACCCCCGCGGGCATCGTGACGCTTCCGGCCGACGGCTCGGCCGCGCCCGTCAAGGTGTCCGACTACACCGGGCTGCCCGCGTACCGCGCGTGACGCCCGCTCAGCCGTCCACCCCGCCGGAGACCTCGGCGGCCCTGGCCGCCAGTTCGGCCCGCAACTCGTCCAGATGCGTGTCGGACACCTCGTGCGGCAGGAACTCCACGATGTCGAGGAAGCGGAAGACCACCTTCGACGGCGTGATCGCGAACTCGTAGTCGGCGAACCCGACCACCGCACCCGTCGCACCCCGCACCGCGCCCCTGACCACATGGTCCGTCATGTCGTCGGGGGAGTCGGCGCCCGTACGGCGGCGGGCGTTGGGCCGGGCCAGGTAGGGGCAGACCATCGAGGCGTACAGCATGCACGCCCGGTGCCCGGGGCCCTCCAGCGTCGGCGCCATGTTCCGGTACGGCCGCCCGGCCGCGAACGCCTCACCCATCGCCGCGCACTCCGACGCGCCCACCACCCGCCACACCGGGCCGCGCGCCATCAGCCGGTCGCACACCGAGCACAGCCGCTCCCGCGCGCACCTCGCGCTGCGCTCGTAGTCGGTGAGCGCGAACTGCGGCTGGTCGCCCTCCCACGGAGTGATCGCCGGGACCGGATAGCCCCGGGAGTCCCGCGGACGGGCATCGACGGCGGGCGGCACGGGGACGGATTCGAAGCGCACCGCCCCTCTCTATCAGGCCGGACGCGTCCGGCGGAACAGCCGCCGGAAACCCTTCGCGGGGACCTCCCGCGGCTCCGCCTCCGGCTCCGCGGACTCCGGCTTCGGTTCCGGCTCCGGGTGCGCCGCGCGCCAGTCGGCGGCGACCTGCTCGACGTCGAAGAACCCGCGCATCAGCGGCGGACCCTGCGGCGGGCGCCGTAGCGCCTCCCGCAGCTCCTCGTTGACCGCCTCCACGATCCGCCGCGCCACCGCCTCCGTAGGCGCGGCCGCGGCCGCCGCCTCCGCGTCCTCCGCCCGCTTGCGCAGCACCAGCGACGGCGGCAGCGCGGACAGCCCCTCGGCCTGCATCTTGCGCCGCACCCACCACATCGGGTCGTACGGCTCGTCCAGCGACGGCAGCGGCTTGCCCGCGCCGTCCAGACCCGCGAAATCCCCGCGCCGCTCGGCGTCCTGGATCTGCTTGTCGGCCCACGTCTCCCAGGAGACCCCGGGCGGCTTGCGTTCCGTCATCGCGCACTCCTCCCCGTGCGTCGCCGCTGCCCCCAGGCTAGCCCGGTGCCGCTCCGAGCGGCCGTGCGCGGGCCGCGAGCACCGCCACGTCGTCCTCGGCGGCCTCCGGGGCCAGGTGCTGCACGACGCGGGCCAGCAGGGTGTCCAGGGGGCCCGCGGCGTGCGGCAGCACCATGCCGGCCAGGCGGGCGAGGGAGGCGTCGATGTCCTCGCCGCGGCGCTCGACCAGGCCGTCCGTGTAGAGCAGCAGGGTGTCGCCCGCGGGCCAGCGCACGTACACCCCCTCGTACGTACCGCCCAGGTCCGCGCCCAGCGGCGGCCCCGGCGGCACCTCCAGCAGCCGCACCCGGCCGCGCGGATCGACGAGCGCGGGCGGCAGGTGGCCGGCGTTGGCGAAGCGGCAGCAGCCGTGCTCCGGGTCGGCCAGCGCCAGCAGGCATGTCGCCGGGCGCTCGGTGCCCGCCGCCGTGAGCAGCGCGTCCATCCGGCCCAGGATGACGTCCGGCGGATCGCCGTTGCCCGCGACGACCCGCAGCAGCGAGCGGTAGTGGCTCATCTCCACCGCCGCCTCCACACCGTGGCCCATCACGTCCCCCATGGCCAGCAGCGTGACACCGCCGGGCAGCGCGAACGTGTCGTACCAGTCGCCGCCCACCAGATCCGACGCGCCCGACGGCAGATAGCGCGTCGCGACGTCCAGCTGCGGCTGCGCGCCCCCGCCCGGCGTGGCCAGCAGCGCACGCTGCAGCTCCACCGCGATGCCGTGCTCGCGGCTGTAGCGGCGCGCGTTGTCCATGCTGATCGCCGCGCGGTCGGCCAGCGCGACCGCCACCGTCACGTCCTCCTCGCCGAACGCCGGCGACGACCCCGCCCGCACCAGCGTCACCGTCCCCAGCTGCGCTCCGCGCGCCGCCAGCGGCACCACCAGCGCGGAGTGGATGCCCGCCGCGCGGTACGCCGACACCCGGCCGGTGTTCGGCGCGGACCGGCCCATCTCCGCGTCGCCCGGCACGTTGTACGCGAGCGGGCGCCCGGCGCCCAGACAGCGCGGGACGGCCGAACCCGGCTGGTAGTCCACGTGCTCGCCGGGCACCCCGAACTGCTGCACCGCCTCCCGCAGCCCCGGCACCGACGCGAGCGCCGCGCGGCGCAGCCGCAGCGTGCCCGTCGCGGGCGGACGGCGGCCGTCCGTGCCGCTCATCGCCAGCAGCTCCACCGTCGCGACGTCCGCGATCACCTCCACGAGCAGATCGCACAGCTCCTGGCAGGTGCGGTCCACCTCCAGCGTCCGGCCGATCCGCACCGCCGCGGTGTCCATGAGCTGCAGCCGCTCCCGGGCCCGCTCCAGCTCCGCGCGCGCCTCGCGGTCGTCGCTCACCTCCAGCAGCACCACGCCCAGGCCGTGCACACGGCCCTGCGGGTCCTCCAGCCGGTGGTAGCTGCCACGCCACACCCGCAGCCGGTGCGGGGACTCCGCGTGGGTCTGCCCGCTCGACACCAGCTCCCGGGTACGGCCGTCCGCCAGCACCTGGCGCAACGTCCCGAGCCCCGCGTCCACACCCGGCACGACCTCCGCGATCGTACGGCCCAGGTGCGCCTCGGCCGCCACGCCGTTCAGGCGGGCCATCGCCGGGTTGACGTAGACGAAGCGCAGATCCGTGTCCAGCACGGCCACGCCCGCCGCGGTGCCCTCCAGGAGGGCAGCACGCACCCACTCCCCGCCCGGAACACCCGCTCCGGGCGGGGAGACGTCCTCCGGAGCGCCCGCTCCGCCTGCCCTCCCGCCCACCCGCACCTCCACCCGTCCGCCGACCCTGCCCTCCAGCGTGCGCTTCCCTCCGGGGGTGAGCGAGTTTTTGCCCCGCCGGGCGAGCCGTTCTCCGCCCCCACCGGCGGGACGGCCGCTTCTCCTGCCCGGGAGGGGGACGGTGCGGGGTGCCCCCGCAGGAATGCGCATCGACTCCGTCGAGGGTGCGGATGAGGCCGTACGCGCATTCCGAGGAGGTGCCCCGTGGCGGCACCCGACCCACCCACGCACCGGGTGCGCGATGCCCCGCCGGGCACCCCCAGGGGCGCGGG